>CAJUPQ010000017.1 GCA_910588505.1 uncultured Hungatella sp. | reverse complement strand
AGGCTGAGTTTGTATTTTTATTTTTCAAAAATCAAAAAGTTGTAAACTGGTGTATCAAAAAAGTATCAATAGGAAAGAAAAATTATTTAAAATTGTCATACATTTTTTGAACTATCATGCCGGTATTCTTTTCATTTTTCCTGGTTTATGGTTCATTAGGATAGGGAAATTCCCGCCAAAATATGGTAAACTGCTGTATGTCAATCACTATTAACGTGTATACAAAAGGAGCGCGCTATATGGCTATCATTTTCAACGAAAAAGCAAAAACATTTACTCTCAACACAAAACATACATCGTATCAGATGAAGATCGGCAATCTGGACTATCTTCTGCACCTTTACTACGGCCCCTCCATCCCGGATGAGGATGTGAGCTGGCAGATCATGCAGTATGACCGGGGATTTTCCGGCAACCCTTACGAGTCCCGGAACGCCCGCACCTTTTCCCTGGACGCCCAGCCCCAGGAATATTCCACCCAGCAGCAGGGGGATTTCAGGGCAGCCAGCATTGAGGTCATAAACAGCGACGGCAGCTATTCCTTCCACGGAAAGGCTGTGGACTACAGGCTGACAAAAGGCAAATATAAGCTGGACACCCTTCCCTGCGTGTTCGCCAGGGAGGAAGACACCGCGGACACTCTGGAGGTGACGCTTCTTGACCAGGTAAGCCAGGTAAAGGTCATTCTTCTGTTCGGCGTGTTTCAGGAGGCGGACATCATCACCCGGGCCGTGAAGGTGGTCAATGGCGGGGACAGGCCTATCCACCTTGCCAAGGTAATGTCTCTGTGCCTGGATTTTCTAAACGGGTCTGATTTTGACCTGGTAAGCCTTCCGGGCCGCTACGGCCAGGAGCGCCAGGTGGAGCGCCAGCACATGACCCACCACATCCATAATATAGGAAGCGTCCGGGGCTCTTCCAGCCACCAGCAGAATCCCTTTGTCATCCTCTGCGGCAGGGAGACCACGGAGGACTGTGGCAGATGCTACGGCTTCTCCCTGATGTACAGCGGCAATTTTCTGGCTGAGGCGGAGCTTGACCAGTATGACCAGCTTCGTCTGGGAATGGGGATCAACCCCAAACAGTTTCTCTATGAGTTAAAGCCCGGGGAGATTTTTGAGGGGCCTGAGGTGGTGATGGCCTTTACAAACAGTGGATTTACGGGCCTTAGCCATCTCTACCACGACTTCTACCGGACCAATCTGTGCCGCAGCAAGTTTGTGAGCCAGGTAGAACGGCCTGTGCTTATCAACAGCTGGGAGGCGGCATTTATGGATTTTGACGATGTGAAGCTGGTGGAGATCGCCAAGGCTGCCAAAAACATGGGCGTGGATCTGTTTGTCATGGACGATGGCTGGTTTGGGAAGAGGGATGACGACAACAGCGGACTTGGGGATTGGGTGGTCAATGAGAGCAAGATCAAGTGCGGCCTCCACAAGCTGGTGGAGCAGATCAATGACCTGGATATGAAGTTTGGCATCTGGTTTGAGCCGGAGATGGTGTCTGAGGACAGCGACCTTTACCGGGCGCACCCGGACTGGGCCATGGAGATCCCCGGCAGGCACGCGGTCCGGAGCCGGAACCAGATCGCCCTGGATCTAAGCCGGAGGGATGTGCAGGACTATCTGATAAAGAGCGTCAACACCATCCTGGACGACGCCAACATCTACTATGTGAAATGGGACATCAACCGCTCCCTCACTGACATCTGGTCCAATGACCTGCCTGCCGAGAAGCAGGGGGAGGTGTACCACCGCTACATCCTTGGGCTGTACCGGGTGATGGACGCCATTATTCTGACCCACCCGGATATTTTGTTTGAGGGCTGCAGCGGCGGAGGCGGCCGCTTTGACGCGGCCATGCTCCACTACTACCCCCAATACTGGGTCAGCGACAACAACAACCCCATTGACCGGTTAAAGCTCCACTACGGCACTTCCTTTGTGTACCCCACCTGCACCATGGGAGCCCACATCTCCGACAGCGGGCGGTTCGTGCCTCTGGAAACCAAAGCCGTGGTGGCCATGTGCGGAACCTTTGGCTATGAGCTGGACGCCACCCACCTGACAGAAAAGGAGCAGAAGATCTGCATGGAGCAGAGCCGGTTGTTCCGCAAATACTACCACATCACCTTTAAGGGGGATTTCTACCGCCTGACCAACCCCTTCGAGATGGGCAACATGACTGCCTGGCAGCATGTGACCAAGGACAAACGGGAGTCTCTGGTCAGCGTTGTGGTCACAAACCTGACCTGTAACGGCCCCCAGGAGTATGTGAAACCAAAAGGGCTGGAGCCCTCTGCCAGATACTCCATAAACGGCAGCGAGGAGACCCGGTCAGGGGCCGCGCTGATGAACGCCGGGATCCCCATCAACCGGGAAGTGCCGGAATACTCCGCGTTTCAGTTTTATCTTGTGAGGGAGGATTGAGCCTGAGATATAAAAAAGCCTTGAACGCTATTTGCGATAGCGCTCAAGGCTTTTGTTTCAGCTCTTTTATTCATTCTCCTTTTTGCAGCGCAGCAACCTTTGTTTTAGATCCTCCGGCAATTCTCTCTTCCATAATAAATTCTCTTGCTTTATCTCTGTCACGCTGGATCCTGGTTATATACTGCTCTCCGTTTAATTCATCGTCTAAGATTCCATAAGGAATTCCATAGGTTTCATCCAGCTTCTTCTCTCTTTTGCCAAATGGTTGACAGTTTTATTTTTACTTAGATCAATGCCATTTCGTTCTCCTATTATCACATGATTTTGCAATCCTTCTCTGTCTGGCCCCGCGACAATCCCGCCTTCTTTGCTCATTCAACAATTCAACTACAAAAACCCCCGGACTCCATACCGCGCCAGAGCCCAGGGCTTTTCTTATCTTAATTTCAATTACCGTTTTCTCTCATTGATCCTCCGGATCTGATCCGGGTCAAACTTATACTGATGGTCCTTTGTGAGAAGACCGTTGGTCTCCTGCTCCACGTCCGTCAGCTGGGTATAACAGAATCCGCTGAGTATTTCCGAATCATAGATGGCGTCCACGATCCGCTTATACTCATCCAGAAACTCGCCGCTTAAAGCCGAGGTATACCCCCAGTCCCCGGTCCCGCAGACTGCTACGGGGCTTTCTCCATTCTGTACTCTCCCCGCCTGATCTTCCGGCGTCACAGGCCTGTCGCAGCCGTCCCCATCTGCCTTCACCGCGATCCCGCCGCACTCTGTCAGCACCACAGGCTGGCCTTTGTAGGAGCTTCCCTTGGCAAAGGTCAGTTTCTCCATGATCAGGTGGAGGCTGTCAACCTGCTTTAGGCAGTCCCGGAACACCTGATGCTGGGCTGTGTCCTCCTTCTCCCCGTGCTTGTAGCTGTGGAAGGCGCAGATGTCCGTGTCCGTCATCTCCCACCCATCATTGGAGATGACCAGGCGGGTGCTGTCTAAGCCCCGGGCCAGGTAGTACAGTCCACGGGAGAAATCCTGCTGCTGGACATTGGAATAGATCCTGGGAACACCCCAGCTCTCATTGAGCATCCCCCACACGATGATGGAGGGGTGACTGTAATCCCGGTAGATCACATCCATCCATTCTCTGGCAAACTGGGCTCCTGCCTCCGGGGTGTAGGACCAGAAGCTGGCCATGGCCTCCCACACCAGAAATCCCATCTTGTCCGCCCAGTACAAAAACCTGGGGTCCTCCACCTTCTCGTGTTTGCGGCACCCGTTAAAGCCCATCTCCTTGGACTTGCGGATATCCTCCTGATAATCCATGTCCGTGGGGGCGGTCACCAGCCCCTCCTCCCAGTACCCCTGATCCAGCAAAAGCTTTTGGTAGTAGGGCTGATTGTTCAGATATAGCTTTCCGTTCTCCACATGGATCTTGCGCATGCCGAAGTAGGACCTTACCGTGTCCGCCGGGCTGCCGTCCACGCCGTCATCCACCTGAATTTCCACATCATAGAGGATAGGGTTCTCCGGACTCCAGTAATTACCTGTAAAGTGGAAAGACCCCTCCATGGCCTTTTTCCGGAACACGTCCACAGTCAGGCTGTTGCGCAGCGTGTTGCACACCATATTCCCGTGAAAGATCTCCTGGTCCCCCAGCCGTATCTTCATATGGACCCGGCAGGGCAGGGCAGCGCTCTCCCCCAGGCGGTAATCGATCTTCACGGTGCCCTCGTCAATATCCGGCGTAAAATGCAGACACAGAAGGCTTGTGTCCTCCACCGGCTCCAGCCACACGCTCTGCCAGATCCCTGTACTGGGGGTGTACCAGATAAACTTGGATTCCTCCTCCCAGAACTGCTTGCCCCGTGCAATGCTCTCATCCTTTATGGGGTCATTGACCTCCACCCGTATATGCTCCTGTTTCCAGGTGAGAAATCTGGTGATGTTAAACGAAAACGGCGTCTGGCCTCCCACATGGCTGCCCACACAGTTTCCGTTGACAAAGACCCTGCACTGGTAGTCCACTGCCCCGAAACGAAGCAGCACCCGTTTTCCTCTCCAGCTGTCCGGGACCTGAAAAGTCCTCTCATAAGTCACCCGGTCCTCCCGGATCCGCTCGCCGATGCCGCTTAACCGGCTCTGGCACACAAAGGGGACCTGGATCGTCGTCTTCTTCTCGCCGTACTCAAAGGACCAGCTTCCATTCAGGCTCATCCATTCCTCCCGGACAAAGTCCGGGCGGGGATACTCCTCTCTCATCTTTTAAGCTCCTCCTTCTTCTATTTGATTCCGGATTGTGTAAATCCTCTTACGATGTATTTATTCGCGAACATGAAAATGATCATAACCGGCAAAACAGACACCACGGTGGAGGCCATCATCAGGCCGGGGTTGGTGTAATTCTCCCTCAGAACCAGGGCCGCGATCCCCAGGGTGATGGTACGGTTCTCATTTTTGCTGATGACCAGGGACGGCCACAGATAGCTGTTGTACAGGCCTAAAAAGGTGATAAAGGCCTGGGTGACAATAACCGGCTTCACCGACGGCACCACAATATGCCACAGCACCTGGAATACATTGGCTCCCTCCACAAATCCGGCCTCCTCCAGCTCCTTGGGAAACGCCAGCAGAAACTGGTAGATCAGGTAAATACACATGACGCCTGAGCCCGAAGGCAGGATCAGGGGCCAGAAGGTGTTCAGCCCCCGATCTGCTTGAACATATAAAATAGGGGGAAGAAGGTGACGATCTCCGGGATAGCCATGGCCCAGACCAGGGCTACCAGGATAAATTTCTTCCCGGGCACCGGAAGCCTTGCCAGGGCGTAGGCCGCCAGGACGCTGGTGACGATGCGCAGAACCGTGCCCGCGCAGGTGACAACGGCTGTGTTGCCCAGCCACCGCATCACCGGGGATGTGGCCGTGTTGCGAAACAGCTCCTGATAGTTCTCCATGGTCCACGTCTTGGGAAGCAGGGTGGTGGATGTGACCGACTCCGCGATCCCTTTAAAGCTGGTAAAGATCATGAACATCAGGGGCAAAAGGAAGATGTAGGCCACAATGCAGGCAATGATAACCAAAAATATTTTGTTTACATTCTTTGTTCTCATGATTTCCTCCTTTTACCTCAGCTCTTCTTTTTCTTTGGTCAGATAGTACTGTCCAATGGAGCACAGCACGATGACAATGCCCATGAGAATGGTCATGGCGCTGCCGACGCCTAAGTCGTTGCGGTCCATGATGGTGGATGTGATCATCATGATCATGGGCTTTGTGGTCTCCCCAGGGCCGCCCTGGGTCATAAGGCGGGTCTGGCCGTACACGTTAAAGGACGCGATGATGGTGGTCATGAGCACAAAGAAAAACACGTTCTTAATGCCCGGGAAGATAGAGCCTCTGCCCCACCTGGATGCGGTTATGGATCATATTCAGGATCCCTTCCACGGTTTTTGCTGGGACATCGGCCACAATGCCTGCTACAGCCCTCACATTGACATGGCTAAAAAGTACGGCCAAAGGCTGAAATGCCTTCACATCCACGACAACCGCGGGATCACCCGCCCCGGAGATCTTGGAGGGTCCCATCACGCTGGAGGTATCCTGCCTTCACGGCAACAGCTACCAGGCTATGACCATGCCCCAATACTTAGCCCAGGCATACCAGAGAGGTGAGAAGCTGCGGACTCTGGTGGACGGCTAGGGGATGATTGATTCACCGGGAAGATTCACCGGAAATTGCGGTATCGTTAGGCGGAAGTTTATGTGGACCCGGGAGAAGCCCTGTGCTGTCCGCAAATAGAGCGCTACGGTTCTGCCATGGCTCTCCTAACCGTCCCCCGCAGCTTTGCGGCCGCGCTGGCCGCTGCCAGGCAGAGCCCTAAGTCCGCCGGGGCTGTCAGGAGAAAGCAGTTGAACACCAGGATCTGCCAGGTAACCTCCCTGCTGATGAGAAACCTGCACACAAAAAAATAGTAGGCGATCCCCACTCCATAATAGATCAGCAGACCGACTACGGACACAAAAAAGAGCCTGGCAAAATCACAGGTCTGAAGGTGTTGGCACAGCCACGCCATGACAAATCCCGCCGCTCCAAAACCGAGGAGATACCCGAACGTGGGCCTAAGCAGGTAGGAGGGGCCTCCCCCGGAGGCAAACACGGGAACTCCCGTCAGACCCAAAAGCAGGTATACGCCCACGCTCATCCCTGCCAGCCGCTTGTCCAGAAGAAGTCCTGCCAGAAGCACGAAAAACCACTGCAGCGTAACGTGCATGGGCGTGGGCTCCACGGGGATGGTGATCTTGATGAACGCGCCCGCCCCTATGAGGGCCGCAAAAAGGCCGCCCAGGGTCAGCTCCCGAATGGTCAGATGTTTTTCTTTAGCCATGTCCGGCCTCTTTTACCAGGATGGTGGTATAGTAACCGGCCTCATCCGGCATCTGGTCCGGGGACTTGCAGACCCGCTCGCCTTCCAGGCCGCAGTTTTCCACCATGACAGCCTCCAGGCAGCGTTCTCGCAGCAGCTGTTTTACATGGGACAGGCCGGAACCTGCTTTCATAAGAACCTTTGTCCCCTTATAAGCCAGGATTTCCTCTGCTTCTTTTGTATCGTAGGCAAGGGGGATCACGTGAAGCTGTTGAGATCTGTCTGCCAGGCTGTCGCCGATTCTGGCGGCCATCGCGCAGAAGGAGGGTACGCCGCTTATGATCCTGGCGTCATATCCTCGTTCCTTTACCAGGCGATGGATGTAGATGTAGGTGGAATAAATGGTGGGATCCCCCAGGGTCAGATACGCCGCGTCTTTCCCATCTTCCAGGATGCGGATGATCTGGTCCGCGGCCGCGCGGTAGCTTTCCTCCAGGATAGCCTGGTCTTTTGTCATGGGGATGGACAAATGCAGGCACTCCTTCTCCTCCAGCCCTTTTACCATGCCCTTGGCAATGCGATAGCTCAGGGCCTGGTCTCTCTGCCGGGCAGGAACCGCAATGACCGGACATTTTTCAATGGTCTCCACCGCAAGGCAGGTCATCATCTTAGGGTCCCCCGGCCCCACTCCCACCCCGTATAAGATTCCGTTCATGGAATATCCTCTTTCTTTTTTGATTACTTGACCCGCAGCTTTCCTATGAGCACATTGGCTATGATGGCGAACTGCTTTCTCTTGACTCCGCTGTCCTTTGCCGCCCCCTCCAGATACCCCTTATCCTCATAGCAAAAGAGCATGTCTGTTATAACCATGCGCCAGATCTTTTCGCTTGTGGCGTGGATCTGTGTGGTAAGATTGTAGAAATCCTCACAGAAGGAATCAAACACCTGGTCTTTTACCTTGGGATTGTAGGATTCGAAGATTTTCGCGAAAACTTCCCGGATATCGTCCAAGTCAAATTCGCGGAATGTGACAGGGTTTATGTTCAGTTCTTTGCTGTAGGAATAGTTGATCATAGGTCTCCCCCTCTTTTTCTTGATTTATGGTTTTTATTATACTAAAGGAGCGGGGTTTTTTCAAGCGTGAGTCAGGATATAATCTATCGATATATCGTTGAGTGAGCAAAGGGGGCGAGGGTTGTCGTGATGCCAGACAACCCTCGCCTCCCCCTTTGCTCACACTCCCCCTCAATCCAAATGATTCTTTACCGCAAACACCGCCAGCTGGGTCCTGTCTTTCATCCCCAGCTTATCAAGAAGCCGGGAGATATTGTTGCGCACCGTGCCCTCCGCCAGAAACAAATCCCCCGCGATCTCCCGGTTGTCCATGCCTCTGGCCACACGCTGCATGATATCCCGCTCTCTGTCCGTCAGACCAAAGATCCTGGAGTCCGGCGGACTGGGAGCATTTTTCCCCTTATGCCCCAAGATCTGCTGCCGTATGCCGTCGAAGACGCCGCCTCCAAAGATTTGTACGCCTGCATGCGCCATCTTCACGGACCGGATCACCGCCTCGTCCTCCATCTCCTTTAAGAGATACCCGTCCGCGCCGCTTTCTATGGCCGCGTCCACGGTCTCCTGGTCGTCAAAGGTGGTCAGGACCAGGATCTTTACCGTGGGAAATGCCTGTTTGATGGCAGTGATGCCCCAGGCCCCGTCATATTCCGGCATGCGCATGTCCATAAGCACCACGTCGGGAAGCTGTTCCTGACAGCGCTCAAAGGCCTCCTTGCCATTGGAGGCCAGACCTGTCACCTGTATGTCTTTGTCCTGGCTTAGGATGGCCTTCAGCCCCTGGCGCAGGATCTGAATGTCATCCGCGATCACTACCTGGATCATAGTACACCTCTTTCTGTTTGTTCTGACAGGACAGGGGGATTGACCGGAAGTTCAAAAAAGATCTGAAATCCCTCCCCCTCCGCGGACAAAAACCGGGCCTGACCGCCCTTTTCCTCCACCCGCCTGCGGATCCCCGAAAGCCCGTTGTGCTCTTCTATGGCCGGGCACCCCCGGCCGTCGTCAAAAATGTAGGCGCTGACCGAGGATTCCTCAAATCTCACGATCACATCCATGTGGGACGCCCCGGCGTATTTCAGGCAGTTGGTAATGGCTTCCCTCAGGCAGGCGCAGACGGTCAGCGAGAGATGGGAGTATCTGGAATGGTCCTCCCCCTGGATCCCCACCTCCACCTTCAGCTCCCTGACGCTTTCTGCCAGCTGGCACACGCCCTGACTCACCAGTTCCAGATCCCGCTCCCGGCGCATATGGTTGATGGCCCACCGCAGCTCCCGGATGCCGCTTACAGCCAGATCCTGGGCCTGGCACAGGTAATCCGGGATCTCCGGGTCCGACGATCCGCCCTGGCTCTGTGCCTCCTCAAAACGGATCCGGGTCAGTTTGATCAGGGATTGGATCATGGTCAGGGTGTGTCCCGTGGTGTCGTGGACCTCCTGGGCGATGCGGTTTCGCTCCTGCTCAACAGCCAGCTGCTGCCGGGACAAGGCTAAGCTCCTGCTCTTTTGCAAAAGCTCATAATACTCCCCCACATCGGTTAAAAGGATAACCCCCGCCTGGGCGGGGCCTTTGGGGTCAGGGAGAGGATACTGCTTCACCCGCGCCGCGCTCCCTCCTGGCAGCAAAAGCGCCACGCCCTCTCTCGCCGCCTCCTTGACAGCATCCGGTGAGAGCCTTTCCTCCAGGGCTTTTCCCTCCCGGTCCACAACCGTTCCGCCGCAGAGCTTTTCCCACACCCGGGTACACAAATCCCCGGGCTCCACGTCCACATAGTTTCTGGCCGCCTCATTGCGGCAGGTGACCTTTCCCCTGCGGTTGTAGATGATGACGCCCTCTTCCATAGCGGCGAAGATCTGAGGAAACGCCGCCACATTGATGTCAAGAAAATCATACCGAAACACAGCCGCCAGCATGAGAAAGCTGGACAGCGCAAACATGGGAGGAGTCAGATCAAACCCGGTTCTCACAGCCCCGGACAGATACACCATATTAAAAGCCAGGGGGATGGCGGCTGCCAGAAGAAGAACCGCCGCATGTAGACCGTCCTCCCGACGCCTCTCAAAACGTCTGACCACAGCACCCATGCCAAGGAACACGCACCCGTAGGTAAACGCCATGTGGAAATAGAACGCCGGACCGTAGATTACCTGCTCAAGTCCAAAATAACGGTAGAACAGGTGGTGCCGGCCATTGGTCAGAAACATCCCATAGTCAAAGGCGCAGATGGCAAACAACACAGCCCTTGCCTTTGGCCCCACGGTCTTTGCGCAGTAAGACCAGGAAAACATAAGCCACCATGGACCGATCAGGCTGATCCCCACATAGGAGACGCCGTAGAGCGCGTACTTCACTGCCAGAGTGGGGGCGTCGGCCAAAAAAAGCTGGGGCAGGCACCAGATGATAATGAGGATCTGGCACATCACAAGGGCATTTGTAGTGTGGTTTTTCTCCGCCCGCAGCATCAGCCACCCGGAGGTGTAGAGGCAGCATGCCACTGCCCCCAGATAGGCTGCCCGCAGCAACACCAACGTCATACCATTCTCCCCTTTCACCGTCTTTTTTCCATAATGCCGGCAAATACCAGAAGTCCCACTCCAGCCGCCAGAAGGTATACCCACCAGGCGATGGAGAGCCAGAAACCTTTGGTCATGAACAGGGCCGCCGCCAGGCAGACAGATGCGCAGATCCGCGCCCACCACAGGCAGTTTTTCACCTGAGCCCAGACAAACACGGCCAGACAGATCCCCTCCACCAAAAGAGCGTCCAAAACAAGCCCTGTAAATACCGCGTCCGTACACAGAAGGCTTAAACATATAACATACCCTGCATTGGCCGCGGCGCGCGTCCAGGAGACATCTTTCCAGATCACCCTGGCTGCCCGCAAAAACCACACCACCGGAAGGAGGCTCATTTCCAACTGCAAAACCCCGGGCCAGCGGACAAAGGGTTGCTGGAAAAAGGCCACAGCCACACAGAGCGCCCAAAGGGTGAGGGCCGGCCTTCTAAGGGTCTCCACTGTCATGTACTGCCCAAAATACAGCCCTGCCAGAAAGATATACACAAACCGCCAGGTGTCATTTCCCAGGAATACCATGTGCAGAATGGTCAAAATGGACAGAATGTGGTGCCAGTCTGCCCGCCAACCTCCCAGAACCCGGGGATCTCTCCTTATGATGGGGAAAAACCGCCGCGCCGTCCCGCCGGACACAAGGAGAGCTGCTGCCGTCCAAAATCCCATCTGGTCAAAGGTCAGCCCCAGCTGCGTTCTGGCCGCAAAGGGAAACAGCGTCATGGCCGCGGCGATGACCAGATGGGGCCACTGCCTTTCACCCAGGTAGAACCAGGCATAAAAGCCGCCGTAAGCTGCCAGGCACAAAACCATCCCGTCCCATCTGCCCAGCCCCCCGCTGTAGAAGCTGACAGAGGTTAACACCATGGCAAGAACCCCAAAAACGTCCCAGAACAGGCTGCGGCCCCGAAAGTCCGCCTTTTGCCTCCAATAGCAGATCCCAAAGCTCACAGACAGGCACAGATCAATGACAGCCATCCGCAGGATAACGTCATCGGTAAGCCACCCGGCTGTGTACAGGATCGTCTCCGCCGCTGCCAGGGCTTTTAGAAAGCCTAAAGTTTCACCTGCCGGCTCTCTCCTGGCCAGAAGCCCAATGCCCGCCGCAGCAGCAGCCACGGAGACTGCCACGGAGGCGGTAAAGGACAGCAGAGGAACTTGGCTTAAAGGACCGTGGCTAACCCCCATGCATCCCTCAATGACCATACACCACACGGAAAACAGTCCCCGTACCATAGTGATAGCTGCAAAGGTCCAAAAATGAATGGGGGCAAAGCTGCGAAATCCTTCTGCCAGAAGCTGCCGCCAGTACACGCTTCCCTCCCCCTGGTCCCCGCTCTGGCTCCAGCCCCCTTCCGGAGTCAATTTCCAAAGGACTGCAATAAGGACTGTGGAGTACAGAGTCATGACGCACAGAAACCCGTTCCACCCCATGGAACACGCTTTCACGAGAAAAAACGCGGTGAGGCTCATGCCCCAGAGGCAGGCCTGGGTGTAAACCTTGTCAGAGAAACGCCTAATCCCGGCCCAGAAAGCACCAAGAGTCACCGCGCTTCCCACAAAGAGGACCTTCCAGCGGTTCTCCCCATGAAGGATAAACTCCGGCCCCAGCAGGTTAAAGTGCGCCGCGGCCAGGACGGAGAGAAACACAAAAACGCTTCCCAGGATGTAGAAGGCTCCAGCCGTCTTTCGGATGCCAAGGACCTTTTGGGACAGGGCACTTGCTCCGAAAAACATCAGCGTACAGGCGAAAACCAAGTAGGTCTTGCAGGCGTCTGTAAGGATGGGCCATGTGGTGGTGGCAAAGATAAGCCCTGCAAGGACGATAAAAACCATGCCAAGTACCAGGGCCAGAGTCCCAAGCATAGGCCGGAGGAAGGCGCAACCCCGGGACGGACAGGGAGGAGTCTCCTCCTCTATAGCCGTTTCTCTCTGAAAAACGGAGACCGATTGAAAAGCTGGGCCCCTCTCAAACTCAGGTTTCTCTCCCAACACGGTTTCCTTGGGACTCCATGTCTCGGCCCGTTTTTCGGCAATCTGCCATGGCGGATCCGGCTGGAGGGAGAAATCCCCTTTTAAGACTGGACGGTCCTTCTCCCCGGTTCCAGGGGCATCTGCCAGGGGGACAAAGGCCCGCGCCCTTAACGCGCCCCGCTCCAGTTCCCGGATCTGTTTTTTGTACTTGTCTGTTAACACCAGCAAATAGATGATGATCCCAAGCTGCGCAAAAGGAGCCACAAGCCAGATAA
This sequence comes from uncultured Hungatella sp., assembly GCA_910588505.1. Lineage (GTDB taxonomy): Bacteria > Bacillota > Clostridia > Lachnospirales > Lachnospiraceae > UBA3402. The sequence goes on along the minus strand of CAJUPQ010000017.1, from coordinate 39,812 downwards.
ACAGTATCAGTATCCATCCCATATCCATTCCCCTTTCCATCTAAAGTATGTTGATATCTGATACTCTTATTATACGGAAAAGGAATGTGGGACGGTAGATGTCAGCCGTCACTTGTGGGAGTGACATTTGTAACGATTGGAGGGGGGAAATTTATGTATACGTATCCATCTCATGGCTCAGATCAATGTAATCTATTTCAAAATCCTCAAACAGATTTCTGTCTGCCTCCAACCGCTGCAATATAGAATTGCAGTAAAATTCCTCTGTCTCTATGCCAACACCGTTTCTCCCAGTATTTTTTGCGTCCAACATAGTAGTCCCGCTTCCGCAGAATGGGTCATAGCAGCAGCACCCAGCATGGAGGTAACAAACGCGCGAAACGACAAGCTTTCTTTAGGGGTAATAACCCGGAAGTTCCAGATCAGCGTCCACATAAATACATTCTTTTGGAATGTCATTCATTACCAAAAGCTCATAAATAAGCTGCCGCCGCCAATACCTTTGTATTTAAGTCCTCCGGAATCGTCATTGTGTACATAAAATAAATTCCCTTCTATGCGTACCTGCCTCTGTATCTGTCATCCCGCCACCTGCTGCCGGATCCTGGTGATCAATCCATTCTCATCCACCTCTAGAATATCCCCGCAGATCGCCCCGCCAAAAGGATTCCTCTCCGAGGCAGGTTCCCACTGATCCTTTACCGACCGCTCCTCCCCCGCCACGTCGATGACACAGTCCTTGGCAAGATAAAAACTTCCCTGGTACAGAATTTCGCAGGCGCAGCTGATATCATCGCTGTTCCATATCACATAGTCGTCCCCCTCTATCCAGTCAACGATTGCCAGGGCGTACTTTCCGTTGTCAAACACGTCCGTAAACACCAGCTGGAGCTCCCCCCTTAACCCTGGCGCCGATACGGAGATGACTTTTGCGTCTTTTCCATGCTCCTGAAGGATTTCGGTCACCGTGTACTCCTTCTGATCAGGGATCAGGCCAAAAGAGAGAGTCATCCTGTCCCCGGGCTTTACCTTCTCAATTGCGTCCCACGGATAATAGACAGGAACGGACAGCACCTGGCCCTTGGCCTCATAGTAATCGCCCATGTCAACAAGCTCTGGGTACCACTCCTTGTAACTGTCGCTCATGGCCGCGTCGATACGGCCATACTCCAAAAGCCCGTTCCACCCAAACAGTCCATGCCTCTCCATGATCTGGCTGTAAACTTCCGCGGTATCCAGGATAGTGCCAAGATCCTCCCTGGCTTTGATAAGCTTCACATTCTCCTTCTCAAAGTCATTTAACACCTCTTCGGAAAACTGATCCGGCTCCACAGTCCCCTCATACCAATCCCTGGCTTCAAAATACTCCTGAAGGTCAGAGGAAGTAAACCGTCTCCCGTGGCGGGCATAGATTTCATTGCGGGCGATCCGCAGGTCATCCGGTGACGCGCTTTTTAGCTCCTCCCTGGTCAAAAGCCGCACATGGCTTTCCGGGAAAATATATTCCCCGTCCTCATCTGCCAAGGACTCCATGCCTGTTTCCTCCCCGTTAGAAGCAGCGCCGTCTTTGCTCTCATCTGCCGCTGTCTCTGATTCCAATTCCCCGTCGGCGCTGTCTTTTGAAGCTTCTTCCCCAAGGCCTGTTTCTGCGGTCTTATCCCCGCTTATAGTCCCCGCCTGCTCCCCGCCGGAACCTTTACACCCTGCTCCCCAGGCGCAGCAGACACAGATACCTCCCAGGGCCATTGCAATCCTCCATGTTCGTCTCATCACAAAACCTCCCCAAAATCCGTTATTCTGTCACAAAAACATAGGCGGCATCGCCCCAGAATCCGTTTTTATCCAGGTTTTCCTGATTCCACCAGGCGGAAAACTCATACACCTTTCCCTTTTCCAATCCCAGAAGCGGTATCTGGCAATAGTAGGTGGTCACACGCTCCTCCCTGGCATCCCCGTCCGTTACATCTCCATTGTCCCACTGGCGGACCACCAGCTTATCCGGAAAAAATACGGTGGAACAGGCATACATCACCTGGTCCATCTTGTTGTAATCCTTAACCGTAAGTCTGGCCGCCGCCCTTAATCCGGCCTCATCCAGAGGGGCAGAGCCGCAGGCAATGGTTGACGTCATGGTCCCGTCTCCCATATCCACATTCCAGCTGTAATTTCCCGGCCGGACCTCAAAGGGGTCCAAGACGCTGGACAACACGTCCTGAAGCCTTAAGGCCGGCGGTTCTGTCAGAAGCACATCTGCCCTGGCCTGCCCTTCCTCATCCTCCGGCGCCGGAAAGATCTCCCACGCCCTGTACACGGGAATCCCGTCCCCGGTCTTCTGCCCCGAATCCGCCATGACCACAAAAACCTCCGTGCCGCCCTTAAATCCGCCATCCCCGTCAGGCCCGTCCTGGCCGGTCAGGTTAAGCAGCCCTATAATCAGGAAAACCCCCGGAAACTCATCGGTGTCCGAGCTGATAAGCGCCTGGTCTCCCTTTATCTCTTTTATATGAGCCCTGATCCCGACAGATTCCCGCCGCTCCACATCAGAACCTGGCAGATCCTAGTCTTGGAAATCCCAAGACGCGGCATCCAAACGCTCCATCTTCTGGCTGTCCGTCCCCGGTCCGTCTGTGGTCTCCTCCTTTGTGAGATCCGCGAACTCGCTGGCTGTGGTTCTGTCATCCCCATCCGCTCCACCAGTCCCATCCGTTTCCGCTCCACCAGTCCCACCCGCTTCCACTTCACCAGTCCCGTCTATTTCCGCCCCCTTCGACTCTGCCAAAAGTTTTGTCCCCCGGGCAGAATCCGGGGAATTGCCGCACCCACAAAACAAGGCCGTTCCCGCCACAAACAGAAGCGCCACGATCTTTTTTAACCTCATCCGGTGATCACCTACCCTTTCATCTTCTTGATGACCGTTCCAACCAGTCCAATACACAAGAGAACCGCCATCACCACAGCCAATGCCTTTACTACGGCTTTGATATAATCCAGCCACAGTGAAAACGCCCCGCCGAAAAAACTTCCCAGCACAGACTTTTGCTTCCCTGATCCCTGCTGCTTTATCCTTCTTTTTATGTCCGCCTTCACCTGTCTGTACTCCTGGTAAGACTCAAATGCCGCCGACGGTATGATCTGGTACATAGCCATTTTCTCCCATGTAAACCAGAAAAACAGGTTGCGCCCCACCCCAAGAAGCCTGTGAACATCCCCGTAATGAACCAAATGATCCATCCCCGGGCTGGCATCGCTGTAAAAGCGCATATAGTTGGGCATCAGGGAGCACTTCAGCACAAAAACACTTTTCTCAAGTTCCCCGGTGGCTTTTTTCAGACTAACATATCCCCGAAGCATCAGCAGAAGAAAGACAGTCCCCCAGACCAGAAGCCAAAAACCCCAGGTTTCCCCTAAATTTGGGGAAAGCTTCGCCACAAGCACCAAAAGTTCGCACAACAGAAACCACACAATAACCAGAATCTGCCACAAGGTGGCGGCATAGCAGAACGCGGCGAACCCGCGCCATTTTTTCCACTCCCTGGATGTCATGGAAAAGCAGAATGTTTTTTGTTCCATGGATTCTCCTTACGTTTCTCTGCCCTTTATTATACCATCCGCGGCCGGACAGGACAATTAAAATAAGGCATCGGAAATCTTAAAAAATTCTGATGCCCCATGAAAAACAGGTTCCAAAAGCCAATATCCCTACAACACTCCTCTATGAAACAGCTCCTCCAGCTTAATTGCCACCCCGTCCTGCTCCACATCCGGGCAGATCTCTCTGGCCAGGCTCTTGACAGCCTGAACCCCGTTTGCCATGGCAAATCCGCTGCCTACTGTCTCAAACATCTCCACATCATTAGGCCCGTCCCCAAAGCAGAAACTGTCCTCAACAGGCAGCCGGAGCATATCAAGCACCCTTAAGATCCCTGTGGCCTTGGACACCTGCTTTCCGTAGATCTCAATGGTCTCCCCGGGGCCGTGGATTTCGCTGGCAAAATCACCGCAGCAGGAGGCCGCAAGCTCCACCTGCTCTTTTGTGTCCACCCAAGCCTCCAGCTTCAGCGTCTCATAAAAAACCATCTCTTCGTCAAACTTATGGACAAGGTTTTCAAGATCAATGTTGCACTTTCCGAAGAAATTCAAAAGCTCTGTAAACCCTGGATCTATGTAAGAACAGGCCGGCGTTGACAAGATATACTGAATATTCCCCTGCCGGAACTTTCCGCACAAGTCTCTAACCGCGTCATGAGGCAGATATCGGATCCCGGCGTCCATGTCCTGGAATTTTATGTGGGCACCGTTGGCCAGGACATACCCGTCAAAGCCCAGTTCCCTGATATTATCCGCGATAAAAGCCCATGGCCTCCCGCTGGCGATAAAACACAGATGGCCCCGCTTCCTGGCCTGGGCGATGGCCGCCTTCACCCTGTCCGTAACATGCCCAAGCCGGGTGCAGAAAATCGTCCCGTCAATATCAAAAAAGATGATCTTTCTGTTCATACTCTCTTTATCCCTTCTAATGCTCCTCGTCTTCCTCCTCTGCTTCCTTCTTCCTGAACTTCATCAGGATGGAGCAGATCACAATGCTGATCTCATACAGTCCCACCATGGGGATGCCCACCATGATCTGAGACACGATATCCGGCGGCGTGATAAGAGCCGCCACGATAAAGATGACGATGATAATGACCCGCCTGCCCTTTTTCATCCACTCTACCTTCAAAAGCCTCATCTGGGTAAGCAGGACCGATATGACCGGAAGCTCGAACACAATGCCGAATATCATAAATATGGTCAGAAGAAACGTAATGTAATTCTGCACGCTGATAGACGCGGTGATCTCGCTTCCCGCACTTATCCCTATGAGGAAATGGAGCATAAAGGGGAGCATGATCTTGTAGGCAAAGACGATCCCCGCAATAAAACAGAGCAGCCCGAAAAAGATAGCTGACAGAAAGAGAACATTCTCATTTTTCTGCAGGCCAGGCTGCACAAAAGCCCAGATATGGTAGAGTATCACCGGAAATGTGATACACACCCCTGCCAGAAGCGCAATGGAAAAATACTGCATAAGCAGCTCCTGGGGGGCGATGAACACATAGGAGTACCCGTAAGCTTTCCCGATATCCGTCAGCATGTCCACCAGCTGAGGGGCATAGTGCAGCCCGGCAAGGGATGATGCCACCAGACAGACTACGCAGATGATCAGCCGGTTGCGCAGCTCCCGCAGATGGCCGGTAAGAGTCATGGACTGCTCTGCTTGTCTTTTGTGTTTTTTTCCTTTGGTCTTCTTACTCTTCATCACTGCTTGGCGGTATCTTCTTCTTCCTCGCCGTCAGACATGCCCGAGCGGAAGTTCTTTATGCTCTTTCCCACAATCTTGCTCAGCTTTGGAATCTGGGTGGGGCCAAAGATCAAGATGGCGATGACCAAGACAATAAGTAATTCCTGTGTTCCGATTTTCATAATTAGTCCTCCTCATATGATTATTAAGTATAACCGAATCATTTAACCCTGTCAGTCAGACTGCCTGCTGTTCCATGGAAACCTGTCCGGGCTGCCCGGGTATCTCCTCACCTGCCGCCTCTTCCACGGACACCACTTCACCGGCCGGGTCCCCAGGGTCAGGAGCTTCCTCTCCGTCTTCGAGGGAGGCGAAGGAGCGCTGCGTCTGACCATCTACCAGGTCATGGCCGCCGTCCGCCTTTTCTGCCGCCGGCTCCTTATTGTCCGCCAGCCCGGGATCATCCGCTTCCTGCTCTGCCGTCTTAAGATCCTCAGCATTTTCGCTCTCTGATTCCGTCTCCGGCGTCTTTTTGGCGGGCTTGCTGATATCTGAGAGGGACTTTTGGATCCCTTCCACGTCACCCCGGACTTCCTTTTCCAGCTCCGTAATAGGCTCCAGCGCCTCACGAAGAGGACGCTGGGCCTCCTCCAGAGGCTCCACAATACTCTCCCTGATATCCTTGGTGGCGTCGGAGGAAAACTTGCGGAATTCTCTCAGCGCTTCCCCGAATTTGCGGGCGTACAGAGGAAGCTTGTCCGGTCCCAGCACAATAAGGGCTACGATAAAGACCAGAAGCAGTTCCTGTATACCGATTTTCATAAGCTCAAACCTCCTGGCAAACTGTCCTTTTTCTGTCCCATAACTTTTTTAGGATATCATATTTTTCGACTTCTCACAAGTGATTTTTCCTGCCTGTCATCTTCTCTCCAGGTCCTTTTGAATCATCTCCAGATAATGCACCAGCACATCCCTCTGGCGTCCGATCTTCCAGGACCGGTCCATCTCGTCGTAGGTAAAGCTTTTCCTGCCTCCCCGCTCCATCCGCTTCCAAAACCCGTACAGCTCGTCAAAGGGAATGTAGTAGATCTCGTCCTTTGCCGTCCAGTGAAGCACAATAAAAGAAATCCCCCCCTGCTGTTCAAACTCCATCATAAACCGTACCTGGTGTTCATGGACGTTCTGCAGGGGAAACGTGGTCACGGCGCACTCCTTGGCGTCAAAGCACACAGGAATGCCCTGAACCGCCCCGATGTAGTCCACAGTGCTCTTCTGGTCAAAATATGCCAGAGTGATATGCCTGGTCTCCTTATCTATGGTGATAGGCGTAATGGGGGTCGGAACTTTCTGGATCAGGGCCAGCTTCCTCTCCCGGTACACCTCATTGCTGTGGTTGATCATGTCCTCCAGTGTGGAACCCCGAAGGCCCCGGCTGTTCCATGTTCCCATCTGATGTTCTCCTTGCTCAAAATCCTCGTTCCTTCAGATCCGCGGCCACTTTAACGTAAAACTCTTTCACGTCAAACCCCTCATAATCTTCCCGCGTCAGATCAATCATGTCCCCGTGGGAGATGCCCCGCAGACGCTTACTTGTCACCATGCCCCGAAACACTCCCCACCTGGCCGACTCCACGGTCACCAGCCCGTCATTTGGCCCATCCAGCTTCTTTAACACCCAGTAGGGCACGCACAGAAGCTTGCTGGAAAATCCGGACCTCATGAGACTGGTAAAGCTCTGGTAGTAAACGCCCTCCTTATCACCGTACAGCCGGTTAAACTCCGCCGCGTATACCTTTGACAGCTGCCGGCTGGCCCGGTAAGCGTCAGGGTTCACATCCCCCAGCCGCCCAAAATAAAGGTCGATCAAACGGCACACCCACCGGTACACTCTGTCCGGCAGACGCTCTAAAAAATCCACCAGGGCAGACCCTCTGTGGGGCGTGTTGATGGTAGTCAGGGACGCCACGCTCTCTTCCATGTGAAGGCCGCTTATAAGATATCTGGAATCCAACCCGCCTTTGGAGTGGGCAATGATATTCACCTTCTTACAACCGGTCTCCTTCAAAATCTCACAGATCTTGTCCCGCAAAATACGGGCGTTATTTTCCACAGTCCCCCAGGCTTCCTGGTGGCCGTAGTACACTCTGGCCCCATTGCGCGCCAGCTCCCTGGGAATCCTGCCCCAGTAATTAAAATAGTGGAAATCCCGAAATCCAACTCCGTGGACCAGAAGGATGGGATAGCGGGTGGCGCAGACACTTTGTTCCTTTCTCACATCATCCAGGCCGATCTTGTACAGGGTGTGGTCGATCTCCTGCCTCGCAAGGCCTCTCACATAGAAAGCCAATCCCACATTCACCAGGGGGATCCACATAAAGGTCCACACCAGAACCCTCTTGGCGATCCGAAGCCGCCTGGACATGAGACAGAGCCACACCATCAGCCCTTGAAACACCGCGTACAGAAGACCAAACAGGATCAAAAAAATAATGACGGAAATCTCAAACCCATGTTTTGCCCACTGATACCACACCGCGCCAAGGCACAAGGCCATAAGCCACATGGAGACAGTTAAAAACACAGTCAGCAACCGCAGAAGATGCACATGCACCCGCTCCGCGGCTGTCAGAAATTTATCATAGGTAGATCTCAACTAAAAACGCCTCTTTTCTACACATCCACAGTTTCAATCGATTTTCTGTATTCTACCATATGAACCTATGTTTTGTCTATACCAAAATCGAACATTTGTTTTCTTTTGGGTGAAAGAATCGCAGCAAACCATAGATGTTCGCAAAAATAGCATCCTTGTCATGGAGCTGCCGATTATCTGGGGACTTCCCAGACCATGTACGCCCGTTATGAGCGGGGAGCCAACGAGATGCCGATTCGCCATCTTATTATGCTCTGCCGCCTTTATCATGTGAGCGCGGATTATATATGGGGAATTGATTTCGCGAAAAAAGCGGCCTTGACGCCGCTCTTTTTTCCGTCAAAACCGCCTTTATCCCAACAACCCCAAAATCTCCGACTGGCTCAGACTCCCCAGGGACACCGTCCCCTCTGTCACCACCTGCTCTGCCAGGCTCTCCTTGGCCTTTTGCAGCTTTACAATATTCTCCTCAATGGTATCCCTGGTGATCAGTCTAAACACCACCACCTGTTTTTCCTGGCCGATGCGGTGAGCCCGGTCCGTAGCCTGGTTTTGCGCCGCCACGTTCCACCAGGGGTCATAGTGGATCACCATGTCCGCAGCCGTCAGGTTAAGCCCTGTGCCGCCGGCTTTCAGGGAGATGAGAAACACATATCTGTCGTCCTTTCCGAACCGGTTGGCCATGTCTATCCGCTCCTCCTTGGGAGTCTCCCCGGTCAGCATGTAAAAGGCCACGCCCTCTCTTGTCATCCGCTCCCCGATGAGCTGCAGCATGGAGGTAAACTGGGAAAACAGAAGGATCCTGTGGCCTGCCGAGATGCCGGAGATCACAAGCTCCATGCAGGTCTCCAGCTTGGCGGACCCGCCACGGTAATCCTCATAGATCAGCCTGGGATCGCAGCAGACCTGGCGGAGCCTTGTAAGACCGGCCAGAATTTGGATCTTGTTCTGCTGCTCAAGCTGCTTTTTAAGGTGCCAAGCGTTTGCCGTGTAAAGCTGTTTCTGTTCCTCCTCCATGCGGGAATACACCACAGACTCCAGTTTTCCCGGAAGCTCGCCCAGAACATCCCGCTTCAGCCGACGCAGCATAAAGGGGCCGGTCATCCGCAAAAGCCGCTCCAGGGCCGCCTGGTCCCCCTCCTTCACAATGGGAACCTCATACTCTTTCTTAAATCGCTGATAAGAGTACAAAAATCCAGGCATCAAGTAATCAAAAATACTCCACAGCTCCCCCAGCCGGTTCTCCACCGGGGTCCCGGTCAGGGCGTATCTTGTCACGGCCCGGACCGATTTCACGGCCCTGGCATTTTGAGTCCCCGGATTCTTGATATACTGGGCCTCGTCAATAACCTGAAAACGGAAGTTAAGCTTTTCGTACAGAGGCAGATCCCGGCGAAGCAGGTCGTAGGAAGTGATCACCACATCGTACTCCCCGGCGCGCCCAAGAAGCTCCTCCCTTTCCCTGGACGGCCCTGCCACCACCACAGTCTTTAGAGACGGCGCAAACCGCTCGATCTCGCTCTCCCAGTTGTAAACCAGAGACGCCGGGCAGATGATCAGGGAAGTCTCATTAGATTTCGGTTCATGTTTCCCGGATATATCCCCGGCCTTATCCAGTCCGACCGCCCCTGTCGCGTTATTGGCCGTCCCCGCCGCCGTTTCAATCGGTTCGGCCAAACCCGCGGCGCTTCCGCTCCTTTCCGCTATGTCCAGCAGAACGCTGATCACCTGAATGGTCTTCCCCAGCCCCATCTCGTCTGCCAGGATCCCTCCAAACCCCCAGGCGTCCAAAGTCTTCAGCCACTGAAATCCCGCTTTCTGGTACTCCCTCAACACAAAGCCTATCTTCTCCGGCACGGCATAGAGCCCATCCCCGGACCGCCTCATGCCCCGTATGAGAGCCTTGTAAGTGTAGTCCTTTGTAAAGACCATATCCCGCCGTCTGTTGCACATCTCATCCAGGTACAGAGCCCGGTATCTGGGAATCCTCATCTTTGCCTGTAAAAGCTCCTTTTTGGACAAGGCCAGACCGTCCACCACCTGGGCCACCGCCAAAAGCCCGTTGTCCTCCAGCTGCAAAAATTCCCCGGTCTTTAACCGGTAATAGGGCTTTCTTAAGCGGTAGGCCTCCAGGATCTTCACCAGATCCCTGCCGCTTAAATCCCCCGCGTCAATGGTCAGGTCAAACCACTGCCCCGCCGCCTGCACGCCCACAGACACTTTCGGCGGCTGAAAAAGGGTAAAGGTCCGGTCTCCGCCTGGAAAGTATACCTCCCCCAACTCCTGCAGCCTGGGGATTCCCTGAGACAGAAGCAAAAACAGGGCGTCCTCGTCATCCTGGAGCATCAAATCATGGGTTATGGGGTCCCGGTATTTAAAATATTTGGTAAGCGCCTGGCTGATCCGGTACTCCCCCGGCACGTCCCGGCACACGGTCTTTGGGGCCTTGTCCTCCTCCAGGGGATGAAAAGAGAGATCCCCGTAGCTCAAAGTCGGATGACATACCACGGTTCCCGGCGACGGATTCATAAGCTCAAACCGGGCCGTAAGCTTCACAGGGCTAAAACGTCCAAGATCCATATCCCCGGCATCCAAAAGACGGCGTCTGTCTAGCTTTCTCAAAACCCGGTCATAAAACAGGGGAGCGTCCTTCCCACTGACCGTTACCTGGTAAGGCGCCTGGTATCCCTGGGTCATCTGGCTGAAAAACACGGCTCCGTCCCTGGAAAATCCCTCGTCGCACACATAGAGATATTCGCCCTTCACCACAAACAGAGCCCGATCCCCGGAAAAGCTGAAGACATCCTTGTCCACGGAAACCCTCATGCCGCCGCCTTCTTCCGCCACTGTCACGATCCCCTCCGGATTCCCGCAGGCCACCAAAAGCCGCCTCGTCTCCCCTGTAGGCGTCTGGGCCTCCACCTGACGGTCTGTCAGCAGTTCAAAAAACCGGTCCCTGCAGCTGCGGCTGATGTTCAGCTCCCGAAACGGCGCCATTGGGGCGTAAATGCTTTTGTGAAACTGCTGATAATGCTCCCTGTAGGTACTCACCATCTCAAGGACCAGCCCTAAAAGCTCTCTGGAATCCGGCTCAAAGGCATCCATGGTGTGGACAAAGGCCAGGTTCTTTCCGTACTCCACAAACTCTCCCTGTTCCACGGCCCTGGCAAATGCCCCCAGATCCTTTATGACATACTGCCGCTCCCTGGCCAGACGAAACTCCGCCTTCACCTCCTGCCGCCCTATAAGGATCCTGGGAAGAAACGTTACGCCGCCCTCCCGCTCCTCCCCCAGCACATGGGCCAGATCAAGGTTGGTATACTCCCGTATCATGGCTCTCACCTGGGAAGATGTGGTCACAGCCTTGTCCTGGCTTTTTTGAGCTCGGGCCAGATAGTGATCGAGAAGCGCCTTCTCGTGAGGACACAGCCCCTTGTAAGAATTTCCCTTGAAACAGGAACAAGAGCAGCTGTTGACAAAGCTGTCCTTAACCTCAAGCTTCACCTTATAGATCATACCGCCGTCCCGGACCTGGCCGGTGACTCCCACCTCGCCTTTCCAGAACGCCTTTGTCTCCATCGCGGAAACTTCCATCCATTTTCCCCCTTGACAATACTGGCCGCCGTGTTATCGGCGTCAGATCATTACATCCGCTCAGGAGCCTCAAACCCCAGAAGGTCAATGCAGGTCTCCAAAACGCCTTTGGTCAGGCCGATCAGCCCGATATAGCTTGCCTGGCGCTCCCCATCCTCCTCCTTTAAGATCATGGTGCTGTTATAAAATTTGTTAAACGCGTCCGACAATTCATAGATAAACTGGCAGATCTTGTGAGGCGCAGTCTCCCCAAAGCTGCCTGGAATGACCTCATGGTACTTTGTGATCTGCAGCATCAGGTTTTTCTCCGCCTCCGAGGCAGCGCCCAGGATCTTTCCCTTAATCCCGGCCTGGCCCCCCGTCTCTTTGTATTTTGCCAGAATGGACTTGATGCGCACAATGGTGTAGAGAATATAGGGCCCGGTATTTCCCTCAAAGGAGATGAACCGGTCCATGTCAAACACATAGTCCTTGGACGCCTGGTTGGACAGATCCCCGTATTTTAACGCCGCCAGCCCGATGATCCCCGCCGTAGCTCTGGCCTCGTCGTCGGAAACCGTGCGGTTCTCCATGATCCGCTCATACACCGCGTCATTAATATCCGCCACCAGGTTCTCCAGCCGCATGACACCGCCCTCCCTGGTCTTAAAAGGCTTCCCGTCCTTGCCGTTCATGGTACCAAACATGAGATGGACCATAGGCGTGCTTTCCTTAACATAGCCCGCCATCTTGGCCACCCGAAACACCTGGATAAAGTGCAGCTCCTGCCGCTTGTCCGTGATGTAAATGTATTTGGAGGGGCTGTACTTCTTCTCCCGGTCCAGAATGGTTCCCAGATCCGAGGTGGCGTACAGCGCCGCCCCGTCGGACTTGCGGATGATGCAGGGGGGAAGCTCCTTGGAATCCCCCTCCCGGGCGATATCCACCACCAAAGCCCCCTGGCTCTCGTAGGCCAGCCCCTTGTTCTCCAGGTCCTCAATCAGCCCCGGGATGTACTCCTGGGCATCGCTCTCCCCCTTCCAAAGGTCAAAAGTCACTCCCAGGCTGCCGTAATTCTTCTTAAGATCAGCCAGGGACACGCTCATGATGTGACGCCAGATGGCCCGGTACGCCCTGTGGCCGTTTTGCAGCTGGAAGGTGGCCTCCTGGGCCCTGACCTTAAAACTGTCGTCCTCCTTGGATTTGGCGCTGGCTGTCGGGTAGATGTCTTCCAGCTCCGAGATGGTAAAGGGCGGCTCTTTCGGATATTCCCCCTGGAAGGTCTCGTCAAAATAGGGAAGGTCCGGCTTCCGATCCCGCAGCTCCTCGATGATCAGTCCCATCTGCAGGCCCCAGTCCCCTAAATGCACGTCCCCGATCATGCGATAGCCCAGGAAACGCCCCAGACGTTTCACACTCTCCCCGATAATGGCGGACCGAAGATGGCCCACATGGAGAGGCTTGGCCACATTGGCTCCGCCGTAGTCCACGATGATGGTCTCGTCCTTTCCGATCTCCTCCATACCGTACTTTGGTTCCTTGTCCATGGCGTTTAAAAACTCCGCCACATAACTTTCGCCAAGGCGGATGTTGATAAACCCGGGCATCACCGCCGTTATCTGGGAGAACATATCCCTGTGGGGACCGTTCATCACCCGCTCTGCCACATCATTTGCAATGTCAATGGGTTTCTTTTTATAGGTCTTCGCCGCCGCCATGGCGCCGTTGCACTGGTACTCGCACAGATCCGGCCGGTTGGACAGCGTGATCCGGGCAAAACTCTCGTCGTACCCGCTGTCCGTAAACGCCGGTTTTATGGCATCTGCAATGCAGTCAAGAATCTTTTTCATCGATCATCTTCTCCTCATCGTTCATCTGCTTTTTCGCTTCAATTATACTAGAGATCAGGGATGAAATCAATCATAAATTGCGGGCCTTTGCCCCTGCCGGCCTGTCCTCTTTCAATGTTTCAAAGTTTAAGTAAACATCAGAACAATTACTCAACACTAACTTGCACTATTTTTCGAAACTTCTAAAAGATTCTTTATATCCGATCGTTTTTGGCGGATACGGTTTTCCTATTGACTTATTACAAAGTATATAGTGAAGGACAACCGCTACCCCTCATACTTAAACTTAAAATCAACACCAATACTATACAACGCTTTTATTACATAATATTCGGTACACGGTATCGGGATTATATTAATATTTCTATCAGCATATGCGTCATAAGTTCCTAATATACGGTTGTAGTCACCAACAAACTTCTTATTATCCGGCACAACATCCAGATAGACGTTATAGTCGCTAAAATTCTTATCATTTAGGAGTCTCAGGATATGTCAACCCCATCTAAGTTATAGATAACGTCAGGATAAGCATTACCCGTTTTTAGATTCTTCAGATCCGTCAAAGCATTTCTACCACATTCCAATGTATCAAAACAGCAATCTTGATTATAGAATACATTCAATACAGTCATGCCGCCAGCACTCAGATCTAACCATGAACCCCCCATCCCCCTCTTCAAGAAAAAACGCCTTCTTGCCGCCATGCTAAAGACTCACCTGGACTGGAAGCTGTTTTTAGATGATAAGTCGGCGTCAAAACTGTTTGGGTGCTGATATCAAAAGCCACAGGGCCATTATACACATCGCCCTGTGGCTTTCCCATATCAAGATCCCCCGGTGATTACCAGGTCTTCTCCAGCGTCATCTTAAAGTCTACCGCGTAAGGGTTATCCTGCGCCCCTTTCAGCTCCTCATAGACGGCTCTCCGCTCGTCGCTGGTCTCCTCGCCCCAGTACTCATAGCCGACCATGTAGCTGTCGATCAGCTCATCCCAGGAACCAAACTCCTCCTGAACCTTCTGGGCGATCTCCAGAGATTTGTCCAAAGCCTCCACATCCGTGTAGTACCCAGCGGTATAATAGTATCCCAGCAGATTCAGAGCCCGGCAGTAATCCCAGCCGTCGATGGCCTTCTCGCCCATGGTCTCATAGGCGCCATAGCATCTGGCGTAGATCTCCGCGGTGGCCTCGTCCATCTCGTACACGCCCAGGATAGCAGCCGCCCGCTCCTCCGGGGATTTGTCTCCCACCCCTTCGCTCTGCAGATCCTTCATCTCCTCCACAAAGCCGGTTCTGTGGCCCTCGGTCAGGATCCAGTCAAGAGTCTCGTCCGCGCTGGCGCGGTCGGAAACATCCCACCAGCTCTTTAACATCTCCTGCACAACGGCCTTGTTGTCATCATTTACCGCCAGACCGCCGAACAGGTTGTAGTTCCACCCGTTTAACTTGGTCAGCACTGCGTAGGAAGCGTTAAACCACTTAACCGTGTCGGAAACCTGGATGGTGGAGTTGTCCTCAACCTCAGGAGGAGTCTCCTTAAAGGTGCCGTAGGAAGCGACGGCAGAAGCGATAATGTCGTCGGTCATCTTGTCCTCTGTCACATACATCAGGGAATAGTAGGCGTAATCTGTCTCGCCGTACACCAGATAGGTCTCCGCCTTCTCGCCGTCCGCGTTGACTGTGCAGGTGCTTGCCTTAATACCTGTCATGCCCGGAATGGTGGGCGCCTGGGCGTCCGCCTCATCCGCGATACCGTAGCTCTCCACCACCATGGCGGTCATGGAATCCATGCTGTCAACGGGAAGAATGGAACCCATTTTGGGGAACTGCATCACGATCACAGCCTCCTTCCCGTTCTTGCTCTGGGCGCCCAGCCAGAAATCCACCCCAAGGTCCTCTGTGGTCCAGTCCTTGTTCAGCATAATGGACATGGAACCGTCCTTTATGGTAAATTCCGTCATGTCCTTTGTCAAATCGGCTTTGGTCTCCTCAGCCTTTGTGGTCTCCTGGGCAGCTTTTGTGTTCCCGGCGTCCGCGCCGTCCGACCCGCTGTCCTTTCCGCCGCCGCACCCCTGCAGAGCGGAAGCTGCCAGCACCGCGGCCATGCCGGTTACAGCCAGCATCCTCCTGATCTTTTTGTCATTCATACTCGTCTCTCCTTTTCTTTTTATAATTTGTCTCCAACCGTTAGGCTGCAGACCTGCGCACGCATCGGCGTGCTTCCTTTGTAAATCTGTCTCCAACCGTCAGGCTGCAGACCTGTACACACGTCAGCGTGCTTCTTATTTATATTCCCGGCCTTTTGTGTCTTTGAGACGATCCAAAAGACTGCCGTTGGAATCATCTTTCGTCCCTGCCCTCAAAAAAACGCCCTGAAAGTCGATTCCACACTCTCAGGACGCTTAAAAACGTGATGTCTATACTCTGGACAGATACTCTCCTGTGCGGGTGTCAATCTTGATCTTGTCTCCCTGATCCACAAACAGCGGAACATACACCGTAGCCCCGGTCTCCACAACCGCCGGTTTCGTCGCGCCTGTGGCCGTGTCCCCCTTGAAGCCCGGCTCTGTGTCCGTGATCTCTAACTCCACAAACAGAGGCGGCTCCACGGAAAATACCTTTCCGTTGTAAGAGCAGACCTTGCAGGTCTCGTTTTCCTTCACAAACTTTAAGGCATCGCCAATGGTTTCCTTGCTCAGGGCCACCTGCTCATAGGTGTTTGAATCCATAAAATTGTACAGATCGCCGTCCGCGTAGAGATACTGCATGTCCACCCGGTCGATCCTGGCCGCCGGAAACTTCTCCGTAGGGCGGAACGTCTTCTCCACCACGCCGCCGCTGATAACATTTTTGATCTTTGTCCTGACAAACGCGGCGCCCTTTCCCGGTTTTACATGCTGAAACTCCAGGATCTGGTACACATTCCCCTCAATCTCCAAAGTGACGCCGTTTCTAAAATCGCCCGCTGATATCATAAATGATATTCCTCCTTGTAAATTCGCCTTAATCAATCGCTTCTATTCTATACTATATGTCCGCTAATTTCAACCACTTTTTCAGTTCTGTTACAATGGCGTCCGGTGTTTTTTCATCCACGTCCACCACAAGGTCTGCCCCGTTCTCATAGAGAGGCCCCCGGACCTTTAAAAGGGAGTCCACCCGCCCCTTCACGTCGCCGCCAAGAAGCAGAGGCCGGGATGTGTCGCCGGCAAGGCGCTGCAGCACCGTATCCCTACGCACCCGAAGGTATGCCACCCTGCCGATGGATTTTAGCAGCTTCCGGTTTTCCTCCCTCATGGGGAGTCCGCCTCCCACGGACAGGACCCAGTCCTCTTGTTGAGTCCACGGTTTCTTTAAGATGGCTGTCTCCAGACCGCGAAAAGCCTCCTCTCCCTGGGTCTCAAAGATCTGGCTGACGCTCATGCCCGCTTCCTCTTCGATCAGCCGGTCCGTGTCAAAGAAGGCGCAGCCCAGCCTCCGGGCCAGAAGCTCTCCCACCGTGGTCTTGCCCGCTCCCATAAATCCGGTTAAGATCACATGTTTCATCTTTTGCCGCTCCGTTCCTCTAGTGTATTTCTCATCAGCTCTCTGGCTTCCCTGATCACATCCCCAGGAACCTTCCTGTCCGGATTCCACAGCTCAAAGGCGTCAACTCCCTGGTAGATCAGCATGTCCAGGCCGTTTACCGCTCTGCCGCCTGCCTCCTCTACAAACTCCATGAATCTGGTTCTGGCAGGAGTGTAGACCGCGTCCATGGCCTGGGAAATACAGGCATAAAATCCTTTGTCCTCAATGACTGCCCTGTCCGCCTGCGGGGCCATGCCCACGCTGGTGGTCTGAAGGGCCTGCCACTGTCTGTCAGGAAGCTTTCTGTAATCCTCCAGAGCCAAAGGTGTCATAAATTCCCGCTGAAACTTATGATTCATCACTTGGGCCAGTTCCTTTGCCCGGTCCTCGCCCCGGTTGAGGATTGTCACCGAGGCGGCTTTCCGGCTTCCGAGAACAAAAGCAGCCGCCTTGGCCGCGCCTCCGGCTCCGAAAAGCAGCCAATCCCTTCCCTCAATCTCCAAATCCGCCTCCCTCATGGCCCTGAGAAGGCCGGTGGCGTCCGTATTGTACCCCTTGTAGCCCCCTTCTGTCCGCACCAGAGTGTTGACCGCGCCGATAAACCGGGCGCCTTCGTCCAGCTCCTTTAACCAGGGGATCACGCTCTGCTTGTGGGGGATCGTCACATTCATCCCCGCGATATTTAAGGCGTAAGCGCCTTTTAAAGCCGCTTCCACGTCACCTGCTTCCGCCCGAAAAGGCCCGTAGACAAGATCCATGTTCATCTTACGGGCAAAAAAATTATGCATCAGCGGGGACAGGGAGTGTTCCACAGGACACCCAATGATCCCGCATACCTTTGCTTTACCGCTTATCATGTTCTGCTTCCTTCTTTATGATTATTCTTCGTAACCCTTCAGACAGGTCTGCGCGTTTACCGCGCTGACCGCGCGAAAGCGTAATGGCAGCAGGCAGCCGTCCACCGCCAAAGGCGATTCTAATTGGCCGGATGCGCAGCAGTTCAAGGGTTATCTCAACTGTCACGATTCTTCCCCAGGCTTTCCCCGCCCCGCTTCTTCCTGTAAAAATACAGCACCGCCTTCTCAGGCCACCGCTTTAACACGATCTGGATCTCCTCCTTTGGGTCTATCGGCATTGTCAGGTAGCTGACAATGCCGGCCCGGTTAGCTCCCCAGATGTCCGTGAACAGCTGATCCCCCACAAAGACGGTGGTGTCCGGGCTTGTCCCCATAAGCTCCATGGCCCGGACATAGCCTTTGACAAAGGGCTTATTTCCTTTATAAATGTATTTTGTCCCCACCTCCGCGGCAAACCCGGCTACCCGGGGCTCTCTGTTGTTGGACAGAAGACAGGTCTCCATACCCATGGTGTGGAATTCCTGAAAGAGCCTTTTGGCCCTGTTATCCGCCGGGGCGTCGTGAGGAACCAGGGTGTTATCCACATCGAAAATAACACCCCGGACTCCGCTGTCATACAGCTTCCTGTAGTCAATGGCGTAAGCAGAGCTTACATAGTAGTCAGGGTAAAACGGCTCAAACATGGGATCCACCTACTTTTTTAATAATTTGCCCAGCTCTTCCATAAAAGTATTCACATCCTTAAACTCCCGGTACACGGACGCGAACCGGACATAGGCCACCTCGTCCAGCTCCTTTAACCGTTCCATTACCAGCTCTCCGATCATGTTGGTGGACACTTCCCGCTCTTCCATGTTAAAGATCTGATTCTCGATCTCATCGATCATGGAATCAATCTGCTGGGTGGACACGGGCCTCTTGTGGCAGGAGCGTATGACGCCGGACTCGATCTTAGAGCGATCGTACGTCTCCCTGGAATTATCCTTTTTGATCACCATCAGGGGCATGGTCTCCAGCTTCTCATAGGTGGTAAAACGTCTGCCGCACTTCTCGCACTGACGCCGCCTGCGGATGGAACAGTTGTCATCCACAGGCCTTGAATCGATCACTTTTGTCTCATCTTCATTGCAGTAAGGACACTTCATCCCCATACCTCCTCTCCCAGTCTTTTCCATTTTACCTTACTATCTGAAAACTTGCAAGAAAATATTTTTATTATAGTGAGCGAGGGGGCGGGGATTGTCGTGGGGCAAGGAAGGGAGGGCAGGCTGTGTGCCGTCCCCCTCTCACACCTTACAAGCCTCTTCCACATCCTTTTTCTTCACATCCACCAGAATAATATCATCTCCCACCTGGCAGATATCCTTAAAGGGGATCACAAATTCCTTCTCCCGGCCGAGAAACCCGCAGAAGCATCCCGGTCCCGGAACGATGATGGCCACCATACACCCGTTTTTCATGTCAAAATCCACATCGCCCACAAACCCAAGACGTTTGCAGTCCTTTGCGTTGATAACTTCCTTCTGTTTTAATTCTGAGATCCGCACCTGGGACCCTCCCGGTCTTTTGGTGTATATCTATGATGGGAATCCCCCGTCCTATGCCTTCGCTCTCCTCAGATCCAGATAAAAGCAGCAGAACGAGCAGCAGATGTATGGCCACAGCCACAGAGAGCCCATGCCCATGGTGAGATAGGACACAAAAGCCAAGCCCAGAAAGCTAAAGGCAAGCAGGGTTATGCGCCATCGGTTCCCGCTCATCAGCTTCCTGCTCTCCCTCAAGGCCTCTCCCATGGACAGCCCCGGGTTATCCGCCAGGACAAAATAAAACAGCCCGTAGGTCAGAATCAGGTAAATAAAGCCCGCTGACCAGAGCAGGTTGTAGATCACTACAAACAGATTGGCATAGTATTCTGCGTCTATGAAAAAGGCTGTTGCCGTGAGAAAAACAGAGAGTATGGTTGTGACAAATTCAATGGCCACCAGCCGCAGACCGATCCCCCAGAATTTCCCTCCCGGGTATCGAAATCCCCACAACAGATCGCCGACGCCGGCAGGCCTGCCCTGACAGATATTCAGATAAAACCGGCTGATGCCGGGAAATAACATGGCATAAAACAGCGTGAGCAGGATGCAGTCCAGATAGAAGCCCACCAACATAGTGACAGCGCCCACATCCTCCCCCATCACATTCATCATGGCTCCGCCCAAAAGAAGCGTGCCCAAAAAAAGCACCACCAACATGGCTAACATGGAACAGACAGCCACAAAAGTTATCCCTACCGCCGCCGGATATCTGCCCAAAAGGGCTCTTCTGGCCTGCAGCTTTAATTCTTTCCTGCTTTTGTGCATGACGCCACCCCCTATCGCTCCGACAAATTCAGGATTACTATAAAGACAAAAACAGCAATGATCCCAATGATACCTGTAATAAGCCCGGCCAGAGCCTGGCCGCTCATCTTCTCCTCCACCCTGGAAAGGCAGGCAAAAAGGACAGCCAGTCCTCCAAACACAAGACCGGGAACAAAACAGCAGGCTGACACGATCCCCATAATCCCCATGACCAGAGAGGCCAAAGCCATATTATTTTTTGTGCCGGGCCTTCCATCCATTCCCATCCCCCAGTTATTTCTCTCGTCCATTCGATTCTTCCCTCCCCCATATGGGTCTTTTATGATACGACAAATAGGAATCTCCACAAAATCGAAGATTCCTATTATACGCTCAGATTTCTGACAGCGTTTCCTGCGGCTTAATCCAGCGGCACCACAGCCCCCTCATAAGTGGTCTCCATAAACTGTTTCACCTCATCGCTCTTAAGAGCTTCCACCAGGGCCTTGATGGCCTCGTCATTTTCCTTGCCCTCCTGCACCGCGATTACATTGCCGTAGGTGGTAGCCGCGATGGACTGGGAATCCTCCACTGCCAGGGCGTCGGACATCTTAAATCCCGCGTCAATGGCATAATTGCCGTTGATGACAGCCACGTCCACATCGTCGATGGACCTGGGAATCTGAGCTGCCTCCACCTCGTACAGCTTGATATTTTTGGGGTTCTCCACAATATCGTTTTTGGTAGCCGTAAGGCCTGCGCCCTCTTTCAGCTTGATCAGACCCTGAGCCTCCAGAAGAAGAAGAGCTCTGGCCTCGTTGCTGGTGTCGTTGGGCACTGCCACTGTGGCCCCGTCTGCCAGGTCCTCCAGAGATTTTGTCTTGCCCGCGTAGATGCCAAATGGCTCATAGTGGATGGACGCCGCGGACACCAGCTTTGTGCCGTTCTCCTCATTAAAGGACTCCAGATAGGGAAGGTGCTGGAAGTAGTTGGCATCCAGATCCCCGGACTCTAAAGCCAGATTTGGCTGGATGTAGTCCACGTACTCCTTGATATCCAGCTCATACCCCTTCTGGGCCAGAACCTCACCTGCGGCTCTTAGGATCTCCGCGTGGGGAGCCGGGCTGGCGCCGATGACGATCTTCTTTAAGTCGCCCGACGGGGCGGCGGGGCTCTCCTCCTTGTTTTCCTCGCTCTGCTCCGCACCGGATGCTGCCTCCGTCTTGGTCTGGGCAGCTGTAGTCTCGCCTTTGCTGTTTGAGGAACACCCTGCCAGGGTCCCCGCAAACAGGGCTGTTACTGCTAAAAGACAAATCGTTTTTCTCATAATCATGTTCTCCTCTTTTTTAAATTTATCATAAAGACCTGCAGGCCTCTACAATCATCCCTTATCCGTCACCGGATCCGCTTGTCCCCTTTTCTGGACATCCGCATCCCCACCTCCTGGATGATCTGCACCATCACCACAAGGAGCACTACGGACACCCACATCAGGCCCGCCTCATACCGATAATACCCGTAATTGATGGCAATGGCCCCAACGCCGCCGCCGCCTACAAAGCCGGCCATAGCCGAATAGCTTAAGATGGTGGTCACCGCCAGGGCGCCGCCTACCAAAAGGGAGGGACGGCACTCCGGAAGAAGCACCTTCCATATGATCTGCCAGTCCGAAGCGCCCATGGACTTGGCCGCCTCGATGACTCCTCCGTCGATCTCCCGCAGGGAGGATTCCACCACCCTGGCCACGTAGGGCCCCGCCGCGATGGTCAGGGGTATCACCATGGCCGGAGATCCGATCCTGGTGCCGATGACGATCTTTGATAGAGGCAGCACAATGAACAGAAGAATCAAAAACGGAACGGACCTTAAAAGATTGATCACCGTGCCCAGGACCTTCTGAACCATGGGCATGGGATGGATGCCGTCGGTGTCCGTACACACCAGCACAATGCCAAGGGGAAGCCCTATGACATAGGCAAAAAGCGAAGAAAGAAATACCATGTAAAAAGTCTCCCAGATGCCTGTTTTCAGCATCTGCAGGGTAGCTGCATCAAAGGTCATGTTCTGTTACCTCCTCATAAGGGATCTTCACTGTCTCCAGATAGCGGAGCGCTCTGTCAGCCTCCGTCTTGTCAGCGGGAAGCTGGACGATCATCTGCCCCATGGCGGTTCCCCCCACGTCCCTGGTCTGGGCGTACATGATGTTTACCGGCGTCTTGCAGGCCAGCACCATGTTGGAGATCACCGGCTCCGTGGACTCCCTTCCGTCAAAGATGATGCGGATCTGCCTGGAATCCCCAAACTTCACCTGCCTGGCAGCGTCCCCCAGGATCAGCTGACGTCCGATCTTTGACTTTGGCTCGGAGAAGATCTCCGAAACCTTCCCCACTTCCGCAATGCGGCTCTTGTCGATAATGGCCACCCGGTCGCAGATGGCCTCGATAACCGCCATCTCGTGGGTGATGACAATAACGGTCACGCCCATGGTCTTGTTGATCTCCTTAAGGAGGCTGAGGATGGACTTAGTGGTGTTTGGGTCCAGGGCGCTGGTGGCCTCGTCGCAGAGGATCACCTTGGGGCTGGTGGCAAGAGCTCTTGCAATAGCCACTCTCTGCTTCTGCCCTCCTGACAGCTGAGCCGGATAGGCTCCCGCCTTGTCCCCAAGCCCTACGGTCTTTAGAAGCTCCATAGCCCTCTTTCTCCCCTCGTCCCTGGGCGTGTCCCCAAGCTCCAGGGGAAAACACACATTTCGCAGCACATTCCTCTGGGCTAAAAGGTTAAACTGCTGAAAAATCATACCCATGGACTGCCTGGTCTTCCGAAGCCGGGCCGGGCTCATGTTCCCTAAGCTCTCCCCCTCAAACAGTACCTCCCCCTCCGTAGGCACCTCCAAAAAATTCATGCATCTTACCAGAGTGCTCTTCCCGGCGCCGCTTAAGCCAATGATGCCAAACACTTCACCCGGACGGATCTCCAGGTTAATGTCCTCCAGAGCCCGGACCTTGCCCTCCGTTGTCTGAAACTCTTTTCCCAGACCTTTGATCTGGATGATCGGCTGTTCCATAATACCCTCCATTCCTGTCAAACCCTGCAAAAACAAAAAGCCGTAAGTCCCATAGACCTACGGCTGACACTTCATCACACGGAGAAAAACATCCGGGCAAATCCTTCCCGCCCTGTTCGCTCTTCTTCCGTAAGCACTGTCGTCCCTACAAGACTTTCAAATTCCACTAGATTGTACGCGCATGAACAGACGGCACATGACCATCATGCCGCTTGCCATACACATATTCATCATCATGGACTTTGAATTGTACATTGTAGTTCCTCCAACATTTTTCTATGTGTGGTATTCTACTCCCTTAAAGCGGTCTTGTCAAGTTCTTTTTGGGAAACTTGGCGGTTATGCCTTAGGGAACTACTGTTTATGGGGGCTAGTACATCGTTGCATTAATAACTGAGTAATAGTGCTTGATATCTGCATCAGGTGTGCGTCTGCGAAGCGACGGTGTAGTGGACCCTGCATCTAGCTTCGCAGACGTGCTCCTGACGTAGAGAGCGAGTACTATTGCTTAGGAATTAATGCAATGATGTACTAGTTAAGTCGAAGTTGTTGTGAGCCCGAGAGAAAATCTGTGTGCTGTCCGGGTTCAGGTTTCCCATATCTGAACCCGAACGGGACATCGCTCCTTTTCTGACTGGTTCTGCGACAATCCCCGCCCTTTGCTCACTCAACTCATGAACACAGATCCACGATTACCTGGGCAAAGATCTTGGCGCTGATCACCAGCTCCTCAAGGATGGCAAACTCGTCCGCCCCATGCATATGGTTGTCTGTCCCCGGCATGGCGGCTCCGAAGGCCACCCCGTTTTTCAGCTCATGGACATAGGTGCCGCCTCCGGTGTAGAGACACTTGCCCTCTCTCCCGGTGTAGTCCTCATAAGCCTTCAAAAGGGTCTGCACAAACACGCCGTTGCCGTCCACATGGTGGGGCGGCTTCATGGCCTCATTGTGAAGCACAAGGCCGATGGACTTAAGCTTCTCCTTCACCACCAAAAGCACATTTTCCTTTGTAGAACAGATAGGGCAGCGGCTGTCAAAATGCCCTTCCAGCCGGTCTTCGGTCACGGTGAGCATGCTAAAGGCCAGGGTCAGCCGCCCGGAAATCTCATCCTCCATGTCAATGCCAAGAGCCTTTCCATGCAGATCCCCGTGAGGGATCAGCCCCAGAACCCCTCTTAGGCACCGAACCAGCTGACAGTCTCCAAGAGGCAGCCTGCTGATGTACTCAAGCAGCCCTGTAAGGGCATTGTTGCCGCCTTCCGGGTGGGCCGCGTGGGCGTTGACTCCCTCAGCCGTGATCTTCACCAGACTCCCCTCACATGCAAAGGTAAAGCGGATGCCCGTCTCAGCGCTTACGGCTGCGGCCATATTTTCCATCACCTGCAAAGACACGCCCTCCACCGCGGCATAAGCCTTTGCCGGAACCACGTTGATCTTGATCCCCGCGTCCAGGGAAACCAGCCTGGCAGGTTCCTGGGACCTCTCAAAGGAGCCGGTAAAATGGGCCGCCAGACCGCCTTTCTCCACATTGATCACCGGAAACTCCGCGTCCGGCGAGAAGGTCATGGGCGCTTCTTTCTCTATCTTGTAATAATGCTCGATATCCGAACTTCCGCACTCCTCGTCCGTGCCCACGATGAGCCGCACGTTTTTCTTTAGAGGAATGCCCAACTCTTTCACTGCCCTCATGGCGTAGAGCGCCGCCACAGCGGGCCCCTTGTCGTCAGCCGTCCCTCTGCCGTAGAGGCGTCCGTCCCGTTCCACAGGCTCAAAAGGCCCTGTCTCCTGCCATCCCTCTCCTGCCGGGACCACGTCCAGATGGGCCAGAATGTCCAGCTGCTTTTCCTTATCGTTAAGATCCGCGGTCCCCACGTAGTTGTCATAATTGCGCACTGCGAAGCCATAGCCCTCAGCCATCTTAAGAGCAGCATCCAGGGCCTTCTTCGGGCCCTCCCCGTAGGGCATCCCCTCCTTTGGGGCCGTCCTCTCGCTGTTGATCCTGC
The DNA here is from genome assembly GCA_910588505.1 of uncultured Hungatella sp. Lineage (GTDB taxonomy): Bacteria > Bacillota > Clostridia > Lachnospirales > Lachnospiraceae > UBA3402. Next base: position 14,632 of record CAJUPQ010000017.1, on the reverse strand, counting down.
AGAGGGTAAAAATATCCTCCACCATCTCCCGGGTGTGGCTGTCAAGATACGCTTCAATCTCTTTTCTATACATCAATGTTTCCTCAACTTTCCTTTTACTTTGCTGCCATTCTAATATCAGGCAAGGGTAAACTGATCCACCAGCTTCTTAAGGCCCTCCGCCTCTGCGGAAAGCTCCTGGCTGGCAGCGGCGCTTTTCTCCGCGGTGGCGCTGTTGTTCTGCACCACATCCGAGATCTGACTGATCCCCTCCGTCACCTGGTTCACCGCGTTGGACTGCTCTGCGGACACCCCGGCGATCTTGTCAATGGAGCTGACCACGTCCTCCATGCTGCTTACAATGCTCAGAAGGGTGTCCGCCGTGTGGCTGGCAATCTCGGTTCCGGTCCGCACAGCCATGGCGGAATTCTCAATAAGCTGTGAAGTGCTCTTGGACGCGTCCGCGGACTTGCCTGCCAGATTGCGCACCTCATCTGCCACAACGGCAAAGCCTTTGCCCGCGCTGCCCGCCCTGGCAGCCTCCACAGCCGCGTTCAAAGCCAGGATATTGGTCTGGAAAGCAATATCCTCTATGGTCTTGATGATCTTCCCGATCTCATCGGAGCTGGAGCGGATACGCTCCATAGCTTCCATAAGTTCCTGCATCTGTTTATTGCAGGCAGCCACCGCCTCCCCGGCCCGGTGGGTCTGTTCCCTGGCATCCTGAGCGCCCCTGGCCGTGTCCCTGGCCTGGTCGGAGATCTCGTGGATCTGGGATGCCAGCTCCTCCACGGAACTGGTCTGCTCCACCGCCCCCTGACTTAGGGACTGGGCGCTTATGGAGACATGGTCGCTGGCTGAGGACACCTGATCCGCCGAGCGGTTGATCTGCCGCATGGTATCGCTTAGCTTGCCTTTCATGTTGCGTATAGACAGAAGGATATTGCGAAAGCTTCCCACATAGGCCTCCTCGTGGCCTGTCTTCACGTTCAGGTTCTGACCGGCCATCTCGTCAAGGAGATAGTCAATATCATTGATGATGATCCTGAGCCCCTCCACCAGCTCCTGGGTGGACCGGGCCAGCATGCCTGTCTCGTCATTGCTCTTCACCCGAGGAACCGGGGAATCCAAATCTCCCTCCACCAGAAGCCGCATGCGGTCCGCGCAGGCTTTCATAGGAACGCTGATGTTTCCGGCCAGCCAGAACGCCACCGCGCTGGAGACCAGCACCGACACCGCGATCACCGCGATATTGATGTAAATGCCGCCGATGGTCCCTGCCAGGTAGTCGGACTGGGGCGCCGTGATGGCCACGCTCCAGCCGTCGGTGCCGCCCACAGGAGCGTAGGCCGCAAACATGGGATGGCCGCCGCTTTTGTACCGGCCAAATCCCACCTCTCCCCGGCTCATGGCCTCATGGATCCTGGCCAGCTCCTCCAAAGACGGGTCGCTTAACGCCTCCTGTCCGATGTTCTGGGTCATGACCGTGTCAAGGGTAATGTCCGCGATGGTGTCGCCGGATCTGTTGATCATGTAAGCCCGGCTGTTTTCACTGACTTTGATGGAGGACACGATATCATTGAGAAAAGTCTCAGGCGGGACGAAATACACCACCCCCGAAACGTCGGAGCCGTAGCTTCCGCCGGAATACAGAGGGGCAGCCACCATGATGGTCAGCTCTCCTGTGATCTTGCTGACCAGCGGCTCGGACACATAGATATTGCCCGCCATTGCCTGCTTTACATACTCTCTGTCAGAGTAATCCTTCCCGTCAAAGATGCTGATGCCGAAGGGGTCGATAATATTGCCCCTCTGGAATCCGTGCATGGCCACCCGCTGGTCAATGATCGCCTGTTTTTTGCCGAGGGTAGTGGTTCCCGCGGCCAGTTGGGAGATGCATCCTGTATTCAGAGCCACGTTCTTGTAGGCAGTCAGTTCCTGTTCCACCCGCCCCGCCGCCAGCACCGCGCTCTGGGTCATCATCTGCTCCACGGTATCAATGGTGCTCTTATAGTTTAAGGCCATGCTGAATATGCCCACAGCCGCCACAGCCGCCAGCACAGACAGGATCAGGCATCTGGTGATCTTTCCGCGAATACTTTTCTTTTTTATCTTCATGGTTTATCTTTCCCTCATCTGGTATTCCACATCTTCATCAATCATCTCGATCATCTTGTCAGCAAAAAGCGGATCGAACTGGGTTCCTTTCCCCTTCTCGATCTCTCCCCGGACCACGCTCTGAGGCAATACGCTGCGGTAGCTGCGGTTGGAGGTCATGGCGTCATAGGCGTCCGCCACCCCGATGATGCGGGCCATCTCCGGGATCTCCTCCCCTTTAAGGTGGTCCGGATATCCCCTGCCGTCGTACCGCTCATGATGCCATCTGGCACCAAAGGCCAGCTCCGGAAGCTCGGAGATATTCTCCAGGATCTCCGCCCCGATGGCTGGGTGGGTCTTGATGACCTCGTACTCGTCGTCCGTAAGTCTGCTGGTCTTGTTGATGATGCCGTCCGGAATGCCGATCTTGCCGATGTCGTGGAGCAGGCCTAAGTAGTAGATGTCCTGCTGCTCCTTCTCGCTCTTTCCCAGTTTTTCCGCGATCTTCAGTGCGTACTCAGCCACTCTGGAGGAATGGCCTTTGGTGTACTTATCCTTGGCGTCGATGGTGCCTGCCAAGGTCTCCATGATCTGGCTGGAAAGCCGCTCCACCTTCTGGCGCCGCTCCTCCGCGGTCCTTGTCTGTTTCCTAACCTCTGTCTGCAGATCTTTTTGGAGACGGCTTAACTCCAGGATACGGTTAACCCTGGAAATGGCGATATCCGCGATAAAAGGCTTGGTGATAAAGTCCAGGGCACCCTCCCGAAATCCCTTGATCTCCGTGTCCCTGTCATTGTCCGCGGTCAGGAAGATCACAGGGATCTCCCGGAACTTTTCCTGAGCCCGCAGGGCTGCGATGACCTGAAAACCGTCCATGCCCGGCATGTGGAGATCCAGAAGGATCAAGTTGGGAATGACCCGCTCCACAAACTCCAGGGCCTCCCTGCCCGACTTGACGCACTCGATACGGAACTGGGATTCCAGCATCTTCTCCGCGATCCGCAGGTTCATGGCGTCGTCATCCACCACAAGGATGGTAGCTTTATCCTCCTGCACAGAGAGTGTCTCTTCCTTCTCCTGCCTGGTATCTCCAAGGGCCAGGCGAATATCCTCCAAAAGCTGGTGGAACCGCTCCATCATCACGTCGTGGTCTCTCTTTATATCGTCTATGCGGTTTTCCTTGGCAGCCATCTCCAGGACTTTTGCCTGACCGGAAAGCTCCACCGCGCCGATGGACAGAGATGTGCTCTTCAGCGCGTGAACCAGGATGCGGTAATTCTCCCAGTCCTCCTCCTCGTAAGCTTTGCGGATGTCCTCAAAGGAACTGTTGTCCAGATAGCACCGAATCATATCGCCGTAAAATTCTTCATTGTCCGCAAAATAGGACATGCCCACAGAAGTGTCCAAAAAGGAGAACTTCTGTAAAAACGGAGACTGCTCCTGAGGCGTCTCGTTCTCCGGCTTTTCCTCGGTCAAACCGCCCCGCTCCCACCGCTCCAGAATCAGGCGCTTTGGCAGGTGCCGTTTAATGGCCGACTCTAACTGCTGGGGAATCACAGGTTTTGTCAGGTAGTCGTCAAATCCGGCTTTTAAATATTCTTCCTTAGCGCCAGGCGCCACGTTGGCAGTCAGCACCACCACCGGGACTCCCTGGCACAGATTCCTCTCCTTGATCAGCTTTAACGCTTCCATCCCGTCTATCACCGGCATCATGTGATCCATGAGAACCATGTGATACTTCTGCTCTTCCAGCTTCTCTAAGGCCTCCTCGCCGTTGATGGCTGTGTCGATCTTGATCTTGGTTCCCCTAAGGATCCCCCGGACCAGATCCTGGTTCATGGTGCTGTCATCCACCACCAAAATCCTGGCGCTGGGGGCCACGATCTTCTGGTCAGCCTCCATCTGGGCCAGAAGGTTGTGGCTCTGCCTGCTTTTTCGCTTGCCCACAAAGGCAGGATCCTCGATCCTCTGGACCACACAGAACGAAAATGTGCTTCCTTTCCCATATTCGCTCCCGATCTGCAGTTTGCTTCCCATTAATTCCAGCAGGTTTTCAACTATAAAAATGCCCATCTCCAGGTTCTCCGACTGACCGGAGGAGTTCCCCACTCCCCCGGCGCTCTCTCCAAGCAGCCGCTCGATGGTCTCAGCATCCATGCCGATCCCCGTATCCCTCACCTGAACGGACAAAATGCCGTACTCTCCCTTGGCTCCGCTGCCCAGAGCCTGCCAGCGGATGTTAAGCTCCACATACCCTTCCGATGTATATTTTATCGCGTTGCTCAACAGGTTATTAAAGATCTGTGTCAACCTGATGGCGTCTCCCCACAATCCCCTCGGCAGCCGCTCGTCAATATCAAGCCTCAACTCCAGGTGCTTCTCGTCCGTGCTGTACTCCGCATAGGCGATCACATCCTGCAAGAGAGAAAGCACAGAAAAAGAACCTTCCTCCAGCTTTAAGGTCTTGTTATGGATCTCTGTAAGGTCCATAATGTCATTGACCAACAAAAGCAAGGTCCTCGCCGCCGCCTGAATGTTCATAGCATGGGACGCTGTGTGGCTTTCCCCTGTCTCACGAATAATGACTTCCGTATTTCCAAGAACTACACCGATCGGGGTTCGTACTTTGTTGGAAAGAGCTGACAGAACCTCCGCCTTCGCCTGGTCCACTGCCATCCCGTAATCAACACTCCCTGCAAGTGCCATACAACTAGCCTCCATTTCTTTGCCTACCAGCTGGACTCCCCCGCGCCAAGTATGTCTGATAGTCTTCCTAACATAATTTCATAGGCCTGCCTGCTATGCTGCCCTTGTCGCCGCATACTCCCGAAACGCTCTTTTCGCGGGTTTTCCCCCGATTGCAGACCATGATAGCTATATTGTACCAAAATATGGAGAAAAAGGGAACCAAAAATTTAATACTTTTGTCCAATTTATTTATTTTGTTTTCAGGTTATTGACAGAATGGGACGGTTTGGTCTGCCAGACAGTATCGGTCAAGAATCAGCTGACCTGTCTTTACTCGTCCAGCTCCAGTTGTAATATAGCGATGCTTCTTCCCACCATATCTCCAGATACCGCACGCATCCATAGTGGAATGCCTGTTCCAGAACAGCGCTGGCCTTATGGCTCTGTTTGGGGATCTGAAGTTTATAGTCCGTCCTCACAGGAGGACTACCCTCAGGAGTCAGAAATGCCTCCTTGGGAGGCGTTACATCATACACGATCTTCTGAAACAGTCTTTCCCACTCATGACCTCCCATAAGAAGGGATCTTTCCTCTCCTAATGCCTGTAAGCCGGGACAGTTCTGTCTTGGTAAGGCCCCTCTGACAGCGGTAAAAGTCCACCGCCGAGGGGAATTTGTCTTTTGAGGAATCTTGTTTATTCACTGTTTTTCCTTTCGGCATTCTGAATATTGATCTTCCGTAACAGTTCAGATGACCCTTGAACTGTTACGATCTTCCAACTCTCGTTCTGAGTCCTATATCGCCTGGTCAATACTGCTGACCGCCGCGAAGATCTTTCATAGGCATTATCAATGGCATAAATGTTTCATGGACAAGACATCCATAAAAAAGGTAAGACATCCCCCACGTTAGTCCGGATGTCTTACCACAAAATTTTTTAGCCATCTCCGGCTTTCTACCTCACTTCCACGCTCCACCCGTCAGGCCCCTTCACCTTTCCAAGCTGGATCCCGGTTATGGTGTCATAAAGCTTCTGGGTCAATTCGCCGATCTTCCCGCCGCCGATGGCCATCCGCTGCTCCTCATACCGCAGCTCGCCTACCGGGGAGATAACCGCCGCGGTGCCGGTGCCAAAGCACTCTTCCATCTGTCCTGACCCGGCTGCCGCCACCACTTCGTCCACGGAGATCTGTCTTTCCTCCACAGGAACGCCCCACTGTCTGCACAGAGCCAGCACGGAATCCCTGGTAACGCCGGGAAGAATGCTTCCGTTTAACTTTGGCGTCACCACGGTCCCGTTGATCTTAAAGAAGATGTTCATAGCGCCCACCTCCTCAATGTACTTGCGGTACACGCCGTCCAGCCACAGCACCTGGGAGTAGCCCTCGTCGTGGGCCTTAACCTGGGAAGCTAAGGAAGCCACATAGTTGCCCCCTGTCTTGGCCTCACCGATGCCGCCCTTCACCGCGCGGACATACTCGTCCTCGATCCAGATCTTCACCGGATCCAGGCCGCTGGCATAGTAAGCCCCCACAGGGGAGAGGATGATCATAAACTTGTATGTATGAGACGGCCTTACGCCCAGAAACGGGTCTGTGGCGATGACAAAAGGCCGGATATACAGGGAAGTCCCCGGCTTTGTGGGGATCCAGGCCTGATCAGCAGAGACCACGGCCTTAAGCCCTTCCATAAACACATCCTCCGGAAGTTCGGGGATGCACAGACGCCGGTTGCTTCGGTTGGCCCGCTCAATGTTCTTGTCCGGGCGAAACAAAAGGACTCTTCCGTCCTCAGCCTTATAGGCCTTTAAGCCCTCAAACATCTCCTGACCGTAGTGGAAGACCATGGCAGAGGGCTCCAGCTCCAGCTTGTGATAAGGCACCACCCTGGGATCGTACCAACCTCTCCCCTCTTCGTAATCCATCTCAAACATGTGGTCCGTGAAAATAGTCCCGAACTTCAGCGGGTCATCCTGCCCCGGTCTCTCCTTTGGGCAGGTTGTTCTCTCCATTCTTATATCCATAAATATCCCTTCCTTTCCCTAACCCGGATAAACCGGAAAAGATTTTGCAATTCCTCCACATTTCAAGTACAATAAAGAAAAACGTTGGAGGATGTGTTCATGTTACTTACAGATAAATACGCTGACAAAATTTATGGTACAATCACCTGTTATGACCGCATGATCATCCAGGGGTATATCCCCGGATGGAGCCATGCCGAAGGCATGACAGGCTATCTGAATGCCAACAACATCCGTATTTTTGATTTTTCAAATTTCTCCCAGCCTCTTACGGAACAAATCCGCGCAAACGCCCAGCGCATCGCAGATGAAAACGGCATTGAAATCGAATTCATTCGTAAGCTTCGGGCTTTCCGCAAGGATGACCGGATTCAGCAAATCATTCAGGAAACCGGAAAGACCAAGGGTCTGATCCACATCTTTTCCGCCATGGAACAGTGCAATACTTATAAGCCTTGGCATGATAAAACCACAGGGAAGACATTCCTTAAGTTTGACCAGAGCAAATGTCTTCATTATTATTTCTATTTCATTGACAAGGAACTTGGACTCTGCTATCTGCGTGTCCCTACCTGGGCGCCTTTCCGCCTGCAGTTCTATATGAACGGCCATAACCTGCTCGCCCATAAACTGCAGAAGAAGGGCATTACTTACCGCATGCATGATAATGCTTTCCTGGAAATCTCGGATGTGGAAGCCGCCCAGAAACTCTCAGACAGGATCAATCCGGAAGACCTCCATAAGGTTCTGGATGCTTTTGCAAAACGCTATTGTCCGGTTCCTGAAACACTCGGCCTCAGCTACACATGGACGATCCAGCAGATTGAGTGTGCAACAGACGTCATGTTCAAACAGCCGGGTGACCTGGAACCCCTTTATGACGAGATCATCCGGACGGCAATCTTTACGGTAAAGCCGGACAACATCGCCACCTTCCTGGGACAGCATATTACCTATAACTGTAAGAAAGAAGTCGGCACGAACTATAACCAGCGGATCCTCGGAACGAGAATCAAACACCATATGGGTGATGTATCAATCAAAATGTATGATAAGTTTGGTCATGTCTTACGGATAGAAAGCACCTGCAATGATATTGGGACTTTCCGGGTAAAACGGAAAGTGGAACACAGGGACGGCAGTTCATCGGAACAAAAGGCTCCATTGAAAAAAAGCATTTACAGCCTTTACCAGCTGTTCACGATTATGAAAGCTGCAAACTACCGGTACCTGGAATTCATCTCATCTTTCGATGACCACAGCGGCGGGAAGGAAAACCTTACAAAGGTTACCGATTCCGTTGTGGACAAGGGGCGCTCTTACCGCGGACTGAATTTCTTTGCGGAGCGTGACCTACAGGTGCTGGAAGCTGTTAGCCGGGGCGAATACATGACTTTTGGAATGCAGGGAAAGGATATCCGCCAGCATCTTGAAAATATCAGTCCGTCAGCCATGTCCAGGATTTTTAAACGACTCCGTCTTCATGGAATCATCGAAAGGGTGCAGGGCACTTACAAATACTTGGCCACAGCCTATGGCAAAGAAATCATTGCCGCAGGACTTACCGTCAAAAACCTTGTGCTTATACCAGCATTGGCATAGGTATTTTTCTTACGCAAAAATTTTGCCATTTTGCGTCAAAAATCATTGATAAGTGGCCTAACTGCCGCTTGAAAACAACAAAACTTTATGGTAGCATAAAACCAATAAAACTGGATCGCCAAACAGCAAAATATTTCAGCCGCAATGCTAGAGCGTGTTTGAAAATTGCTTTCCATCAGATGTGGGTCCCAGTTTGTGGAAGATTGGGCCCGAATGAGGGAGGCGTAGTGGGGCTACGTTGACTGAATGAGGGCCCAATATGCCGCAAAGTGGGGCATGCATCTGATGGGAATGAATTTTCAAACACGCTCTAGGATCCCCGCGGCAGGAAAGGGGGGTGAAACAAAAATGGGGGTTTATCTTAACAGCACAAGCGCCTACGGCCTGTTCCGCAGGGATTATGAGTCTGCCTATTTTGTGGACAAGTCAAGTATACTGGCCCAACTGGTTCCTCTGGTAGAAACGGATGAAAGCAGAATCGAAAAATCCAGCCTTAACCAGGAAAAGGGACAAAAATATGTAGCCATCACCAGACCCCGCCGTTTCGGCAAAACGGTTATGGCAAATATGATCGTATCTTACTTCGGAAAAGGCGCTGACAGCCGCAGCCTGTTCAGCAATCTAAACGCGGCGCGTTATGACTGGTTTGAAGAACATCTCAACCGCCATAATGTGATCCACATCATGTTCAATGAGATGCCCGATGAGATCACCACTTATGCGCAGTATATCTATATGATAAAAACAACATTGCTGGACGATCTTGCAATGGCATATCCTGATGCAAACATCAAAGATAGCGATTCGGTTTGGAGAGTTTTTACAAAAATTTACGAATACTGTGGAGGTGAAAAATTCATTTTTGTGTTTGATGAGTGGGATTACATCTACCATCAGGATTTTGCCACGAACGCGGATAAAGAAAGTTTTACAAAATTCCTCAGCAATCTTTTAAAAGACAAAGCCTATGTAGAGATGGCTTACATGACAGGGATCCTTCCCATTGCCAAATATTCCAGCGGTTCCGAGCTGAATATGTTTTTTGAATACTCTATAGCCACAAAAGTGAAGTTCAGCCAATACTTCGGATTCACCGACGAGGAGGTTGACCGTTTATATGAAAAATACCTGCGGACAGAGCCCAGGCCCCAGGTGACCCGCAGGGATCTGGAACTGTGGTATGACGGTTATCAGACAGCCGGCGGAACAAAATTATATAATCCCCGGTCCGTAGTCGGCGCCTTAAGCGATAATCAGCCAGGCAGCTATTGGACCAGTTCCGGACCATATGATGAGATCTTTTATTATATAGGGGCCAATACAGACGCGGTGAAGGATGATATCGCGCTCATGGTGGCGGACAACCCGGTGCAGGCCAAAGTACAGGAATACGCTGCCACATCCATGGAACTCAAAACCAGGGATGAAATTTTTTCCGCCATGGTAGTCTATGGATTTCTTAACTATGAAAAGGGATACGTTTCCATCCCTAACAAAGAATTGATGGACAAATTCGCGGAGGTGGTCCAGCGGGAACCCTCTCTTGGCAATGTCCACAAACTTACAAGAGAATCCGGCAGGATGCTTGCGGCCACAAAATCCGGAGACACCAAGACCATGGTAGAACTTCTGGAATATGCCCATAACACCCACAGTCCTTTGCAGGCATACAGCGATGAGGCGGAACTGGCATCTATTATTAGATGGGTGTATCTGAAAGCGCTGGATTCCTATCGTATTGAGCGGGAAGATAAAGCCGGAGTGGGCTACGTGGATTTTATCTTCTACCCCTTTATAAAAAGCGATGACGCAATTATCATTGAGTTAAAAGTAAACCACACCCCGGAGGAAGCCATCCAACAAATCCGCGACCGCCAGTACGCCCTCCGTTTTGAGGGAAAGTTTGGAGAACATCCGGAGTATACCGGACGTGTGCTTGCAGTAGGGATCGCCTACAGTAAAAAAGATGAACAGAACCGCCATGCGTGCAAGGTTGAAGTGCTGCGCGGCAGGTTGGGGTAGTCACATGCCAATAGTTTAAATACAGAGAGGTACAGAATAAAATCACTGTGCCTCTCTGCCCGTCTACAACAACTTGTTCAATTCTCTCCTTAACTCTTCCTTTTCCTCATCCGACAATTTTTCATCACCGATAAAAGCCGTTACAAAGCGGGAAAAGGAATTACCGAAATACCGCTCCACCAATTTTTTCGTCCAGTTATGTATATGCTGCTCCTTTGTACATAATGGGTAGTACACATTGCAGGATGGCAAAACTTTGTCCGCTCCCAGCAGCTCCATTTTCTTTAAACCTAAAAGAAACGTGTTCAATGTCTGTACTTTCCACGTCTTATTCCACTCTGTAGTTGCAACTTCCATGATCTCCCGAAAAGTCATAGGAACGTCTGTTGACCACATCAGTTCCATAATCTGCCATTCTGTGGTAGTCAGTCCGTACTTCGTATTCATACAGATATCTCCTTTTTAATGTGGGCAAACTAAATTTGTTTCAATGTTTTTCAGTCCTCCCCAAATAATATGTCCGCAGTTAACACATCTTTCTGCAAAATATGTAAATAGTGTACAGCTTCCGTCACTATTCCGCTCATGCTTTGATGCTGTGCCTGATACATAATTATGGTTACAACCAGCTTTCTCTTCTATATCATCAGCAGCTATTTCATATATTATTCCTTTTGCATCTGTAAAAAAATCATTATACAACAGCGATTCTATAGTTTCATCTCCTGCTGAAAATTGAATCTCACCTCTTATGGGAATCCCATCATCTACCGTCATTGTCACAGGAGGGATATATGCAAAAGCCGTTATCGCTCCTGCCATGCAAAAAATCCCTGACATTATCACAGCCAAAAACTTCTTATGTTTCTGTTCTCTTCTCATTTCTAAAATTCTCCTTTTAAAAATTATTTTGCGTCTGCTTGATGCCAATCCCGTTCCAAATCCTCTTTCACTGAAAATATTATTTGCCGAAGACATTTCCAAAAGTAAATACTCATATTGACTCCGTTCCCTCTTCCCTTTACCTGCAACCACAATACTGTCACAACACATTTCACACATGCTTGAAAGTTCTCTAAAGAAAAGATAACTAACAGGATTAAACCAGTGAACCGCCATTACCAATACCCCAATAAACTTAACCAACCCATCATGATGCTTTATATGTATCAGTTCATGCCTTATTATATACTCATATGCATCTCTGTCTATTTTATCTTCTGCCCACATAGGAAGAACGATTACTGGGGATAAGATTCCGCTTGTTAAGGGGGAATCAAAATATTCCGAATGGATCATTTTTACGTTCTGTCTGACACGCAATTCGTCTTTTATCTTAAAAAATAATTCTTTGTACTCTTGATTTAATCCATCTTCATTATCTGAATAACAAATCCTTTTTACTTTGCAATATATGATTATGTGTTTCAATATAATATAAATTGTAAAGATTACTGATAAAAGCATTAATATTCTCAAACAGCTAACTTTAGGCGATATTTCAATGTGCTCTGGACGAGTAATAATCATGTATTCTGTATCAATAGTCTCTGATATATGCCAAACTTTTTCTAAAAAATGTGGAAAGACCGTTCGCGTCAATCCTACTACTCTGTACTTATATTCCGAAAATGGCACCAGATAAAACACTGCTGCTATCTTCAACACTCGATATCTCCATTTCTGTGAAAAATATCTTCTTGTAACCGGATACAGCAATACATATAGAATAAAAACGATACTTCCTGACAGAGACATCACCAAAAGAAGATTATGAAATACCATCATCTGCTCCTTCTACAATACTATTTTTCAAAAAACTTGTCAATATTTTTTCATTATTATTAGATTGTATTGGATTTTACTAATAATAGTATTAAGTTTTATAAAATCACGTCGAATATATAACTATATTCCTGCAAAAAGATAGAAAGGAATGATACCTATGCACAAAATTGCGCTATGCGACAATAACCCAAATTACTTACAGCACCTGGAAGCCATTATAAAAAGCTATTGTCAGAAAAAGGGGATCTTTATCTATCTTCAATTATTCACTGACAGCGATGCTCTTATGGACTATATTGAAGAAAAAAACATGTTTGATATCTATATCCTGGAGGTTGACATGCCCTGCTATTCCGGAATAGACATAGCCAGGAAAATTCGAGAGCATCCCAGCCCGGCAATTATCATATTCCTGTCTTCTCATACCGGATATGCCATTGACGGATACGATCTTGACGTTTTCCGCTATGTTTTGAAATGCAGCACAAGCCAACAATGGAATAAGATTCTGGATGATTTATTTACCCATACGGACCGCTTAAAAGATAACCGCGTATATATCATTTCCAATCATAGAAAATATATAAAACTTTACCTGAAGGATATTATATATATCTATAAAGATAATAAAAACGCGGTATTCGTTTTGCAAAATGGTCAGAAAGAAACAGAACGCAAAACATTAAAAAATGTCCACCAGGATCTAAACTGCAAAAACTTAATACTTTTGGACAGAGGTATCATATTGAATATCCAATACGTAAAAAGCATTACTGACTGCGAGATAGAATTGGACAATACTGTAAAAATTACCACCAGTAAGTTACATATTGACCAGCTTAAACGCTCACTTCTTGAATTCTCTTAAACTGCTTGTAAGGGGCTATCCTGTTTTTCAATACGGATGCCCCTTATCATTCAACTACTGAAACCTGATCTTGAAATTATATAACACAGTCCTTATGCAATCAGATCAAAAATAGACTCCAATCTTCCTGCCAGGGATTTTTCATCATTCAAATAATCTTTAAACGCGAAAAAGGTGGAACTGTCCATAGTAGAATGGCTATTTTTCAACCTCTCACTCATATAATTCAGATCTTTTAGATACTGCAGTAAATTCTCTTGTAGATTTCCATACTTATTAAACTGACCGAAATCTTCTGATCTTGCCTGGCTTGCAGACAGCACCACCACACCGGGAACAACCGGCTTCACATACTGCGAAATCACATCTTTTATAGAAATCGCATTCATGTTAGTAAGGTCAGCCATTAAGTCATAATAATCCTGTTTACTCATATCAGAAAGATCGTAAGTTGATCTCAAATAATCAATCTGCTCCTGAGTCAATTTTGAGGTTCCGTCTGCATCCCAATTGAGGGGTTTGTCTGTTGAAACTCCACCCATCAGAGAACCTATATCTTTATCTTTGAGCGTTTCAATACAGGAATCTATCCAGCCGGATTGCTTTTGAGTTATTTCCTTCTTTTCTGTCGCGTTTATTATATTTTCAAAAAACATCTCACCTTTCTGACTAGGCATAGATCTTTTCGATTGATCAGAAAACCTTATCTGTCTGTCTCTAGGTGTATGAACGGATATCTGCATTTCAATAATCTCCTAAAATATTTTAATCAACAGAAATGAATCCAGTTAATGGTACACCATGATAAGCGTCTTCCCTATCATAAAGTACAATTTTCCAATTTGCTTCATTGCCATTAACAGGTACTAAAAAACTAAATACATCTGTAAAACCTTCATAATATGGGCCAAAATCTCCTTTACCAATTAATGTACCTCCTGCATATACTTCATACATATCAGCTCTCCCACTGTCAATTTCGACTTCAATATACAGCTTATCACAATTATATTCGTGGAAATAACCCGCTGTTGCCGCATTTAAAGACATATTTCCAAATTGGCCTGTAAATCTAGTTACGTATGTATAAGCATTCTTTATATATCCGCCCAATGCAGTACTATATGCATATGCTTTTACGCTATAAATAGAAGCGGTCCCTGGAAAGCGAGGTTGTGGAACATCTGATTTACTCCTTTCTACCTTTACGTCACCAGTCACTTCTCCTGTTTCCGCCGCAAATGCTGTCATGCTAAATGTGAGCATAACCATCACCATCGCAACCATTCGTAATACCTTTTTCATTGTACTTACCTCCTGCTTAATAAATTATAATAATACATTACAGATTATATACTATTTTTCAAGGAATTTTCTGTTTGTCCTTAAAAAGTATTACTTTTGTCCCTGATTTTAGTAATCCCTAACCCGGATAAACCGGAAAAGATTTTGCAATTCCTCCACATTTCAAGTACAATAAAGAAAAACGTTGGAGGATGTGTTCATGTTACTTACTCAAACTTCGCACATAGATTTTGCCTATGCACCTTGAAAATTCAATACCT
>CAJUPQ010000016.1 GCA_910588505.1 uncultured Hungatella sp. | reverse complement strand
AGAAGACTACATTTTATCGGGTTTTAGGAAATTTCAAAAGTTGTAAACTGGTGTATAAGAAATCAATGCGCTCTTATCCACATATATCATGGAATTTACCGCCTCTTTAAAAGCAACATTCCCCGGATTGACATAAATCCCCACAAATCTCCCCTCCCTCTGCCAAAACTATGATTTTATTGTAACCATAACAGACCACCATGTCAACGTGAAAGGAAAATATAAATTTCTCATTGTCACTTAAATTTTTCATAATATCATTAAGACAGAAACAAAAATTTCTTTCTTGTGGCGTTTGTCAGATGCAAAGTATACTTGAAAGGCGGCGGATGGGCCAGTATCCGGTTCTCCGGAACAGAACCCTTTCTTCGGGTATTCTGTGAGATGCCGGCAAAAGAAGATGCCATAACCTTGTGTGAAATGTTTGAGAAATGTTTTGGATTGTAGGTAATACGCCTTTAGCTGGGGATGACGGCTAAGAGCGGCATATTTGGCTGCTCCCATATGGATATCCATGTAGCTTAATATATCCATCCCTATAAGAATATTCCCGGTTCTGTCATAATTTATTTGAATTACAGACTCTCCCAAATGATAATTATTTAGAATTATATTATCAAATCTATGTTCAAACTTTAAAGAAGTACATTCCAAAAGCCGTCCCTGTCTTATCAACAATTTATCCTTTCTTTTTACCTCCTCCGTATCACTTACACCATAACTGCGTTGGTATGGAACCTGATTTTTGATATCTTCTATTTTCATTTTCAATGCCGCCTTTTCAGAAACAAGATTCCGGATCGGCAAATATTTCCTTTAAGAACACATTTCATATGATTAACTCATCGTACTCAACATCCCTTCCATATCCAGAGAACTGTTAAATATTATGGATAAGCATTTACCCCTTTTATCGATTCTGTCATAGATATCGTCCAGCTTCCTTCCAAAAAAATAATCTTTCCGCTTGTGGAATAATGCCCGCTGTTGCCCACTGTCCTGGCATCATCCAAAACAATAAATGTGTCATAGATATTAGATAATTCTTCCGCTCTGACATCTATGCCAATTTTTAAAGCATCTAAACTATACATTTTTCCATCACTCTGCCACAATAAAAAGAGGAGCCCCCATCTTTCGAAGACTCCCCACATCAGACATATTCTCACCCCTAACCAAAGACACCCTCAGCCATCCGCTCTGCCGCTGGCATCTCCTCTTCTCCCCCACACCATCATCACGCCAAACAATGCCGTCACTGCCAGCACCACTGCCAGCGGACTCCTGGTAAATCCCGCAAAGACAAACGCCCCAAAAGCGATCACCCCGTTGACGCAGGCATAAGGCAGCTGGGTCTTCACATGGTCAACCAGATCGCACTGCGCACCTGTGGAAGACAAAATGGTGGTATCGGAAATCGGGGAACAATGGTCGCCAAACAGCCCGCCCGACAAAACCGCCCCCACAGCAATCGCATAGGGTATGCCAAACGCATGAGCCATGGGAATCGCCAACGGCATCATAATGGCAAAAGTCCCCCAGGAACTTCCCGTGGAAAACGACACAAAGGCCCCGAAAACAAAAATCGCAGCAGGCACCAGGCCAGCAGAAAAATGAATGCTCTTTAACCCGTTTACGATAAATTCCGCTGTCCCCAGGGCGCTGATCATGCTTCCCAGAGACCAGGCCAGCACAAGCGTCACCGCCACATCCGTCATTCCCTTCATGCCGTCCACATAAATCTTAAACGTATCCTGAAAATTTTTCACCCTGTAAACCCCGATCAACGCCATCAGAACCAGCGCCCCAAAGAAATATCCCATGGTCAGCGCCACCCGAAAGGCATTACCGTCCACCTTCTGAAACGGAAATCCCAGGGGAGCCAGCGTGATAAAAAGCGTAGCAAACACCACCACGATCGGCACGATCACCATAGAAGGCCTTGCGTTGCCTGTCCCCATCTGCCCCTTCGAAGCCCCCTGCACATCCTCCTCAAAAGAATATTCCCGCGAAGCCGCCTCTGCCTCCGCCTTCTTCATCTGAGAAAAATCCTTCTTCATAAACGCTGACAGCGGGATCATGATGATAGCCAAAATCGCGTAAATCTGAAACGGAATCGCCTCCACAAAGGTGGCGTAGTCAGACTGGGCCACATTCAAATTATCAAACTCCGCCTGAATCAACCCCATAATGTATACGCCCCACCCGATAAACGGAATCAGAATCGCCACAGGAGAAGAGGTGGAGTCCAGAATCCACGCCAGCTTTTCCCTGGAAATCTTCAGCTTATCAAACAGCGGCCTGAAAACCGGTCCGACCAAAAGCGGCGTCCCCAGATCAGAAAAAAAGATCAGAATCCCGCCCACCCACGCGCAGAGCTGGGCTTTCAGCTTGGTGTTTACATATTTATACACACTCTTGCTAAACGCCTGGGCGCCGCCGGATTTCTCCATAAGCTTGATAAATCCGCCGATAAAGATCACCAACACGATCACCCCCGCATTGTAGGAATCGGTCAGCTGGACGAATAAATAGTCTCCTATTATGGATTTTGTGGCCAGAAAGGGATTGCCCGACGCGAAAATCATCGTTCCCACAAACCCACCGCAGAACAGCGATAAGATAACATTCTTGCTCTTAATTGCCATGACCACTGCCACAATAGGCGGCAGCAGGCTTAAAAAACCATAGTCCATAGATTGAGTCCCCCTGTAAAATGTTCTCCCCATATCATACGGACTATTTGCGGATTCGTCAATGGGTATTTACATAAATATGCTTTAATATGTATTTTTATTTTATTCCCACCATTTATCCGGCAACATCACCCCATTATTCTGGCTAACCCACAATTTATACTCTTTGGTTAAACCCGCTGTTCCCTTTCTTAAACTCAATACAAAGTACTTTACCCAGCAGTTTACTAATAACTATATCTGGATTATCTTCTGCAATCATTAACACTCCGTAACCACCTCTACTCTGTCCTTATTTCTCTTGATAGAGGCAATCTATACAGGCATATCATCAGAATCAAGCTGATATCTTTTACTATCCACAAGCATCACCGCACTGTCCGACTCATATATCATATTCTCTACTTTCTCAGTCATAAACAGGTCAGCTCTGTCAAAAAAATATATCCATATTTGTCTCTAAATCTGGTATTATCAACATAAACCGCTCCATCTGTATGACCTAAACTGCCATTAACCCTGGTGTCTAATTTATCTACTGTATATCTTCTAAAATAATCGCGATTATCGCGAATGATCTCCATCTCCTTTGGCACAAAATCAAATGACCGCACAGATTTAACATACTATTCTCCTTTACCTTTTCTGCGCCTCTCCCCGAAATCTCCTCCGAATCCACTGCCCTGACTCACTTAACTCACTCTCTTCCCATCCGGAAACCTTCCCACAGTCCGCCCGGATGACGCTGCTCCTCTCATCTTTATTAGCCAGATTCCAGCAGCAGTAACTTAATCCATACCTGTCGATCAGCTCCATCCACTGATCCGCCTGGCCAAAATCATTGGCTCCGTTTCCGGAGGCGTCACACATGCCAAACTCACTGATAAACACAGGAAGCCCCCTGTCTACACACTCCCGGACTCTATTTCTGAGCCAGTCTGTGTGAGTACCCGCATAAAAATGAAGGGCATACATCACATTGTCAAACTCCAGAGGACGTTTCAGGGCCTCGTCAATCTCCTGACTCCAGGAAGGCGTCCCCACAATAATCACCGCATCCCTGTCATGCTTCCGGATAACGGGAATGATTTCATTGGCATAAGCCGTTATCATCTCCCAGGAAGTCCCGGAATTAGGCTCATTACAGATTTCATAGATCACATTATCCTGGTCTTTCCACTTAGCCGCCATCTGATCAAAAAATTCCGCTGCCTCCGCCCTGTGAACATTAGGGTCTTTATCATTCAATACGTGCCAGTCCACGATCACATACATCCCCAGCTCCGTGGCATAGGAGACGCCCTCTTCCATCAGCCTTTTCAGTTCTTCCTTATTGCCTCCGCTGCAATACCCGTTGTACTCCTCCGTGTACATGGCCAGACGCACGCAGTTGGTTCCCCAGTCATCCTGCAGGGTGCGAAACGTATCCCTGTTAATATACTGCGGAAACCAGGCTATGCCGTGTGTGGACATTCCGTACAGTTGGTACTTCTCCCCCTTCGCGTCCACCAGATTGGCCCCATCCACCCGAAGAGCTCCGTGGTCGGTTGGAACATTCAGAACCTCCTCTGCCGTTTTCCCTGTTCTGGCAGATTTAACCGCTGTTTTCGCCGCCTGTGCCTGCCCCGGCATCCCTATAGCCAAAACCCCTGCCAGAAAAAGCGCTGTCCCCGTTTTTCCCATCCAACATATTCTGTCCATCAAATACATTCTGCCTTCCCCTCCTCTAAAACCTGCCGCCGCATTTCGGACAATAGGTAAAATCTTCCTCTGTCTCATACCCGCAGTTTGCGCAGACCCGCCTGGTTCCCGACGGCGCCTGCCACTGCTGCCTTGTACCCGCCTTCACCAGAGTCAGATCAGACGGGCTGATCTCCACATTCTCCCCTCTGGCCATACGCCGCCCCACCTCCGGGTTCAAATCATACACCGTCCCGCAGCAGGACATGGTCACATAATACCGTCTGCCCCATTTCAGCACTGGTATAAAAAACAAACTTAAGCTTGTATAGCTCATAAAAACCTGATACCTACCGTATCCGCCGCAGACCTTGCAGATAACCATCTGGCCGGAGGCCAATTTCTTCTGTCCGGAATTGATCCCCAAAATAAAAAACATACGCTTACTCCCTCTGCCTTCCCTGACGAAACCTCTATTTCCTGTGGCCGCCCTCCATAAGGACCCAGCCCAAAAACCTTATACTCCGATTATAAAGGAACCGTCCCTTTATTTCAACTAAAAACCCGCTTTAATCAAGAGGGCAGGAAATCCCTCCAAAGATTTCCTGCCCTCCCTTTTTACCTCTCAGGCGCCTATCTGTCCCAGCACCTCCAGAAACTTCCGGTACTCCTGAAAATACCGGTGTTCCTCCACATCCACATCCGTAACCGATTTGGCATACTCATACCAGTTTTTGTAGGCATCCAGCCCGCCTACACTGAACATGGCCCGCAATCCCTCAAAGCTCCTGATCCCGCTCATCCTGCTCTCATAAGCCTCATCACACTTTGTCAATACAGACTGAGGTTTGGTAGGATCAATCTTGCTCACATCCAGCGGAGTAGCCCCACAAAAAATATCCCTTGCGGTGCTGGTTGACATAATCCCTGCCTCCACAAGCTCCCCAAACAGGGAAACCGTATCCTCCTCCGACATGTTCTTACAATTATACCTTCTCTTTAACTCTTCAATCTCCTGCCGGGTAAGGCTATCCCTCTTTGAGCCTTCCACCCATGTTTCGGCCTGCTGCTGAAAATAAGACGGACGGTACTCCACATCATTCCGCGTCACCGCATAGATTGGAAATCCGTTAATTGTCGTCATAGCCATAATACAATGCTCCTTTTCAAAAATATAAACCTTAGTTCCTCTGTCATTCAGAACCATCCGTGCTTTCTTAAAAATCTAAGTCCAAGCACACATTACCTAAACAGGATACCCTTATGACGGTATCCGTCCTTCTCTTACATCGCCCCGCCCCCTTTCCATTCTGCCAGGAAAATCACATTTAAGCGTTCAATCCCCATCCGTCTGTCTCTCACCCGGGCCAGCAAAATCCCGGTCCGCCTCCAGGAGGATGCCGCGGCCGCCCCATTTCCTGACAAAATAACTATATCACACACAGTCACCTGGCGCAATCCCAATTCTTCCTCCCCCGAACTTCCCCGCCATCTGATGGTAACAGTTCAAATAACCCTTGAACTGTTACGCATCCGGCCAATTAGAATCGCCTTTGGCGATGGGCCGGATGCCTGCTGCCATTACGCTTTCGCACGGTCAGCGCGGTAAACGCGCATACCTGTGGTAAATGTCTTGGTGTTGTACGGGTCTTTGCCGTACCAGTCCACCACCTCAGCCACGGAGCAGACGCCGCCTCCCAGCTCATTGGGAAACTGGGTATGAGGATCCAGGTTCTTGGGACCCCCTGTGATCAGCCCCACATTGTCATGGGTCGCGCCCCGCTGGTCACAAGCCCCTTAAGCTTTTTATCCGGATACTCGGCCCCGTACAGAGCCACCGTAACCTCGCCCATGCTGTGGCCCATCAAAAATACGGGAATATTCGGGTTCTCCTCAATGGCCATATCCACCACCACATTGGTATCATCCAGCAGCTCATTAAAATCCCCGTAATACGTCCGCTCCCCCTCAGAGCGCCCATGGCCTCTGTGGTCAAACCGGTACGTGGCAATTGCCCTGTTCCTCAAAACCGTCTAAACTCAAAACTCATTTAAAATCCGGATCGCCATATCCCCGGCATCTCAACCCTCTCCTCTATTTCCTGGGTTTCTATAGGTCTATCCCCAAAATCTGTGATATCCCCTCCCCCATCACAGCCCTCAAACACTACTGCCTTTGCCTGAACCTCCCAATTCACTCCACCAAATAACACCTCCCGCTAAACGCCTCCAGGGAAACCGTCACTGTCTCCGTCTCTTCATCCACCCACTCCACTACACCGCTTTCAAGCCCCACAGCGCCACCCCCATAGATATCCCTGTCCGTGTCCAAAAGAAGCGTCAGCTTTTTCGCCCCCGGCACCCGAACCTTGTAATCCTTCTGCGCAATCCCGGAAAAATTAAACACTGCCCCGATCCGCTGCTTTTTACTCCTCCTCTCAAAGGCGTAGATACACCTGGCCTCCTGATGGCAGTCCAGCCACTGAAATCCCTCCTGCTCATAATCCATCTGCCACAAAGCCGGATTATCCAGATACAGCTGGTTCAGATCCCTTATAAACCGGCAAAACGCGTCATGATTGGGATACTTCAAAATATCCCAGTCCTGCTCCCGCTTTTCATCCCACTCCCTCATCTGTCCCAGCTCATTTCCCATAAAATTCAGCTTCTTCCCCGGATGGAGATACATATACAGGTAAAACGCCCTGGCCTGAGGGAATTTGCCCTCATAATCCCCGTTCATCTTCTGGAGAATCGTGGCCTTCCCATGAACATTCTCATCATGGGACAGGGGAAGCAGATACTTCTCCTGGTAGTAATACTGCATGGAGAAGGTCAGCTTGTGATACCGCTCCACCCTCTGCTTGGGGGAAGACTGAAAATACGACAGGGTATCGTTCATCCACCCCATATCCCACTTGTAGTCAAACCCGAGGCCTCCCTCTGAGGCCGCCTTTGTAATATCCGGCCTGGCCGTGGAATCCTCCGCGATCAGAAGACAGGACGGGTGGCGCTTTTTCAGCCCCTGGTTCAGATTCTGCAGAAAGACCACAGCGCCCCGGTTCTCCCCCCTGGCGGGATTGCCCTGCCAGTAGATCATGTTGCTGATGGCGTCCATCCGCAGGCCGTCAAAATGGAACTCTGTCAGCCAGTAATTGGCTGCTGATTGGAGAAAACTTCTCACCTCTCCCCTGGAATGCATGAAATTACAGCTTCCCCACTCACTCTTTCCCACATCCTGGTTAGGGTACTCATACAGAGCCGTGCCGTCATAATTCCACAGCGCGTAATCATCCACCGCAAAATGAACCGGTACAAAATCCATGATAACCCCGATATCATGGCTGTGGAGAAGCTTTACCATACGTTTCAGCTGCCCCGGCGTGCCGTATCTGGAAGTAGGGCTGAAAAACCCTGTGATCTGATACCCCCAGGACTCATCGCTGGGATGCTCCGCAAGAGGCAGAACCTCCACATAATTGTAGCCCTGCTCCTTTAAATAGGGAACCAGCCTTTCTGCCAGCTCCTCATAATTGTACCAGTCCCCCGGCTCATCCGAAGGCCGCTTCCAGGAACCGGCATGAATCTCATAAATATTCAAGGGCTTGTCCTTTGCAACGCTCCGCTTTTTCATCCAGGCCCCGTCCCCAAAGTCGAAGACCTCATCCCCGCACACAAAAGAAGCCGTGTGAGGTCGCAGCTCCATAGCAAAGCCATAGGGGTCCGCATGGTCCCGCACACTCCCGTCCGCCCCGGTGATCCGGTATTTGTACATCTGCCCCGGCTTTGCTCCCTCTGCTTCGCACTCCCAGAAATTGCCGTCATGAATCTTTCTCATTTCCTGCCCCTGCCAGCTGTTAAACTCCCCTATGACGTCAATTTTTCTGGCGCCCGGGGCAAAGGTGCGGAACACAACGCCGTTTCCCTGGCGATGGGCTCCCAAAAAGTTATATGCCTCAAATTCCGTCCCCGTGTAAAATCCGTAAAAATCCATCTATAGTCCCCCTCATTTTTATGGTATAATACACCATTATAAAAATAAACCTTGGTATCCGCCACAGACGATTCCATCCTAAAGTCGGATAACCAACTCATTTCCAAAATCGTCGGGAGAAAGGAAACCTTATGGATCTGCGGATTGTAAAAACAAAAAAAGCCATCATCAACGCCTTCCTGGCTCTCCGGGCCAAAAGGCCGCTGGAGAAAATCACGGTCAAGGAACTGTGTGAAATGGCTATGGTCAATAAATCAACCTTTTACTCTCATTACGGGGACATATATGAGCTGTCGGACTCACTGGAAAATGAAGTGGTCCTGTCTGTGATTCAGTCCATGGACCACTCCGAATACATCTGGGAGAACACGGGAGAATTTACCCGCCAGCTGGTTTTGGGATACTTATCCCAGGATCATCTGATTCAGATTCTCTTCTCCGACAGTCGAAGCAGCCTGTTTGTGTCAAAAATCGAGCAGTCCATCAAGAAGATGATCGCCGAAAAATACCCTCAATATCACCTGGACCCTGTGCGGAACATGGTGCTGACCTACACCATTTACGGCGGATACTATGCTTACATGGGAAGCCGGAACTACGACCGGGACCAGATACTGTCAACCCTTGTTAGCCTGACGCAGAATACGGGGAATTGGTTTCTGGCTATGGAAAAGGAAAAATCCTGCTGAATTCTGCCGCAAAAATAGGCAGAACAGCGTCATCTCACGCCGTTCTGCCGCGCCACCTCCGCAGTCTCCCTGGCAATCTCCAGTTCCTCATTGGTCCGGATCACCAGCACGTTAACCTTGGAAGTTCCTTCTGATATTCTTACAGCCTCCGCCTGTTCCCGGTTCTTAAGCTCATCCAGTCTGATCCCCAAAAACTCCAGATAACTGCATATCTCCTCCCGGATGTCGGAATCATTCTCCCCCACCCCGGCGGTAAACACGATATTGTCCACCCCGTTCATGGCAGCCGCGTAACTGCCCACATATTTGGCCACCTTATAGGCAAAGATCTCTCTGGCAAGAGCCGCCTTCTCGTTATATTTAATCTCTGCGTCCTTCAGCTCCCTGAAATCGCTGGAGTAGTTTTTAGAAATGCCCAAAACCCCTGACTCCTGATTCAAAATCGCCATAACCTGTGGAAAATCCAGGTTCTCCTTCTTTGCGAGAAACTCCAATGCTCCAGGATCCACATCCCCGCACCTGGTTCCCATGACCAGGCCTTCAAGAGGCGTAAATCCCATGGAATTGTCTACCACCTTTCCGTACTTCACGGCGCTGATGCTGGCCCCATTGCCCAGATGGCACACAATGGTCTTCACATGCCTGGGGTCCTGCCCCATAAACTGCGCCGCCCTCTGGGACACATACTTGTGGCTGATTCCGTGAAATCCGTAACGGCGGATCTTATACTTTTCATAATACCGATAAGGCAGGCCGTACAGGTAGGCCTTAGGCTCCATGGTCTGGTTAAAGGCCGTGTCAAACACCCCAACCATCAGCGTATCCGGCATTAGCTTCCGGCAGGCGTCCACTCCGATGAGATTAGCCGGGTTGTGCAGCGGCGCCAGGTCGTTGCACTCTGTCATGGCCTGGATCACCTCATCCGTCACCACCACAGAGCCGGTAAACTTCTCCCCGCCGTGTACCAGCCGATGTCCGATAACATCAATCTCCTGAAAGCTGCCTATGATCCCCTTCTCCGGCTCCACC
Source organism: uncultured Hungatella sp. (assembly GCA_910588505.1). Classification (GTDB taxonomy): domain Bacteria; phylum Bacillota; class Clostridia; order Lachnospirales; family Lachnospiraceae; genus UBA3402. The sequence continues at coordinate 44,007 of CAJUPQ010000016.1, read as the reverse complement.
AGGGTATCCAGAAGCGTATGTACGGCCTGGGTGTGGTTCTCCATAGCCACCGGCTCCTTTATGGACACCTTATCCGTCCTGTAAGTAAATATCCCGTCAATCCCGATGCGCTCGCACAGGCCTTTGGCCAGCACCTGCTCGGTCTCCGAGTCAATGACCTGAAATTTCAGGGAAGAACTTCCGCTGTTAATCACCAGGATTCTCATATATTCCCTCCTGCTGCCGCCTGTACAATTCCTTATTCTTCCGCTTACACTGATACATAGCGGCGTCCACCTCTTTGATTATCTCAGCAAGATCCCGCGTCTCCTCCTTACCCCGAATCTTTGTCACGCCAAAACTAAATCCATGTATATACTTCTTATCCCTGAATCCCTGAAACTCCCTCATAGCGGAATCAAGCTTCTCCTCAGCCACCTTGGTGGAGATATTATTCAAGATCAGGCAGAACTCATCGCCGCCGATCCTGGCAAAAATATCCGTAGTGCGGAAATACTTTTTCACCGTGGAAACAAACCGCAGAATATAGTCATCGCCCTCCCCGTGTCCATAGTGATCGTTAACTGCCTTTAAACAATCCAGATCCAGATACCCCAGGACCACCTGCTCCTTCTCCTTCAGGATCTTATGCATGATCTCCTCAAAATACATACGGTTATAAATCCCGGTCAGACCGTCATGGTAAGCCTTATCCTTCAAATATCTGGCCTCCAGCTTCTCGTCCGTGACATCCATAAGGATATGGGCGTACGCCCTCCGCTTCTTCCACTCCAGAGGGAACGTAGTGACCCGGTAGTACCGGCGGTTGCCGTCGCAGGCCTCCCACGCGTGGATCTGCTCTCTGTCCTCCCAGTAGAGGATCTTCTCAAGAAACGGAAGCCGATTCCTGCAATTTATACAAAATTCCTTGTCAGCAATCTCCTCATACCCCACAACCCGCTTGTTGCAGTACACAATATCCTTGCTCTCCACATCAACAATGATGATCCACTCTCTCTGCTTTCGTGTCAGCTCCAGCAGCAGTTCATTGTAACTTTGAAGAATATCCGCCTGTTTCTCTACTGCTTCCTTCTCTGCCTTTAGCTGATCCTCCCGCTCCTTAAGCTGGGCAATCATGGTGTTAAAGGCCTCTGAGAACTCTCCCAGATAGGAAACCTGCTGGGAGTAATCCCCTGCCGCCACCTGTTTTGCCTGCCAGGTCAGGTGATTTAAACTGGCGTGAAGATTTTTCAGATTCATGCACAGCGGGTTCTCCTCAGACGGCAAGGTCCCTGACAGATTCCCTTTGGAGAGGTCCGCGGAATATGTACGCATCTCCTCCAACCACTTTTCAAGAACCTCCATCCCCTGACCCAATCTCTTATACGGAGATTCCAGGTCTTCCAGACCCGGCTTCTCATCCGGAGTATCATACACAATGCTTTTCAGATATTCAAAAAGAATCTGGCAATTTTTCTCTTCCATGGCAGCTCCTCGCAGTTCTTTCACTTACCTCGGCACAAAATCTGCATACTCGGTTCCCGGTAGCCCAACAGTCAATCTCTCTCACCTTGTACGCTTTTCCTGTATAGGTGGTCAAAACCCCTGACAAAAACCCTTCGTCATAATTGCAGACCGTCTCGCCCAGAACCGGAAGTCCGGAACAGTCCGCATCCTCGGCCACGGTCATCATAAACCTTCCTGTCTCCTGATTCAACTCTTCTATATGAAGTACACCTATCTTCAAGATCTCCAGCTCTCTGCCAAGCTGAGCCAAAAATTCATTGACCGATAGTGTAATATCCAAAAAATTTTTCGCAAAATATTCCCCCGCCCGAAATCCGCCTTCCCGAAACACGCTCTCCTGCGCTTCCTTTCCAAACCGCTCCTCTAACACTTCTCGAATCGCGTATTCCATCAGACGGTATACCGTAACAGGAATCTGATCGCCCAGATTATCCCTCTCCTGTGCATTGTTTTTCATGAAATCATCTAATGTCAATGTCTTTTTATCATCAAGAAATACATTCTGACTCATAAAAGCCCCTTCCCATATCACTTCATTGCCTGAAAAGCAACTGTGCTAATGCTGAAATACTTTCAGGCATCAGTAATAGAGGTTGCGTAATTTAACCTCATTTACACATTATAGCACATTCCTCCAGCCTGGAAAAGGATTTCTTTAAAAAACGTCTTGAAATCACCAGCTTAACCTGTCCAGCAGCTCCTGAACCTTCTGCGGACTCTGGCCAAAAGATTTTACAGAATCTCCCACATACTCCGACGCCTCCTGGGCTGTCAAGGTCGTCTGCCTTTCAACGGGCCCCTGCTCCGTCTCCACAGTGTAGGTCCAGCCAATCTCTCCGAGATTGTCAATAAGAGCCAGCATCACACATCCATAATCCTTCATCCTGGACTCAAACACCGCCGAATTGCGCACACTGTCCTTATGGTGTAACGTCCAGCCATAGGGCTCCGAGACCGTCTGCAGCTCGCTGGTAAATCCTCCCATCTCCCCTCCTATATCCAGGATACGTGCAAGGCGGCCGTCGGCAGACACATCTCCGATATAGGGATTCTTTGCCCCATACAGTTCATTGGCCATTTTGCTGATAACAGTCCCGTCGTCTTCCACAGTGGCGCCGCCAATATCTACCTGGTTTTCCACTTCACTTCTGTCCACTGTCACGTTAAACGCGCCTTCCCGATTCCAGCCTGAAGCCAGACATGCATAGATAACCAGTTTCTGGGTGCCGTCCTCCTGGCGCACGATTTTGTGCCTGCCATACACAGAAGCCGACCCCTGAAAAATACCTCCTACATGGATCTGTTCCTGATCCACATCCAGGTAGGTTATCATGTAAGCTTCCGACGGAGATCCGATGACAAACAACTTTACCCCCACAGCTGTCATGGCCACAGCAGCAGCAGCAGCCATCCCGCAGATGATGTTTCGAATATTTCTGGTCCGCAGAGCCTTCAGGTAATCAATCTCCCGTCCCGCCTCCGACCTCTGCTCATCCATAACCTGGCCCATATCCGCTTTCATCCTGTCATAGCTTGCCCTGCAGTCCCCACAGGTATTTAGATGCTCCTCAATGTCCTTTGCCGTAGGCTCCCCGGTCAGACCGTCTATATACAGGGGAAGCAGATCCTGTATCATGTAGCATGGAATCTTATGTTTCATCCTTCTTTACCTCCTTCAAGATACTTTCCTTTCCCCGGTAAAACGTGACCCTGGCCCAATTTTCGCTTCTGCCCATGATCTCCCCGATCTGCTTAAAGGTCAGGTTGCCTGTAAGCCGGAGATACATGGTCTCCCGCACAGGCTCTTTTAAATTGTGGAGTGCCCGCAGGACCTGCATGGAATCCCACATAGCCAGGTGGGTTTCCTCCGCCGACTCCTGGACCGTCTTTGCCGCGGCAGGGTTCATCATATCCCCCTGCCCCAGATCCCTCTCCATATCCAGCCTCTTTTTCTGCTTTCTCGCGTATTCCAGCCAAACATTCCTGGCAATGCCGCAGAGCCAGGTAGAAACAGCGCTATCCCCTTTAAACCCTTTCCACTGCTTTACAGCCCGGTAAAAGGTCTCCTGGGTCAGCTCCTGTGCTGTGTCCGAGTCACGCGTCCGGGTCAGGAGAAAACCATATACGGTTTTTGCGTGGGTTTTGTAAATCTCTTCCATAGAATCCATCTGGTTTTCCTCCTTCCTGTTAATTAGTGACCCGCACACCGGTTTCGTTACAGCCGTCAGCTCATAAAATCAAATAAACTCATCTGCCTGCCATTGTCCCACCCGCCGCTCTTTAGCCTGGTCTTTCCCTGCACAAGCCCTTTGCCGGACAACCCTTCCATAAATACGGAATTCTCCCCTGACCAGGTGATGATAAGCTCCTCCTTTGCCCTGGTAACGCCCACGTACAAAAGCCTTCTCTCCTCCTCTATATCGGTCTCTCTTCCTTTAAACTCCAAAGGCACCATGCCCTTTTTGACACCACACAAAATAACCACCGGAAATTCCAGCCCTTTAGAGCCGTGAAACGTCATCAATGTCACGCAGTCAGCCATATACGTCCTGCCGCCGCACCGCTTCAAGTCGCTTTCCTGACCAAAGGCCAGACTTTCCAGCATTTCCCCCATGGTTTTGTAGAATACCGCTGTCTGACACAGCTTCTCCACAGCCCTGTCTTTTGCAAATCCCATATCCTCCTGCCATTTGGCCAGTATATTCTGGGGACGCCCACGCCTACACAGCTTTTTATACTTTTCTGCCATGGCTTCATACACACTTTGAGAGATACAGTCCTCATCCAGATTCCATAAAAGCCTAAGGCACTGCCGCCTGGCCAGTCCGTCCCCTTCATCCAGGATACTTCTGAAAAACGCCATGGTTCCCTGTACCTGGGGTTCCACAAGAAACTCCTCCCGGCCCGCCACCACATATGGGATCCCCTCTTTTTTCAGGCATTTTTCCAAAAGCTCCGCCTGCCGATGGGTGCGGTAAAGAACTGCGATATCCTTAAAGCTTCTGGGCGTCCGATCATCCGGACAGGCAAATCCCTCCTCGGTATCCAGCATATCAATCCCTCCTACCAGTCGGTTTATCTCCTTTGCCGCAAAGATCGCCTCCGCCATCTCTCCTGAGGCCTGGACCACGCGGACCGGAAGCCCCTCCTGCCTCACAGGCTTAGGCGTATCGCGGTTTTTCAGTACCTGCCGGGATAAATCCAGTATCTGTGGGGTGGAACGGTAATTGTCTTTCAGCCGGATCACCTCCGCACCCTGCTCCTGGCAAAACCGGCCAAAGTTTTCCGGGTCTGCGCCTCTGAATCCATAGATCGCCTGGTCCGGATCCCCGATGATAAACACCTCCTGTCCTTTCCTGCTCCACGCCTGGATCAGCCGGTACTGCAGCGGACTGATATCCTGAAATTCATCTACCAAAAGATAGGTAAATCCCTTGAAGGCAAAATCCGGATCCTCTGTTAAGCTTAAGGCCTTCAACAGCAGATCGTCAAAATCCATCCCGCAAACAGCCGAAAGCTGCTCCTCATACAGCTTTACTGCCCGGTCCAGCCAGGGAACCTTCCCGGATGTGTCCAAAACCCCTTCTGCCTCCGGAGTCGTCCTTCTTCCGGATATCATCTGCCGCAGCTTCCCTGGCTTTTCCTTTATGCCTAACCGGGCGCCCACCTCCCTGGCTATGTCCAGGGCAGTTCCCTCGTCAGCCAGAATACTGCTCTCCCCCGAAGCCCTCAAGATCTCATGGCAGATACTGTGAAATGTGCCGATGTGAAGATTCCGCCCATTCTTCTTTCCGCCCAGCTGCGCCTCCAGACGCTCCCGCATCTCCTGGGCCGCTTTGTTGGTAAAAGTGACCGCCGTGATCTTTGAGGGTTTGACTCTGCGGTTTTGGAGCAGATAGAGGACACGGGATACTAAAGTCTTTGTCTTGCCCGTTCCCGGTCCTGCCACGACGGCAATCCTGGGGGCAATGGACCGTACCGCCTCCATCTGCCGGCTGTTGAGCTGGTCAGATCCAGCTTCACTCGTCACTGCGCCTTGACTGCCATCCCTGCACGCATCCGTTCCCGCCGAGCTGTCATCCTCGCACCGGCCTGGCCCTGCCGCCTCGTTTCCGTCCCCCGGCGTCTTCCGGACTCCCAGTCCTCCTCTCATGCCGAACATGCTCATCTGCCCGTCCATGGCTTCCAGCTCCGACGGCTCAAACAGCTTGATAACCCCATACTCCCCGTCAAATCCGGGGAACCTCTGAACCTGGCCCTGCCGCAGCCTCCGGATCCCCTCCGCCACCAGGTAGCCCGCCTTTTTCTGAATATCCTCCGCCGGGATCTCCCGCAAAATCGAGAACTCAGCCCCCAATCCTTTCAGCATATCCTCATACAGCCGCTGTACCTTCGCGCTGGCTGCCGAATGTCCCACAGACGCTCCGATCACCTCCGGCAGCGGCACAAGACTCTCAAAATACCTGGCCCTCTCCGGAACAAAGCCCTCCTTCCGGTCCGCAAGCTGCCCGATCCTGTGGGACACGCCCATAGTCAGTTTCTTTCCGCACACCGGACATTTTCCCTGATATTGTTCCGCCTCTTTAGGGCTCAGACACAGATGGCATTTCCTGTGTCCATCATAGTGATATTTTCCCTCCTCCGGGAAAAACTCGATCGTCCCTGCCAGTCCTTTCCCCTCCTGGACCGCGCCGTACAGCCCCTCATAGCTCATGTCAATATCCAGAAGATTGGCCTCCCGCCCCAGCTTTGCCGGTGAGTGGGCGTCCGAGTTAGAGATCATCTGAAGCCGGTCCAGGGCTGACAGCCGCCAGTTCATAGGCGGATCTGAGGACAGACCTGTCTCAAAAGCCCGAATATAGGGCGTCAGATCCTCAAAACACTCCTCTATGGTATCAAAACCGGAAAATGCCCCGAACATAGAAAAATGAGGCGTCCAGATATGGGCCGGCACAAAAACCGCACTCGGACACAACTCCAGGGTGATCTCCAGCAGATCCCTGCTGTCCAGTCCCAAGATCGGCCGCCCGTCAGAGTGGATGTTGCCAATGGTCTCCAGCTTCCTCGCCAAAACTTCAGCCTCCTCAAGCCCTGGCAGAAGAATCACATTGTGTACCTTTCTCACCTTCCCGTTCTTCTTATAAATAGAACTGATCTCACCGGAGATCACAAACCTGGGCTTATATCTTTCCTCTGCGGCGCCGTCCTTTATTCTGAACTCTTCCTTCAGAATATAAAGCCCCTCCTCTGCAGGGATAAGCTTCTCTGCAAGCTCCTCACGCCACTGGGGATGAGTAAAATCCCCGCTGCCCAAAAGGCTGATCCCCTTTCTCCTGGCCCACAGGTCCAGATACTCCGGCGTACAATCCCTGCTGGTTGCCCTGGAATACCTGGAATGAATATGAAGGTCCGCTATTATCATTCTATTACATGCCTCCTTTAACTGTTAACTATATTATAAAAATAGTTGACATTTTTTGTTCCCTGTGCTATAGTCTCCCCATAAAAAGCACAGAAAGGAACAGATCCTATGAATTCCATATCTTATACCTCCACAAAAAGTCTGACTCTCATGGGTGTGTCCGCCGCAGTCCTGGCCGTCATCTCCCAGATTGCCATCCCTCTTCCCACAGGAGTGCCCATTACCATCCAGGTATTCGGCATCGCCCTTGTGGGGACGATCCTGGGATGGAAACAGGGCTGCATCGCCACTTTAGTTTACATACTCCTTGGCTGTGTGGGACTTCCCATCTTCTCTAATTTCACCGGCGGGCTCCAGTGCCTCACCGGAATGACCGGGGGATACATCCTGGCCTGGCCGGTTATGGCCGTCCTGTCAGGCATCCGCGTCAAACATCCCAGTCCGATAATATCTCTCTGGTTCTCCATTCTGTTGGCAGTCTCAGGACTGATGGTTGTGGAACTGGTTGGCGCCTTCCAGTGGTCCCTCCTGACCTCGGAAATGTCCTTTGGCGCCATTATGGCTTACTCCTTTGTGGCCTTCATCCCCAAGGACATCATCCTTACCATCCTGGCTGTCCTTGTTGGTACCAGAATCCGCCAGGCGTTGGTAAAAGCCGGCTCCCTGTAGCAGGGACCCGGCTTCTCTCCACTTCTCAATCTAATTGTAACACAATATCTCCGTCTTTTATACAATAATTCTTGTCCACCTTCAAGATCTCGTTCATCCAGCCCCGGGTCTCAACCGTCTTCCAGGGGCCGCTATTATATCCGCCCCCGTTGTCATTATCCCACAGCCACTGAGGGGTAGGCCACAGACAGATCTTGGGGGCAATGCTCTGATAAATCGATCTTCCCACTCCGTTCTGCCCATGATGAGCCATCTGAACAATGTCTGCCTTCAGGGAATCCCCGCATTCCCTGCCCAACCGGCTTCCGCCGTCATAGGACATATCACCCAGAAACAGAACCTTTTTCTCCCCTGTATCTACCATATATGTAATGCTGCTGTTGTTCACCGGGTCCGTATCCAGCTGATAGCGGTCATTCATGGCTGTTATTTGAAGGTTATCCACCGTAATCTTATAACCTTTTCCCACAGAATCGCACAGCTTCTCCTGGGGCAGCTTGTCCAGCTCCTCCACAAGGTTCCTGACCATGACCACGTCCTCCAGGGAAACCTCCTCGTACCAACTGACCGGTGCAAAGGAATAGTAGATCCGGTTAATCTCAATCTCGTCACTTCTGTTTTTCAGAATATCATACAATGCCCCGGCGTGGTCCGAATGGGGATGGGTGATGAGCCAGGCATCCACGACTCCTCCGTTAGCCTTTATGTGCTCCACCAGATAGCCTCCGTCCGCCTCCCAGCCTCCGTCAACCACTACCAGGCTGCCGTTCTGAGAACGTATAACAGAACTTAACATCTGGGCTCCGCCCTGACTTGACAGCATGGTCATAGCCGTGCCTGTCATAGGAGATACCTCAAACTCCTCATCTCCCTCTGATCCGATTTCTTCCGATAGATCCTCCTGATCCTGGGAAACTTCTGGTTCCTCCTCACTCTCCGGTTCCTCTGTGTCCTGCGCAGCCATGCTGTTCTTCGTCTCCTGCTGCTGTCCGCGCTCCGGTTCCTTCGTCCCGGACTGACTGCTCTCTGTCTCCGAAGTCTCCGGCATACCAGAGACCATAGCCTCCTCCGGCTTTTCCGACACCACCAAAACTGTGGCATTGATGCGGGAATCGGAAATCTCCGTCCCTTCCGGACTTGAAACCATCACTGCTGTGCTTAACATGAAAGAAGCCAAGATGCTTTTTCCTACAAACATGATACTCTCCCTTGTCAAAAGTTGTCACTTTATTCTATAATACAAACTTCACAAATGTCAACAAAAATTAAGAAAGTATTTCGAATTTTAATTTTAGGTTGTTCCCACACGCCCCCATTTTTCTCACATAAACTATATCATACCGTTTGCATCAAGCAATAAAACAGAAAGGAAAAACCATGTATATTGACAAGGACGGACTAACTCGTTCCCTCTCTGCTCCCGAGATCGTCAGCGCTGCCCAGGTATCCGATTCCTCCGATCAGGCTTCTGCCGGCAATTCTCCCGGCTTTGCCCCCATCTCCCCGGATACGCCTGCCTGGGGACCGCCAAGCGGCGAAACTCCCGACTCGCCGGGGTTCGCCCCCATTTCCCCGGATACGCCCTCCTGGGGACCGCCAAGCGGCGATAATTCCAACTCGCCGGGATTCGCCCCCATTTCCCCGGATACGCCCTCCTGGGGACCGCCAAGCGGCGATAACTCCAACTCGCCGGGGTTTGCTCCCATTTCCCCGGACACTCCTTCCTGGGGACCGCCTTCCGGTTCCGGATGCAGCGGATGCGGTTCGGTTATCATCGTTCCGGGACAGAACACCGGCGCGTCAAACCAGCGCCTGGCCAATATCCGCTTTCTCCACGCGGCGGTAAATCAGCCGGCAGTCAACATCAGTCTGGGGGACCGCTCAGTCATCAACAATATGCAGTTTGGCAATTTCACCCCCTACTACTTAGACAGCGGAAGCCAGAGCACCCTCATAACCGTGACCAACGCCCAGACCGGCCAGACACTGTACCGCAGATATATTAACTTTGCCGGCAATACCGCCTACACCGTATCCATCATTAATCAAGGCAGCGGGATCTCCCTGTTTACCATAACCGACTCCCCCTGCAATTACAGAAATTTCGGGTGTCTCCGCGCGGTAAACCTGTCTCCAAACAGCGGCCCTGTAGACATCTTCCTGTCCGGCCAGGGGCGGGTTTTCCAGCGGGTAAGCCAGCTTGACGTCACCTCCTACCGCACCATCGGCCAGGGTTCCTACCGCGCTCTTGTCTCTGAAGCCCTGCCCTGCACCAGCAACAATTCCATTATCATAAACAGCGACTATGTGGAGTGTAACAACACCCGCATTGCCGTTATGGACACCACATCTTTTAACATCATGAACAATGTGACCTACACCCTGTATATCATCGGCCTGGCTTACCAGTTCCCCGCTCTGCAGATCCTTCCTCTGGAAAGCGACCTGGTATTCTAAACCGGCACACACAAAGGGCGGGAGGATTGATGATAAGTCAATCCTCCCGCCCTCTTGTATCATCGTTTCCGGAGTCAACGGCAGCCGTGATGCCCTCCGCAATATCCTGCGCTGTCAGAATATGTCACGCAGGAACCGTCGCAATAACCGCCGCTGTGGCCATAGCCGCAGTAATCATACCCGTCATGGGTATGACGCCCGGTCTCCATACAGCCCTCTACCGAGCACACCGGAGTGCAGCCCCAGTAATCATGGCCGTCATGAGTGTGGTGCCCGATCTCGCCGCAGCCTTCCACGTTGCAGACCGAATAGCAGCCCCAATAATTGTGACCGTCATGGCTGTGATATCCTGTCAGACCGCAGCCCTCCACGGTACAGGCATAGCTGGAAACCGACTGGGATGTGCTGGGCGCTGTAACCGCTGCCCGTCTGTGATGGCCATGGGCCAAAGCCGGAGATGTCACTAATGCCGCCATCAACATCCCTGCCGCTGTGGCAGTCATAAATTTTTTCGTCCACATGATAAAAAATCCCCCTGATATTATTGAACGTGTTTCAGGGTATACCTTGTGACACGAAGCGTCCCTGCTCCCAAGGAGCCTGCATTACGGTGTACCCTTTAGTTATATCTTCATTATATCGATTATAAAATAAAAAGCAATATCTTTTTCCTTAAGATTCCATCTGTTTCAGGATTTCCCGCTCCCTGTCGTCAAACAGAAGCATCTTATTGTACTGATAATATCTCTGACACTCATACTCCTGCAAAAAGTCCACACTGTAAAATCCGGTATTCAGCCCTGTAACAAACACCACCATCTCCTGGCCGCTGCCAAAAGCCGCCTCCATAAAATCAAACGCATGCTCCAATCTGCCGCCGCAAAGCTCAAACAGAACCTCATAGGCCTCATTTTCCGCATCGAAAATCTCCGATACCTTCTCCCACACTTCCTCTTCCGTCTGACGGCTCTCCGCTTTTATGACCTGGAGGACCTTTTCAAGAACAGCTGTCACATCCTGGTACAGATAATCCTCCTTCCGGCTAAGAAGCTTTGACTCCAGCTTATATTTCCGCTCTGCCTGCATCCCGGCTGTAAGCCCTGCCAGATACTCGGCCGGAGAATCATACTCCGTCCTGCCGGCGTCTTCCCCGCCTGCATCCGTCCCCTTCATCCCCTTTGGCTTTAACCGCCTGAAGATCTTCTCCAGCCGCTCCAGCCGCCGCCCCTTTTCCTGCAGACTCTGAAACCCGCTGTTCAGCGCCGCCAGCACAAGGCTTATAACGCTCATCCGCTCATCAAAAGGAGCCCGCTCCAGCCGGCTGTAGACAGCCTCCTTCACCTGTCCGTCCAGGATTGCCTCCACCTGATAATCCTTCTCATACTTGTAGTAAAGCTCCAGGTAATTGGCAAAATCCTTTGCGATCAGCGGATATTGGATATACTGGAACACAACTTCCCGATCCACGGTTTTGTGAAGCTTCTCATAGACTTCTATCAGCCTGGACAAGTCCTCCCACCCTCTGGGCGTGGCAAACAGCTTCCCGTCCACGTTGGTCTCAATCCGGCAGAAATTCTGTTTCTTCACATCCAGGTAGGAGATAACAGCCGGATGGATGTGTACCTGCTGGGCATACTCCCTCCACACCCCGAAATCCGCCTCCACAGGGATCATCTTGATCCTGTCCAGAGTAACGATGTCAAACTCCCGCACCGACTTGTTGTACTCCGGCGGGTTGCCCGCCGCCACGATGATCCACCCCTGAGGAATGCTGTGATTGCCAAAGGTCTTGCACTGGAGAAACTGAAGCATGGTGGGAGCCAAAGTCTCTGACACACAGTTGATTTCGTCAATAAACAGAATCCCCTCCGAAAGCCCCGTATCCGCGATCTTGTCGTAGATGGACGCCACAATCTCGCTCATGGTGTACTCGGTCACAGAGCACCGCCTGGAATCGTAGATCCTGTCCTGGATAAAAGGCAGGCCGATGGCGCTCTGCCTGGTGTGGTGGGTGATAGTGTAAGAAACCAGGCCGATGCGGCACTCCTGGGAGATCTGCTCCATGATCTGAGTCTTACCCACCCCCGGAGGTCCGATGAGAAGAACCGGCCTCTGCCTGATGGGAGGAATCTCGTAGGCCCCGTACCGGTCCCGCAGCAGATACGCCTCGATGGTATTTTTTATCTCTTCCTTGGCTCTCTTAATGTTCATGCCTCTTCTCCTCCTTCATCGCTCCAATGTTCCGGCTCCAGGATCAGCTTTATGGCCCAGGGCGGAACCGACACATCCTCATACTGGTCCTGCACAAACACAAAAGCCGTGTCATAGGGAGGCATCTTCACCGGATAGATCCCCTTTCCGTCCGTAAAATATAAAAGTCCCCGAAGCTTTGTAAACTGCCCCTGCTTTCTCAAACTGTCCACGTACTCAAAGGCAGGCCTGAAATCCGTTCCCCCGCCGCCTGTCACCGCAAAGTGTTTCATGTAATCTTCCATCTGCTCCCTGTTCCTTATGACCACGTCGGACCTGACCTGGTCGTCGCACTGGATAATATGGACATTGATCTTTCTGAAATAGCTTTCGCTCTCCCCAAGGACACTGTAAGTCTCCTCCAAAAACCGCCTCGTAAGCTCCCCGGAGCAGGACATGGACGTGTCGATGACCAGCGCAAAATCCTCGATCCGATGCACTTCCTTTGACTCCAAAGGCTCTATGAGAGGCATATTCCCGTACTTGTTCAGCCCATAGGTATAATAAATGTAGTCAAAGGAATCATCATCCGCCTGCATCTCCTCTTTCATAACCGCAAACCGTCTCAGAAACCGCTTATAGTCATACCGCTCCCTGTTTTCCACCTGAACCTGTTCAAGAAGTTTTTTCTCCTCATCCTGGCCGGAACGGTCCCGGTCGCCGGATTCCATCTCCGTCTGCATCTTCTCCCGGTTATCCTTCCACCTGTCCTGCCGCGGTACAGTCATTGGTATCCCGGGCGGCTGATCCTCCTCCCATTTCTTGTGGCTGTCCACATAAAACTCCGCAGCCAGCCGGCCATACTGCCGCTCTGACAGATTCATCTCCTGCAGCGCCTTATAGATCCCCTCTGCAGTCAGCACCTTCATTTTCTTTCCAAGGCGCAGATAGGTCTCCCTGCGAAAGGGTGTGGGCGCCACATGTACACATTTTTTGTACAGCCCGTCTATGACGGATTCCATGGCAATGTCGCAGGCCAGATTCCAGTACTCCCCCGCCCGCTTCCCCCTAGTATCCAGATGGCAGAAAAGACAGTGGAAGATCATATGGAGATACGCCCGGTTTACATAAACGCGGCCTCTGCGGTAGAGTACACACAGATCATCGGGATTGTAGTAAATAGTATACCCGTCAGTTCCCACGCCTCTCATGGACGGATCCGCCTCAAAGGCAAGGCTGCTGAGGGAAATGTCCAGAAAATGCATGTTTAAGTACAGCTCATTTCTGGAATCGTGGAGTATCCGGGTGCAAAGGTTTACCATATTCAGTTCTTCCAGCTGCCTGTGTCTGGTAGGATCAATCATGGAATAGATTCTCCTTTCTTGTATCTTCGGGCTTCAGAAACTATAGCGAAAACCGCCGTCTCCTTCCTTTCCTCTCCATATTTGCTTTGTCCATCAGCAGGCTGACCGCAGCCATGCTCCCGCTCTTTCCCGCCGCCTCAATCACTGTTTTTAAATCCTTTTCCTCATAGGGAATCTCCCTTAACAGCCATCCAAGGATATCTAACTCCTCCCTTTGAGCTGCCTGGCACGCTGCTGATACCCTGTGTCCTGTCAGATACTCCATATAACGCTCCCTGTACTCTCCTGCCAGTCCGTAAGGGTTCATAACCCGTCCCAGAGCCAGCTTCACCGCCAGCTCCTCCGGTTCCTGAACCTGGACATGTGGAAATAGGCGATCATATTCTTTAAACTGAAACTGGGTCTGCACAAACGCGTTCCGGTATCTCTGCCCACAGCCGTGAGTGTCCGTCACCAGAATCCTGGCCGGAGTGTTTTCCACGGCCTCCTCAAAAAACTCCGGAAAGATCAGCACGGCCTTCCCGGCTCCGTCATAGGTTACTGTCAGGGTATGTTTCAGCTCCGCCAAAATCTCTTTCAGGCAGGATCTGACCGATTCATCTGCATGGATCACCAATTCCTTTACGTTTACACATCCAGTAAAGACTCCTGTTCCCCAATCCAGTGTGGTACTGTACAATTCCAGCCTTTTCAGGCAGCCGCAGTTGTACAATGCATAGGCTCCCACCTGTCTAAGTCCACAGGGTAACCGCAATTCTGTCAGAAAATCCCCCTTTACCTGCGGAAGGTCCTTAATCTCTTCCACGGATACCCTTTCTTTCACGGCAGACCACCAAAAGGCTCCGGTATGGGGTTCGTCATTATAATTTTCATGTATAGAAAAGAGGTAGGGGGCCAGTGATATCACGGTTTTGCCGTCAATACTCTCCGGCACGATGGCCAAACCATCCAGGCTCCTGTATTCTAAGATTCTGATTCCCTGACCACAGGCCTCACAGAGATATGCCGTACTTACTGTCATTGATCTTTTCCTCCGGGATAATCGGGTTTTTTATATCATTTCTTATGGTTTTGCAGCACTTCTACCGCGCATCGGTGGGTCTTATCCTTTTTCATTCTGCTTATATCTGCTACCAAGTTTAACATAATCACACTGGTTTTTCAACTTACACTAGCTTTTACCAACTATACCCTATTCTTTCAACAAATAATCATTATTCAAAATCTTCATGGACAGGGGCCTTTCGATGGTCTTTGAGTACACCGGCTCCACGGGACGGATCACAATGCCCTCCTTGTTCGTACCTGAAGCATACTTTCCCTTTGCCCTTGTCAAAAGCTCATCCACACTGTCATACTCAAATACCTCCTTCTTCTCTTCAACAGGAACCATCTTAAGCTGCAGATTTTCGCATAACTTCTGCATCTGGTGAAGAGATATCCGACAACTGATATTCTTCCATCTTCGTAGTTATGTAATAGAATAGAATATCATACACCGTTCGGAATCTCAATGATTGATTCAGCTCTTCGAATGAGTTTCCGAAAGGGCAGCAGACTTATATTCTGCCTAAAGAAAAAGTCCCCCAGGGCTGAACCCTGAAGGAACGTTTGGTGAACTTGGGACGGACTAGTATAAGTGATTTCAAATAACTTTATGATATAAAACATCTTAGGCATAGTGATGTACCTGTTCTTTCGACAGAATAACATAAAGCTAATTAAAATCATTTATACTAGTCTTAATACAAACATAAACAGAACGAAACAGATAACCAACATGTGACGAGGGAACCTTTCCATTGTGATGTTTGGCTTATGCCGTGGCGGGATGATCCATGCATCCCATAAGCCGGGAGGAAAGCTATGCGCCTGGGAACTGCCCGGGAACCTGGTTGGAAAGGTACGGGTAAGAGAATTCCGATCGAATCGGCATTTTAAAAGGGTATCCATGAATCATGATAAACTCTGATAAAACATACATCTTTAAGGTTGCCACCGCCTTCAAAATATTATATACTCAAATATGTCAATCATGGCTGTAAACATAGCAGCTGTGGAAAAGGGGGGCGGTTTCTGCTGCCGCTGGTTTTGTCTCCTTTGGCTCTTCATAAGGATTCACTTCCGGATCCAATGCATTGAGAACTGCAGCCATCGCGCCTTTGCTGGTTACTGTAGCTCCGGAAACTCCGTCTATGTCTGCGCTTTTTGCTGCTGCAAACTGTTTTTCAAATTTTGCAAGCCATTTTAGAATGATGCCCGAACCAATGATGATGGAATAACCTGCTATTCCATTATCCGTGTAGTCCCGCCCTCCACAAACGTCACCGGAAGGACTGTCATCTCCTTCACGGGTTCCCTGCGAATCAGATGTATCACAGATTCCACCGCTGCGCACGCCATATCTTCCACCGGCTGAGCGATAGACGAAAGCAGGTACGCCCCCCGGTTCAGATGTCTCAACCCGTCATGTCCGATCAGCTGCACGTCTTTTGGTGCCTGGATATTCAGACGCCGCATCTGTTCCAGCACCGCAAGCCCCAGGCCGTCGGTACTGGTATAGATCCCGTCAAACTCCAATTTCCCGTTCATCATGTGCTCACGCAGATAATCGTAAATGCCCTCCTCATTAAAGCCGCCTGCATCGTCCCCGGAATCCATCACCTCATACGTAAGCCCTCTCTCCTTACATGCCGCCACAAATCCCTCCCCCCGTTTCAGAGTCTCACTGCTTAAGCAGGAACCGGAACGGATAAACAGAAGCTTTCTGCTTCCTCTGGCAGTCAGCTCCTGCACAGCCACTGTATACGTATACCGGGTTTTCAGCCCCCGGCGTAATAGTTCATCTGATATCCCAGCCGCGCCACGGACTCCTCCACCTTGCGCTTATTCTCCGCGCTGACATGGTGGCCGTTTAACACTTTGGATACAGTTCCCACCGCCACACCTGCATCATTCGCCACATCTTTTATCGTTGCCATAATATACACTCCAAAAAACTCAAATGATTGATTTTTATCGTATCATAGATTATACCATCATTTTTCTAAAATTCAATGGCTTCCTGGCCAGATATATGAACTGGCAGATATAGGAATTGCCAGATACAGGAATGTATGTACATGGATTATTGGTTATTGTTTAATGAGCAAGGGGCGGGGATTGTCGCAGGCCAGGGATGGTGAATTTATGCCATGGAGATGAGACCAGGAAAGCAGGAGGGCTGATACCCGACTGATTTCCGCTTTAAGGGCTCATCGGAATGTTTGGCATATCTGAACCCGGGCGGGACATCTCCCCTTCTCTGACTGGCCTCACGACAATCCCCGCCCCCTTTGCTCACTCAATTATATATCCCCCTCCTACTCCCCCGCAATCTCCACATCCCAAATCTCAATACCCCCGTCCAACACAAACCACCCCAGATTTTTATCCCTCTCATTATACATACGAAACCCCAAAGCCACGTCACGGTCCACATACAAAAGCCCAATGGTATCCTCAATATACAGTTCCAGCCCATACTCCCTTCCAGGCTCCAGCTTCATAGGCCGCTCCATTTCCACTCCATAAGGAAACATCTGTCCGCCGCTTTCATACATCCGCATCCCGGAACGAAATTCGATTCTCTGATAACCAGGCTCAAACATAAGATAATATCCCTTATCAAACCTTTCATCCACCTGGAGTGCCATGCCAAACCGTGCCGGACTGCCCTCATATTTCATCTTCGCCCGCACAACGCCCTGGCGGGGCAGCTTCCCACACAGAACCGATGCGTATCCGTCGTCAGATCTGCAGGTTATGGTATCGCCGTCTTGTCTCCAGTTCCCGCCCAGAGATTTCCAGCAGGTCTTCCTCCCCGGGCCGAAGGCGTCTGCCACGCTGTCCGCCGGACACACCCCCAGGGTGCCGTCCTCATGCTGCACCAGCTTGTGGACAATAACCGTGCCGCCCCAGTTCCAGCAGGCATAGTCCTTACCATAATTCCTACTTGGGTCAAACTTCCACGGATCTTCTCCCCTGGTAGGATTCCATCCATAAATATACCGTCTGCCCCCGTCGCTGACTGTTTTTCCCGCATAAAAAGCCCTTCCGTCAAACGTATCCTCTTTGGGACGTATCCACGGCCCCCTGGGACTCTTGCTCATCCGGTAATAGGTGCCAAAGCCGTCGCAGTAGTTAGAATACACCAGATAATACCACTCCCCCATCCGGAACAAATCCGCGCACTCATTTGCCGCAGGATAGATTCCCGGCGAATACAGCGGTTTCTCATACTCCCATTTGGAAAGATCATCGGAAACACACAACGCCACACACCCGTTGCGCTCTGTAGGGCGGTTCTCCCGGGCTGCTGCCAGCATCCACCATTTCCCCTCCTCCTGATTCCAGAAGACAAAGGGATCCCGCCAGTCTGTCATCCGGTAAATAACCCCGTCCGGACCGAATCTATCCTCCAAAATCTCCTTCCAGTCAGTCAAATCCCGGCTAACGGCATGTCTGATCCACTGAGCCTGAGGCTTATCCTCAAAGGTGCAGTAAAACATATGGTACATTCCCCCTGACCGAACGACACACCCTGTACCTCCACAGATATTGACTGGCGTTTCCCTAAAGGCGCGGTGGTCCCTTGTGGTGATCCGGTGCCATCTCAGCTTATCCTCCTCCTTGGCAGTGCCTGGGTTCCAGTGTTTCAGATAAAAATTATCAAACACCTTTGTCTCTTCATTAAAGAATGGTATTACGTCCCCCGCTTTGGCATCTTTCGGCGTAAAAAATAAATTCATCTCCATCTCCTTATTCTGTTTCCGTTCAGCTTCCATTCATCTGCCATCAGTTCTTGGCCCTGGTAGAGGCAATTCCCGCCACATAATATTTCTGCAACGCTAAAAAGATTGCCAGCACAGGAATCGTCACAATGGTAAGCCCTGCCATAACATTTCCATAATTCACAGGGGAAATGCTGAACAGGCTGCTTAACGCCATCTGAATAGTCTGTTTTGACGTGTCGGAAATGACCATAACCGGCCATACAAAGTCATTCCACAAAGCGATAAACACCAGAATCGTAACCGTGGCGTAAATCGGTTTGGCCAAAGGCATAATCAGCTGGAAAAAAATCCTCAGAGCGCTTGCCCCATCCAGCTTGGCCGCCTCCTCAATACTCTCCGGAATTCCAAGGAAATTCTGGCGAAACAGGAAAATATACATAGGGCTGGCGATGGCCGGCAAGATCAAGGCCAGGTAGGTCTTTCGGCAGATTATTAACAATATCAAGCTACTTTTTCAGCAAACTCACATCATCACACTTTTCCTCAAAATTCCACCTTCATCCCGTCATAAGCGGCAATCATCCCGTGCTCCCCGGCAAATGCCTCCAAATCCTTATGGGTCATCCCCCCATTGTGAGAAAAGTGGTTTATCACCTTTATTGTATCACCGTCAATACACCCTTTTTCCTCCAGACGTCTGGCAAATTCCACATCATCCCAAAGCCCCATATGGTATCCGTTCGTCTTCTGCTTCCCCATGGTAGCATCCATGGAAATCAGGCTGTATCTGCGGCTGTAAATGCACTCCCAGGCCTCCCCGCTTAAATTCATCCCCGTATCGTGGCCGTACAGAATACATCTTCCATCCTTCTCAACCACGTAGATAAAGCATGTCTCCCTCTTGTCATGGTCCGCCGGCACAGGAATAATATGATATCCCTGGGCGTCAAATTCCTCAAAGGGCTTCAGACGGATAAAGGCGACGCTGTCGTCCAAAGGATGGACCTTAAACCGGTCAATAAGCACAGCGTCATAAAAAGCCTTCTCCACCGCCTCATTCCCATACACATGGAGCATCCCCCTGGCGTTGTGTCCGAAATGCTCATGGCGGTGGATCAATTCCACCGGGAAAAAGTGATCCATATGGGAATGGGTAATCAGCAAGTGCTGAACCTGCCCCAGATTCAGGGAATAATTTAAAGCGTGGGTGTAGGTATCCGGCGGAAAATCAATGAGAATGGTTCCGTCAATCATGGACTGGGTTCTGGTCCTTAAGTCTTTTCCTCCCGCCGCTCTTGCCCTGCGGCATATATCACAGTCACAGAACAGAGCCGGCCATCCTTCCGCCGCCGCTGTTCCAAAATATTGAATTTCCATAATCTCTCTGCCTCTCCTTCTGCTTATTATCTAATTGTGAAGTTCAAAGCTTTGGGAAATCTTCTGACAGCTTTGACCTTCACAATTACCGCCGCCTGCTATGACACATTCAAAATCTTATCCAGCTGTTTCACGTCCCCGGTTTTCACCACCTCCACGTGGTTTGGAGCAGGCACAAGCACTGCCGTTGTGAGATCGTAACCGGCCGCCTTAATGGCATCCATGTCAAATTCCAGAAGCCGGTCCCCGGCCTTTACCTTATCCCCGGACTGCTTCAAAGGAGTAAAATGTTTCCCCTGCAGTTCCACGGTGTTGACTCCCACATGAATCAAAATCTCCACCCCGTCGTCGCTGACCAGTCCAATGGCGTGCTTGGTGTCAAAAAACATGGAGATCTGTCCGTCAAAAGGCGCAACCACTTCTCCCTTTGCGGGAATGATGCCAACACCTTCCCCCACAACTCCCGCCGCAAAAGTGGCGTCCTGAATTTCCGTGTGAGGTATGGCCCTCCCCTCAACCGGAGCGTAGATGCAGCCCGGCTCCGTCTCTATCCGCAAGGCAGGTTTCTCCTCTGTTCCCGGCGCCTCCTTGCCTGTCTTTTCCTTCTGCCCCACAACTTTCCCCAAAAACATGGTAGCTCCGAAAGCGCTTATAATGGCAATCACCATGGAAACCATAAACTGCACCATGCAGTCAGGCCGGATGCAGATAACTCCGATGACTCCGCAAGGCCCCTGGGAAACAGATAAAACGTGCATAATGGTTGCATAGGCAGCTCCGATTCCACCGCCGATCAGCGCTCCGTAGAAGGGATACCGCAGTTTCAGGTTTACACCAAAGATAGCCGGCTCCGTAATCCCCAGCATGGAAGAAATGCCGGAAGCAGAGGCCATGCTTCTCATCTTGGGGTCGTTTTTTGACCTGCACATAACTGCCAGCGCCGCTGCGCCCTGGGCGCAGTTGGCGGCAGCCACCACCGCGAAGGTGGGGGAACCGCCCAGGGTTCCGATATTGGCAAGAATCTGAGTCTCCGCCGTTACCAAACTGTGATGCATGCCCGTAATCACCAAAAGCGGATATGTAACCCCGTAAATCAGTCCGCCAAGAGCTCCAAGGTCAAAAAACAGCCACATGACCGCATTGGTCATCATATCGCCCACGCCCCTCATCACCGGGCCTATGAACAGAAAGGTCAGCGCCCCGGCAAGGAGGACGGACAAAAGAGGGGTTACAATATTGTCCAGCATGGCAGGAACCACTTTCCGCAGCCTTTTCTCAATAACCGCCAGACAGAATGCGGAAGCGATTACCGGAAGAACCGTCCCCTGATACCCCACCTTGGCAACGGAAAACCCGAATATATGCCAGTAGGGAACCGTTCCGTCCAAAAGCGCCTGACCGTATCCATAGCCGTTCATTAGATCAGGGTGAATCATAATTGCGCCGATGACAGCGCCCAAAATAGGTGTGGCTCCGAAAATCTTAGCAGCCGAAAATCCGATGAGCACCGGCAAAAACGTAAATCCCGCATTGGAAAACAGGTTTACCATCTCCGCTATGTCCTTTATAGCCGGAAATGCCTCCACAAGGGATTTGCCGGGGACAAACATCCCCTGGGCAGTAAGAATATTGTTAATGCCCATCAATAGACCGGATGCCACCAGGGCAGGCAGGATGGGGACAAATACGTCTGCAAGAGTCTTAAGCAGTTTCTGCACGGGATTCATCTTTTTGGCAGCCTGCTGTTTCAATTCCTCCTTTGTCATTTCCGTGATGTGGGCTATGGCTATAAATTCCCCATACACTTTGTTGACGATCCCCGTTCCCAGAATAATCTGGAACTGGCCTCCATTGTTAAAATTGCCTTTTACCAGTTCAATGTTCTCCAAAGCATTCAGATCCACCTTGGAATCATCCTTTAAAACAAGCCGGAGCCTGGTAGCGCAGTGGGCGGCGCTGACAATATTGCCCTCTCCTCCCACACAGCTTAATATTTCCCGGGCCGCTTTTCCATACTTCTCTTCCATGTCCTTCCTCCTTATGTCCTTGTCTGTTCCTATAAAAGTCTTGCTCTATATCTGTCATGCCCCGCCGAAAGAATACTTTGTCACGCTGATACGCGCTTCACCCTCACAGTCAAACACGATGCCGTCCGCCTCCATAGGCGTATAGAACAAGGAGGACATTACCTTCTCCCCGTCATTGGCAAATACTTCCACAGAGTATTTGTCCAGCAAAATCCGAAGCTTCAGCACTTCCCTGTCCTCTTCTCCTCCCCCGCCAGGCTCCTTCATGGGGGCAAGCTCCATCTTCCTTCTGCAGATAACATCCCGGTCAATCCCGGAGTGGGTTCTGTCTATGGTCAGGCACCTCTTTTTACGGCTGTACTGCACAAATGTCTCATAATCCTCATTCTGGGCGAACCGAATTCGGAAATGCTCAAACTCAAATCCCGTAATCTCCACCAGAAGCTCCAAAACCCTTCCCCTGATGCCTTCCAGAACCGTGGATTGGGCAACAGACACATAGTCATACTGTACCTTATCCCTGCGGTATGCCTCCAGCTCTCTCACCGGCCTCTGATAAATCTTCCCACCTTCATAAGTTAGCTCCCTGGGAATGGTCATCATCCCGGACCACTGGAACGAAACCGGCGTAATGTTGGCATCCCAGGACTGCATCCATCCGATGAGAATGCGGCGTCCATCCTGGGTCATCATGGTCTGAGGCGCATAAAAATCCAGCCCGTAATCTGCGGAAATAACCTTTTCCCGTGTAAATCGGTGAGATTCTTTGTCGTATTGCCCGCAGATAAAAATGGAGTTATTTCCATTGTGAAATTCCAATCCCACGGCCCGCATGTCCTGAGGCGAAACCATGAGAATCTGCTTCGGGCCAAGAGGGAAAAAGTCGGGGCATTCCCACATCTTACCGTATTGATTCTCACTTTTATCCAAAATGGTCACAAACTCCCACTGCTTTAAGTCTTCGGAACGGTACATAAGGATCTGTCCGCTTCCGTCCCCTGCCCGGCTTCCCACCACCAGGTAAAAGCCGTCGTCTTCCTTCCACACCTTAGGGTCCCGAAAATCCTCCAAACTGCTGCCCTCTGGCGTGCTTTCACCTGTAATGACAGGATTCTCCGCAAATTTTCGATACCGGATGCCGTCTCCCTTTGCCATGCACTGCACCTGCCTGTAATAATGGAACCCATCATCCAGATACCGGTCCATAACCCCTGTGTAAATCAGCACATGTTCCCCGTCCGCCTCAATGGCGCTTCCTGAAAAGCATCCCTCCTTATCATAAGACTCATCAGGAGCCAACGCGCAGGGAAGATATTCCCACTTAATAAAGTCCTTGCTTACACAATGCCCCCAATGCATAGGCCCCCACTTTTTACTGAAAGGGTGGTACTGAAAAAACAGATGATACTGTCCCCCAAAAACAGAAAATCCGTTAGGGTCGTTGATCCAGCCTGTGGGAGACGACATGTGATACGCCGGCCGTTCTTCCTTCGGAATATCGTGGATTTGCTTCTTTTCCATTCTGTGAACCTTTAAAAGCTTGGGACTCACTGATTCTGCCATATTCATCCTCCGTTTATAATCGGTTTTGGCATCGGTTAAGTAACCGGTTACTTTATGTTTCAAATTTTACCACTTCCACTGTCTGTTGTCAATGCCGGATTTTCCATTTCAGCATTATCCATGAATTTCCGTGGGATCTTTTATGCAACTATTACAAAATCGGTAACATTACCGGTTACTCTTACATTTTCGGGAGTTTTATGGTAAACTGTCTATAGGCAATATCCAAATTTAAACCAAAGGAATCACCGCCCCATGAAAAAAAAGAACGTAACCTTCGATGACATCGCCAAATACACAAACTTCTCCAAGACCACCATTTCCAGGTATTTCAACAACCCTGACTCCCTGACCCTGGAGAACCAGCAGATCATCTCCGACGCCCTGGAAGCGCTGAATTACAAGGAAAACAAGGTAGCCCGCATTTTAGCCAACGGAAAAACCGAATTTGTAGGCATCATTATCCCTGACCTGTACATGCACTATTACGCCCAGATGTTATCGCAGATTTTGTCCACCTACGAAACATTCGGATACAAGTTCCTGGTGTTTGAGGGAAATCGGGATAAAACCATTGAGCAACAATACATCCAGGAACTGCTGGCTTACAAGATAGAGGGACTTATTGTCCTAAGCCACACCATTTCCTCACAGGAACTGGCCTCCTACAACATCCCCACGGTCACCATAGAGCGGGAGGACCAGTACGCATGCAGCGTGAACACAGACAATTACATGGGCGCTGTCCAGGCCACCAGCCTGCTGTTCAAAAATAACTGCGATATCCTGTTCCATCTTAACCAGCAGGTGTCAGAAGCAACCCCCGGCTATCAGCGAATCCAGGGATTTTTAGATATCTGCCGGGAACACGACCTTCCCCACAAGCTGATTCTCACCAGCTTTGGCAGAACTTATGAGGAAAATGAAAAACGGCTGGGGGAGATCCTCCGGGAAATGGAGGAGGAATACAAAGGGAAAAAGAAGGGAATTTTTGTGTCCAATGACACCCATGCCAACATCCTTCTCAATCTGCTTGTCCGGAAGTACGGACGCCTTCCAGAGGAGTATCGGATCGTGGGATTTGACGACTCCCCTATTGCCGCCTCCGCCATTATCCCCATAAGCACTGTGGGACAGCAGATTGAAAAGATCGCCCGTCAGGCCATGGAGCTACTGGTGATGCAGATGAATGAGCGCAAAAAGAGAAGGCCCACACCCTTAAAAGAGCCCATTCACCAGGTGGTCACTCCGGTGCTGATACGGCGGTGTACTACAGATTGAGAGGCCCTGGCTTTGCCTGCATGGGCCTAGAGCGTGTTTGAAAATTGCTTTCTGACAGATGTGCGTCACAATTTGTGGGAGATTTGAGCCAAATGAAGGGCGCATAGCGGGCTATGTAACCTGAATTTGGCTCAAATATACCGCGAAGTGGGGTGCATCTGGCGGGAATGAATTTTCAAACACGCTCTAGTATAACTGGAGGCGTATCTGTGTAGAATGGTTGAGCTCGTGGATACTGCCTCTTGGTCGACAGTATGAAAGAACCTGACGCGTCAGGTTCTTTTGTTGATATGGCTGCTTAATTAAAAGTTTTGGATAAACGTGTTTCAAA
This sequence comes from uncultured Hungatella sp., assembly GCA_910588505.1. Lineage (GTDB taxonomy): Bacteria > Bacillota > Clostridia > Lachnospirales > Lachnospiraceae > UBA3402. Next base: position 19,045 of record CAJUPQ010000016.1, on the reverse strand, counting down.
TACCCGATTAGCAATCTGAACCATTGAATTACGGGTTTTCACAAACCCGAACATCCGGGCATTCCGCACCGCAATATCATCCGGGTTATGCGCAATACTTTGTCCCTGGAACAGCAGACGTGAAATCACTATGTTCAGCTCCGGAAATTTGCTTAACTTGTTTGTCAGAGAGTCAAACAACGGATTATTCTCTTCTAACAAAATTTTCAAGACAGCCAAAAATCCATCTCTGGTCCACGCGCTGCTTCTATCAGGAAATTCTTCACTTCCCGCAATTCTCTCATCGATAAGCTTACAGAGTCTGGAAACAAGATATGGATACCCCGAAGTCTAATTTTTCCATATGCTCCTCATCGCTCCGAAGCTGTGCAAGAAAATTAAGAAATACCTGATTATTGGCTGCCGTATCTACTTCGTCAATCATAATAACAATCGGTTTTTCTGATTGCGTACACCAGTCGCTGAGACAGTCAAAGAGTTCTGCCATTGGAACATTCTGCCCTGCCTTGTCCGTAAGCTATAGCAAACCGTCCCTTATTTCCTCTGGCACATGCTTCATAGGCCGAATCTTTTTGTTGATCTCCCGCGCCATACCATGAACAAAAGCAGACTCATTTTCGAAATCCAAATAGCTCATGCGCTGAAAATCAAGGCTTACCACCACATAGTCACTTCTCAGATAATCCTTCAGATTCTAAGTTCGTCCTGAAGCATATTTCTAAATACATCCTGAAATGGCTCCAGCCAAGCCTTTTCTGCGTTCTTTACCACAAGCACCAACCTGATCTCCAATGCGGACAACAGCCGATTACCCCTTCGTAAAATTCTCCGGCATTCTTTCATGCAAATCAAAAATTTTCGGTGTTTGTCCCTTATAATGCTTATGAAGCAATCAGAAATGTAATCTCAGGTCATCCTGATTTCATCTTTGAATAAGGGGGGTTCTGAATAGTTACCATATATCATTTTATATGAATACTCTTTTCCCGAAAATTTCCGCTGCCTGCTGCCGCATCGGTATCCATAAAGCAGCCCCATTCCATTCTCTCCTTCTATCATCCGCAGTTCTCACGGGCAAAAACCTCCCTTACAGTTCCTGCAGATACGGGACATATGACCAGTTATACGCGTTTCAAGGCTTTCTGTCCTGAGATTCTGGATAGGATACAACGATTATACTATGATAAATTTAAAAATCCAAAAAGGGAGGAGAAAGAAACACATGAAAAATTCGCAGAGAAGCATCATCTCCCGCCGCGACTTTCTAAAAGGAACCGCAGCAGGAGCCCTAAGTATTGCAGCTGCGGGAATGCTCAGCGCCTGCTGCGGCGGCACGGACACAGGCGCAGACAGCTCGGCAGCAGCAGACTCCACAGCCGCTACCGCCGCAGCCGGTACTTATATTCCCGGCACCTACAGCGCCACTGCAAAAGGGACAGGAACCGTGACTGTGACAATGACCTTTGACGCGGAAAGTATTACGGATGTCCAGATTGATGTGTCCGGCGAACCCCCGGATATCGGCGGAAAATACAAAGATGAACTGGAAGAGATGCTTTTAACCGCCCAGAGTGCGGAAATCGACTCCATCAGCGGCGCTACGGTAACTTCTTCTGCAGTTAAAGAGGCCGCCGCATAATTCCGGGCTTCTTAAGAGCTGGGGTTCGGTCCATATGACCTGGAAGCCATTGTGAATGAATATGTACGCCGCGCAAACAGCCGCTGCAACACCGATGTTATCCGCGCCTTTGTATACAATTCCGGAGAGATGATGGACAATATTGCCTCTTTGGTTTCCGGATACCTCCGACGTACTTGACTATGAATCTTATACCGGAAGACTATCCCTCAAGCAAATCAGTCCCCATCCAAGCTGCGGATTCGGCCACGAATCATACCCCGGAATCTGCCTTGCCCCCCGCATCAGATACGCCTTCAGTTTCTCCCCATACAAAAACTCATCCCTCCCATCCACAATCCCCCACTGCATCAAAAGCGCCCCGCTGCCCGTCACAAAAGGCGCCGCAAAAGAGGTCCCTGTCACTGCCTCATATCCGCCTCCGCTTTTCGTCGTCATAATGTTCACCCCCGGGGCCGCGATATCCGGCTTTACCTGATTGGTCACCCTGGTAAATCCCCGCCCCGAAAAGTCCGCATACGTCTGATAATCGCTGTTGTACGCTCCAACGGTGACGGCCATGGAAGCCGTGGAGGGGATCGTCAGCGTAATGTCCGGCGTGGACCTTAAAAAATACGTGGATTTATTAAGCACCGCAGACGACGGAAGCCAAAAATCATAATTCCCCTGGACGATCCGCCTTGGAGTCAGATGGAATACCCAGATCCCGCTCTGGAGATAGTCCTGGCCAAGGGGCATAAAGTCAAAATAAATCTCCTGGGCCTTGCTGTAAGGCCCGGGTTCACCGTAGTACAAAAGGATCCTGGTAGTCTCATAATCAAGGGTCTGGGGACCGATAACCGGCGGCAGCGGTCCTAAGATATTGCCGGACGGCGTAACCAGCCGAATGGAAAAATCGTCCACATAATGTTTCCACAGCTGAACCGTGAGCCCGGTTTCATAGGGCGCCACGGACAGTTCCACATTCGCTGTCCCTCCCATGCTCAGACCCCCGGAAACATGGCCGCCGCTTGCCCCCTCATTTCCCGCTCCTATGACAATGATGTTACGACCGTAATTAGAAATCCCGTCTATGTAGGTCTCCAGAAGACTGGTGCCGTCGTGGGAGCCGTAGGTATTTCCGATGCTCACATTAACCGCCGCCGGCATCCCCAATTGGGCCGCTCTCCGCACCACGTAATCCAGCGCCCGCATCAGCTCCGTAGTCCTGGGAAAGCCCAGAGGGTTGGTCACTCCCAGCTTCACCACCAGAAGCTGGCTTTCAAACGCGACGCCGCGATATAAGCCGTCGCTCTCCCGCCCGTTCCCGGCGGCAATACCGGCCACCGCCGTCCCGTGGCCGCTGCTGTCCACGCTTGGGACAACCTGTCTTGCCTCCCTACGGCTTCCCTTTTTAAGGGCTTCATTGATCTCCTGCGCCGTGAATACCCGGTCTAAGGTCTGGTCCCACAGCTCCAGGATTCGGGTGGTGCCGTCGCTGTTGCGGAAATCATCATGAAAATAATCGATCCCCCAACCTGTCAAGCAGAAATTTAAAAACTTTTCTAACTTTCCACTTTTTTCTCTCGCTATATCCGCAAATATCAATCATTGGTGTTAAATCAATGACAAGAATCCGCCGCACTGGTGTTAAATCAATGACAAAATGCTGTTTTTGCGGCATCACACCCATTTTGAAAATTTACAATACGGATATATCTGGTCACCTTGGCGTGGGATAAAACCGTTTTTTCGATTTTATCTCTGCTCTTTAACCTGTGCTCATGTTGTGCATTTGTCGGATTCTGTCCTGAAGCCTGGGGAAATCGCTCCATCTGGGAAAACTCTATTTCCACTGTTTCCCCTTAAAGATAATCCGTCCATATGAGACTTTTTTCAGTTGATGATTACTATTTTTGCGGCATCTATCTCCAATATAAAAGCAGGAAAATAATCTGATAATCTATCATCTTCCTGCTTTCCGGCCACGATATCAACTTTTTATAATTTGCCTTTTACACGGCATGAATCCCCGCTAACTGCTTTACCTCCGTAATACTAAGTCCTGAATATTCCGCAATCTCCTCAAGCGTAAGTTTTCCTCTTTTTAACATCCTAAGGGCTGTCTGTCTTTTCGTCTCATTTTCTGCCTCATTTTTTAATTTTCTCGCTGTTGTCTCAATCAATGCGCCACCCATAATATCACCCACTCCTTTCTGTACATTCTCATATTTCTGTGTCAATTCCTTCATTACATCATTGGAAAGTTCTATAATTGTACGCTTGTCGAATGCTCCTATCATCTCCTGTCGTTCCAATTCATCAAGCCTTGCCAGAATGTCCTGATACTCTGCTTTCAGTTCAGCCAGCTTTTCCATATTACTATTATACTCTGGCAGATTCTTCTCATGTGAGAAAATGTAAAATGGAATTAACAGCAACAGCTGTTTTCTAAAAATATCATCCAAAGAATACGCCTGTACCTTCATAATCGGAACATCATACCCCACTGTCCCTCCTGGGGTAATAATCACATATTTCATTTTATCCGGTGTCTTTTTATATGTCCGAAGATATATCACCGCCGTATTTGGAAATGTTACCGTCAAAGTTTCCTGATTCACGTCTCCCTCATCCAATGCTATCTGCGCATCGTACTCAAATAGTCTAACTGTAATCTTTCCATCTGGCAGGCTGCTTTCGCACTCAATATGATATTTCTTCTTTACTTTCCCAAAAACCGTAAAATTCGTATCTGTGATACGTTCTTTATTCTCTTTGTCCTGTTGATTCAAAAAATGCTCGTTTGGAAAAAACAGGATTTCCTCATCACCTATATAATTTTCATGAAAGATTTCATTAATCACCGGGATAATCAGCTTTCGGCAATCATTAAGTATTGTTCGGAATGCTCCGTCATATATATTTCCCATCCTTTTTCTTCTCCTGTTCCGTAATCTTATTGTATCATTATTTTTCTATAATCTCAATCACAATCTTCTGCCTGTTGACGTCATGTAATCTTCCTGGGCGCACTTACTGTTCACTCCCATGTCAAGCACCACGCTGCTTGGCATGGGGATGCGCGTAATGGCAGCGAACCAAACCGCCCATCGTCGCAGGCGATTTTAAATGGCAGTCTGGGCCGCTGTCTGCAAAACACCGCAAAACGCTGATGATTTCCAAAAAATCTCCATCTCCCCATTGGCTGTTACCGCAATCCGTTCCACTGTCTCTTTGACCAATTCTTCCGTCAATTTGGAACTTTCCAGAAGCCGCAATATTCCTTTCTGCCCTATATACACCTCTGCCGGTCTTTCCTTTTTTCTCCTCTCTGCTTTCGAACCGGTTAGCTCTCCCTCCACCTCCAATTTAGCCAACTTCTTTTCTTCCCTCCGGCATATCTCTGCCGCCTCCTTCATTAACATCTCCTCTGCTGTCCCATCCCCCTTTTTGTTTCTGGCAGCTATTAAGCGTTCATAAGCAGCAATTTTCTGTTTCTGACAGGAAAGAACCCTTTTTTTTCCCTCTGCAATCTCTCCGGCCCTCGCCTCCTCCTCCCTTTGTTTTCTTTCCCATTCAGCCGCTTTTGCCTGGTCTGCGCTCACACACCTGTCATACTCCCGCCAAAACTCATACAGCACCACTTCTCCGGCAAACACACCGTTCAGGTTGCTGACACACTCCCCCATCCCACTGGCATAACGGCGGCTGCAGTAAAAATAAGGATTTCTATTGTTGTTTCTATAAGTCAGGCTGCGTCCGCAACAGCCGCAGAACAACTTCCCGGTCAACGGATGTCTTTCTTCTGTTTTCCTTTCTCCCATCACATTTTTACTGCTTCCTCTTCGTTCCTGCACAGCCTCAAAAACTTCTCTTTCAATAATGGGTTCATGATGATTCATAAAAATCTTCCACTCGTCCTTTGGTTTCTGACGATTTTTTCCTCCTACTTGGAGCCGTTCATATCTCCCATATATCATGTCGCCTACATAAACTCTATTTCGCAGGATTGCGCAAATCATAGTATTCTCCCACACAAATCTGCCTCCTTTGGGCGCGCGGCTGCTTCTTCCTTTTTCCATCTTAAACTGAATCGGCGTCTTAATCCCCTCCTGATTAAAAACTTTGGCAATCTGGGAGGATGTAAAACCACTTGCCGACATATCAAAAATCTTTCTTACCACCTGGGCCTCGTCCTCTGCGATCACAAGCATATGGCGGTTCCCCGCCGCCTTTTCATAGCCAAAAGGACAATTTCCGCTTATATACAGTCCCTGTTTTTTCTTCACTTCCAGAGACGATTTCACCTTCACAGATAAGTCCTTGCTGTATAAGTCATACAGCAAATGTTTAAACCGGATATCCAGGATTCCTCCCCTTTGCTCCCTTTCATCACTGTCATAACGATCATTAATAGAAATAAAACGCACTTTCATAAACGGGAAAATTTGCTCTATGTAACTGCCAAGCTCAATATAATCCCTGGAAAATCTGGAGAAATCTTTCACCACAATGCAGTCAATCTTTCCATCCTTCACTTCTTTTAGAAGCGCCGTGACGCCGGGTCTGTCAAAATTTGTTCCTGTATATCCGTCATCTTGAAACTCCAACAATTTATATTCTTTAAAATGATCCTTTACATATGCTTCCGCCAATGCCCGCTGATTTCTGATGCTGTTGCTTTCTTCCTTTCGGCAATTTTTCTCATCCTCTTTTGACAGACGCATATAGATGGCAATCCTTACCATATGATCCTCCTTGTCCATTCAATATACTCTGGTTTATATAAACTTTGCAGCCGGAAACCGATAAGAAATCTCCAGTCGATTCCCCGGATATACTTCAATCCTTTCGATCAAGGCCTGCACAAACGTCCTATCCAACTGGGATTTTCCATCAAATCTCATAAGATTACGCAGAAAATCACACTCTTCTTTCGATACCCTTTCCCATTCCTTCAGCTTTTTATCAAATTCCAGGGCTTTTCTTCTCCAGAGCTTAATCTGTTCCTCCCGCTCCGCCTTCCACCGAAGGAACTCATCTTCACTTAAAAATCCCTGATGGTACTTCATATATTTCTCGCTGGTTATTCTCTTAGCTTCCTGAACCTTATTTTCCAGTTCATCTTTCTGCCGCTTTATATTCTGTCGTCCTTCTTCCAGAAGCCTTTTTTTCTCCTTCAAAATCCTGCCGGGAACAATTCCTGCCATAAGAAATTCCCTTTCCAGAGATTCCTTTAAAATCTCTTCTAAATCCTTCCATGTCACGTACTTTCTCTCGCATCCGCTTCCGTCAATCTTGCGGGAGTTGTGGCAGAAATAAGCATACAGCCGGATCCTGTCTCCATTAGACAGCTCCTTGACATTGGCAATCCTTGACATTGGCCGTTTACATTCTCCACAAAATAAGATTCCTTCCAGCTTATCATCATCCATAGGTACTGCCTTGGAAAATCCTTTGCGATTACAGTAAATCTCCTGCTCTTTAAAACGCTGTGCCGCCTGATAAAATTGCTCTTCAAAGATTATAGGTTCATGAGTGTTCTTTTTTAAACACCACTCCCCCTCCTCCATTTCTTTCCTCTCTTCTCCCTTCTGTTTTGCCCTGCCTGTATGAGCCTGAACAAGATGGCCAAGATATACCGGATTTTGTAAAAGATTTTTCACAGTCCCCCGGTTCCATTGATACAAAGGTTCCTCATTCTGACAATACACATGGCCAGTCTGTCTGTATCCTTTAGGCGGGTGTATCCGGTTCTCGTAAAGCCACTCCACAAGTTCCTTCTGATTCTTTCCGGATATATACAAATCGTACAGCTTCTTTACAATCTGGGCCGGCTCCTCTTCAACATACAGCCTTTTCTTTCCATTTTCCCACACAGCTCCATAGCCATAGGCCGGGATTCCTCCTATGAAACTTCCCTGCTCCCATTTCACTTCCTTGGCAGCTCTCACCTTTATCCCAATATCCCTGGCATAAAGTTCATTTACAAGGTGCTTTAGATTAATTCCCAAAGAATCCGGGTTAGCCTCTGCCTTCAGGCTGTCAAATTCATCAGTCACAGAAATAAATCTTACGCCCAGAAAAGGAAATATCTTCTCCAGATAGTTTCCCATCTCCACATAATCGCGCCCAAATCTGGAAAAATCCTTGACAATAATACAATCTATCAAACGCTTTCTAACATCCTGCATCAAACATTCAAATTCTTTTCTGTCAAAATCTGTCCCTGTTCTTCCCAAATCGCTGTAACACTTATACAACTCCATATCCCCTTGTGAATCTAAATACTCTTTTGCTATCTCCACCTGATTCTCAATAGACTCATTCTTTTCGCTGTGGCTGTCAACGGAAAGTCTGGCATAAATTCCAACAGAATATATCTTCTTTGGAGCCGCTTCTTTTCTCTTGACGCTCTTTTCTCTGGGGGTTCTGGGCATTTACCTCACTCCCCTTTCTTTCCCGGACATTCTGCCGCAGACATATTCCTCCAGCATGGCGGTTTTCTGGAAAAGTTCTTTATGCTTCAAGGTAATCTCCATCCTGTTCCCCTCATAAATATCAATTCTTTCCACAAAGGCCACCAGAACTTCCCGACTGCACTCCATAACAGCCATAACCTCCTTAAACCTTTCCAGCCGTGCTCCTGATTCCACTTTTGACTTGAATAAATCCTTTACTGCCTGCTCCTGCTTTTCAATGGATTTTTGAATCTCCTGATACCGCCCCTCATAAATCTCTTTAAAGTTCTTAAAATCCTCTTCTGTCAAAATTCCTCTTTTTAAATCCTCATAAAGCGCTGACCGCAAAGAACCATATTTCTCCTGCTCCTCATAGAGCCGTTTAATCTCCTTATCAAATCTCACAACTTCATCAAAGCCGATTTCCATCTGATTCAAGCGGTTAAGTACAGTCTCACGGTCCAAAAACAGCCTGGCCTGGCTTTGTATGGCGGCCAACACCACTGCTTTCAAATCTTCCTCTTTTGTGGTATGCCTGGTACACCCTTGTCTCTTATTGTAAGAGCCGCAGATAAAAGAAACGCTCTCTTTCCCCTTATATCGGTTCACCCGCCGAAACATAAGTCCGCCGCAGTCACCACAGTACAAAAGCCCCGTAAAAATATGCCCTTTCTCCCCTTTTCCTGACGGTTTACAGTCTATGAAAGCCAGCTTCTGCACAAACTCAAAATCTTCTTTACTTATAATCGCTTCGTGAGTTCCCGATACCCGTACCCATTCCTCCTTAGGCCTCGCCGCGGCCTTCTTCTCCTTATAATTTATGGTTTCTGTCTTCCCCTGTACCATAATTCCGGCATACATCTCATTGACCAAAATTCGCCGAACCGCAACCGCAGACCAACTCATTTTCCCGCCTTTGGAAAATCCTGTAGAAAAATTTTCCCCGCGGCATTTCTTATATTCCATAGGCGGCAGGATACCTCTTTCATCCAGTTTTTTTGCTATCGTCGGCGTACTCATGCCCTGAATCCGCCACGCAAAAATCTGCTTTACCACTTCCGCCGCATAATCGTCCCTTATAATCCTGTTCTTATTTTTAGGATCCTTGCGATATCCATACACCACAAACGCCCCTACGTACTCCCCCTTTTCCCTCTTCATCTTCTTCTGGCTCTTCACCTTCTGGGAAATATCACGGCAATAGGAATCGTTTACGAAATTTTTTATGGGCAGCACCAAAGAAGTCTCATTATGATCCGCCGTCAGAGAGTCAAAATTATCTGTTATAGCAATAAACCGCACGCAAAAAGCCGGAAAGGTCTTTTGAATTAACCGCCCGGCTTCTATGTAATCTCGTCCAAAACGAGACAAGTCTTTTACTATGATACAGTCAACGTTTCCTTCTTCCACATCTTTCATCATACGCTTAAACTGAGGTCTGTCAAAATTGGCTCCAGAATAACCGTCGTCCGAATATATATCAAAAAGCTCCATCTCTTTATGAGAGCGGATATATGAGCGGATTAAATCCCGCTGGGAACCGATGCTGTCACTTTCTGTTTTTCCACCGCCAAAATCTCCATCATCTTTTGACAGACGGAGATACATGGCTACATTATAATGTTCTTTTGCTTTCATCTGCGTCCTCCTGAAAAAATATGGCTGGCAAAAACCCGTCCTACGGGGTCATGTCACCTAACTCAATCAGGATTTCCGCTGTTTAGTCCTGGTCATAGATTAACATAATCCCCTCTGTTTGTAAAGAGGTTTTCATTGTTATTGTTACTTCGCCATATCAGAAATATAAGCCAGCATCCGTTCTTCAATTCCTTCTCCGGATTCCGAATAGGAAAATTTCACTGCGTAACTGCCAATCTTCATCAGAAAGGGGTTTTTCACTGCTTCCATGTACTGTGCGACCCGCTTCTTAACATTGTCCTTCTCATTAATTTCCACATCCCGCAAATCCGTAAGCTGACTGACATCCACAGTTCTAATATCAGCCTGTCTCATCTCATTTAGTTCTTCCAATGTCACCATTACACTCTGCCCTCCTTCTGATTTTCTCTCCAGTACAGTCTATTTTATTTTGCCTGTCCTATATGTATGTTTTGATAAATCAAAAAAGACAAAAAGTCTCCTAACTAATGTATCCAGACCTGCCCTGAGCTTACGGACACCGTGATACCGCCCAAACAGACGGCAGATCGGCCGGCCTCCTTGTACGCAGTATCCCCCTTTTACCCTGGGGAACGGGAAATTTCGGTTTATCTCCATCGCGGGTCATGGCATTTCCGGTATTGCCCTTACCGGGTTACAGACTCATCGGATTATCGCTCGTGCCTTCGATGCTATCGTTTTAATAGGCAGGTATGCAATTTGTCCCCCCTTTCTATATGTTGCCCCCGCCTACAGGCAGTCCTGGCGTCTGTGTCTGGAATGCTTGCTGTTTAACAGCACACAATGGATGTTGTAGCCTGAATACTTCCATATGAACGGAATCAAAATCCGCTTTTTATCAAGGTACACAAAAGGTAATGATACCTCCCTATATCTTTAGACGGCAAATGCCACTTTTGGTCCGCTTTTTCGAAAAATAATTTAAAAAATTTTATTCCAATAAACCTTTCAGCTTATCTAATATCCGTTTCCTTTGGCGATGCAGCGTAGTTTTGGCCATATTAAGCGTCTCGCTTACCTGTCTTTCTGTCTTTCCCAGATAAAACAGTTCTCGGATCAGCTCCCGTTCCTCTGACGTAAGAGTCTCTAATGCCTTATCTAAAAGGATTGTTGTCAATACTTTATCCTCCAGCAGTCCCCCGATACAGGAAACTGATGACCTAAATCCAACAGCCGCTCGTAAGAATCCTCACGCCCCTGAATAAAACTTATTGTCTGCTCTTCCTGATTCACAATTGTCTTTCCCCTTTTTAAATCCTCCATAAAATACCGCTCCTTTCGTTTGCCGTGGTAATATTCCTCATATACCTCCCTGCTGACCTTGACCCGTTTCCCATCTGGATACAAATAAAACTCCCGTTCTGACGCTGACATACATATCCTCCTTTTCCGAAGGCATAAATTGCCCTCACCCAACGTCATGAAATCAGGGTTGTGACGAGTTGTCCGTTATCGGGTACGATTGGTTCACATAGGAATATTCCGGATTTTCCGACAGTTGACTTTTGAAATATTTTTTAAGCTTCTTTATTGCCCATCTCAAACTATCCCACACTGCTCTCTGATGCACCTCGTCCTGCAAGGCTATTTGTCTGGTAGAAAGACCTTCGAAAAAGTAGAGATAAAAGCGATGTTTTTGTGTATCAGTTAATTTTCTGCTGTCCAATAATCTTTTAGCTGCTATTAGCGCCTGTTCCTGCGCCCTGCTTCTCTCATTTTTTCGTTGCGCGTCAGCCGCTAAATGGAGCATGCTGATATAATCTGCCTGTTTCAAACAATAAATGCTGACATCCAGGCGGCTTGTCCGATTTTGATGTCTGTCCTGCTGATAATAGATTTCATCCGATAATTCTTTGAACCTGTTAAAATCTTGTTCTGTTTTTTCTGGGTTTTCCCGGAGATAATCCGTAAGAGTTGTCTCAATGATGCCGTCGGCAAACTTATAGACGATGCCTTTGCTGTGCTTGTTCAGTGCATAATCGGTATTTCTGTAATTATTCATATCTCCTCCCGGTTTGAACTTATTTAACGGATGCCATAAAGTTCAAACCTGGTCGGAGGCGCTCTTCTGCATGAATCTGATATGCGAAAAGGCAGCTGTTTAACTCCTGCAGCTGCCTTCCCACACAATAAAACTATAAAAGCAAAAACGGGACGAAATAAAGACCTGTCTGTCCAACATTCAGCATCTTTGTTTCGCCCCGGTTCTAATATTCGTTTGTAAATAGTTACAGCAATTCTTCTTTGCAATAGTTTTCCCCTGATATTGAGGAATCACTAATTATTTATTGCTGTTCTTTAGAATGCCTTTAAACCCCTCTTTATTTATTGAAAATATACATTATACTTTACGATGTTAGGAAGCGTTTGTTTCCTACTCTAAGCTATGAGTATCTGCATTATAAATTCCAAAGTATCGCCATCTATAATTACCGAAAAATTCCCATGCCTAGAAATATCACCTATATCTACTCGCCAATCATTTAATTTTATCTTTCTTCCTGTTTCTGGGTCCATACCCAAATCATCCTCCGAAGAAAAAACTTGTGACAAGCGATATACGCAAATACGACTATCATCAATAATACTCTCTGGGTTTCTTATATGGTCAATTGCGATAAAAAAGACTTGTTTTTCCTCTTCAGAACAGTCATTGCATTCTACCACACGTTTTTTTAACTCAGTTTTATAATTAGAAAGTTCTCTATCTCTATTTATTTTAATATTAACACCTAACACCAAAAATAATATACATAGTATCCCTACGTAACATGTTATTTTTTTATTAGACATTTTATATCTCTCCTAGCTTTAAAATATTGCTTACAAATTTCATTCAGCTTTCTAATTAAATAGCATCATTCAACCTTAAAGATTACTTACCATTTCCTTTGAATTATTTTTCTGTATTGAGCCATCTCATCATCAATTTTCTTTTTATGTGGATGATTCTCCTTTGCATTCAACTCTGCGGCAACTTTAAATCCGTCACATAAAGGCGTTACAATATCCAAAAACACTAAATCAAATCCCTCTTTCTGTTCTCCCTCTATAAGTTCCTTCCCATTAGTAAATAATCGAATATCTAATTTCTCGCTAACGCCTATTGTGTTCACACCATTTTCAATTTCTCTGATAAGACGCCTGTGTTCTTCTAAGTCATCATCACAAATGCCAACCTTTATCATTTTCGTTCTCCTTCTGTGGCACAGGTTCCGTTAAAGGCTAAATGGTGTTGCTCTAGCACTTCCTTGACTCTTCGTTTTCTTACTTTTCCCAGTCCTCTAATCTCATTGTAATCTTTGTCTGTCCACGTTTGTAAGTCTTCTAAATATATCGCTCCTTTTGCCATAAAATTATTTGTGATGTATTCACCTAAACCAAGATTACTTACTGGTATTCCGGAAACTTCATCCAAATCTGAACCAGCCTCTCCCGCTCTCTCATATTTATCAACGAGTGGAAAGACAGATCCGCCTATAACCTGAATTCGTCCCCCATTTTCCTGATATATAAAAAAATTTTCTTCCTGCCGTACAGCATAGCCTACTATCAGCACCCCATCTGCCTTGCTTATGGCACAATGTTTAATAATCATATTTTCTCCTGCTCTTTATTCGGTGTCCTGTAAATCTGAATAGTTGGGAAACTAATATATAAATATAATACCTTGTATTACACGAGAAACTGGCTATCAGATATATCCTTCATCATAGGACTTCCATAGCCCGTTATTCTCTCGTCCTTATCAATTTTTGGGGTTCTTAAATGATTCAGTTCAAATTGGCCATTCAATTATGGCGCAACTTTTTCCATACAATAGTTCCCGCTCATAATTTCACTATTCCAAGACAAGCATTTATCCTAAAAAACTTTATTTTCCTTATCCCTCCGATTCCGCTAGAGCGTGTTTGAAAATTGCTTTCTGGCAGATGTGCGTCACAATTCGTGGGAGATTTGACCCGAATGAGGGAGGCGTAGCGGGGCTACGTTGACCAAATGAGGGGTAAATATGCCACAAAGGGGGGCGTGCAGATGACAGGAACGAATTTTCAAACACGCTCTAGCACCAATTTATCTAATTCATATCCATTCTGATACTTATGATAATACATATTTTTATCATCAATTACTGTAATACAAGATTTGTCAAAACTTCTTCAATATGTTGAGTATAATCCTTTTCTATATCGATTATAAATATTTTATCATTAATTATCATTGTATATGAATCAAACCAATCATATTCTGATCCTGGACCATAATATACCGTAACTCCACCAAGGTCTTCCTCGCTAAAAACACCCGGATTCGTATCTATCACATAATTCAATTGTTCTAATCCATTTTCATACTTACACGTTGCTAATACTACTTTAAATATGTCATCTCCAGATGTACACTCATATGTTACGAATACAAAACTATCTGACACAGAAACATTTGTATCCTTAGCAGAAAATGATGTCGCATTTGAATCCGAAGCAATCCCCATACTGGAAGTTTGTAAATTCAATGCTACAACAGATTCATTATTGCTTTTCAAAAAATCATCTAAAGAATCATATTCCTGATTTGCCATGGATTCCATTATAACTTCATCTCTTTCTTGAAGTGTCTCTAAATTGGTATATCCATTATTAACTCTCTGAACTGTCTCTGATAAAGCAGCTCCACTATTATTTCTACACCCTGCCAATCCCATACATAGTAAAATGCATATGATTATTGTTCCCCTTTTCATGCCCATAACTCCTTCTTGCTTATTTTTAATAGTTTATTTTCCCTGATGACTACTTCTTATAAAAATACCGTTTCGACAATCTTGACACCATATATTTTCTGTATATAATGGCCAAGCATCAAATCCACCATTCATAGTGCATAGGGCTTGACTATGTGTATCCTTACAACCAAACATATGTGACATTTCATGTTGAATTACACGTATAGTATGAGACACGTTATTCTTATCGGTTCCACAATATGTGTATTGTTTATCTATGGTTATCCCATAATTAGTATGATGCGCCTTTTGATTATAACGACACATTAATTTGCTCCCGCCTAATCCCACCTCCAAGTAATATCCGGCTGGATAATTGTTTTTCAATTCATTTACCAATTTCAAAGAGTTTTTATGATGGTATTCAGTGTTTGTTGAATCGCTGCAATTGACATCCGGAACACAGCTACAAAGTTTAGATGCTGCCTGAGTACATAAATCAATAGATAACCCACTTGAATGATATTCATCAATATCCAAAAGAAGATTCCAGGTTTTTTCAAAAGGAATTCCAACTATTCTAAATAGTTCATCCACCGTCATTACGCCTGAAAATTCTTTACGAAATGTTGAATCCGTATAAACATTAACACCTAATGTAATAGCCTCTCCCTCAATAAGACGTCCTGTAGTCTCATCTAAATGAAATTGCTCTCCTCCAATGTTAATCCATCCTTTAGCCATTGACCCCATAGGATTTTGCCCTGTTTTTTCCAAATACAGATAGTAACTAAAGCCGTTAAGATTCAGCCAACCTTTAGCCATAGCGCCTGCAGGAAAGGTAGAATTCCCATGTGGTTCTAAATAAAACCACTCTGAATTTATATTCTGCCATCCTACCAGCATATAGCCATCAGAATTAAAAAAATACCAATGATTATCTATACATTCCCATTTATTAATAGCATAACTACCATCACTATATTGCCACCACCATCCTGTTGCATCATGTTGCCACGAACCGGAAGCGTTGACGACTCTTGAATTGACGTTTGGATACGAATCCGTAACAATCCCCTCCACAGGTTCATCTGTTCCTGGCGGATAAAACCAAGCTGCATTAGAGATAAAGCAATTTATCAATAAGATGCAAACTGTTATAAAAGCAATCCTTCTCTTTTTCAAAACAATTCCTCCTTAAATACCACAATGTAATTTGCTCACTTTCTATATCTTGCTATTTGAGTTGTAAACTGGTGCCATAAAAACAGACAATAATAAGTTTTTCTTTACACTACGACAAACGAGCCATCAGACACATCCTTATACTGCAGGATTGCTGCGGCCCGTTACTTCTTGTCTTCCTGTTCCTACTGCTTTTCCCTTCTCATCTTTTCAGGCCTTTTCGGCTGATGCAGGCCAAACTCGGATATCCTTCCGTCCGCTCTCCTGGCCGCATTCGCTGCAACTTTCGCCAACAGTTCAAGTCCCTTCTTTTTCATCTCTCTTGTTACCTCCTTTTCCTTGAATCATAAGTATTGATACAGCTATGAATGTGCTTATAAGGCAGGACTGCATCCTTGCCTGTCCCAATCCCCATAAGATAATTCCTACACCACTCCAAAATATATAAATCTGAATGCTCTTTCTTCTATACACAATTTTTTCTTCCGTACTGGCTTGACGATTGCTGTCTGCTATCGGAGCTTTTCGAAAAATATTTATTCCCAGCCATATATCTGCCGCTAAAAACCCCCCCTACTTTTACTACATCTGCAGCATATGATGATATGTACTTAGAAAAAACTATACAAGCCATGCAGGTTAATGAAACTAAACCACCACCGGCTAGAAGCCGGTGGGTTTAAAATAGCGTCTGAAAGCCGCCTAAAGTTGTCCTACCTCAAAGTTATCGCTCTTGCGTCGTTCTTCTAAATCCTGATTTTGTATATATTCTTGTATGATTTCGTCCGTTACATTTCCGCTGCTCGCCACAAAGTATCCTCTTGCCCACAAATGCCTTCCCCAAAATTCCTTGTTTAACTCTTTATATTCCATCTGCAGCTTTCGTGAACTGCAGCCTTTCATATACTGCACCAGCTTACTGGCTGATATATGCGGTGGCACCGATACCAGTAGATGGATATGGTCCTTTCCTACATGCCCTGCCAGTATTTCTACATCATTTGTCTGACATACCCTCCGGATCAATTCTCTTGTCCTTAATGCAATCTTTCCCGTCAGCACAGGCTTTCTGTATTTTGTTATCCATACTATATGGTACTTTATATCATACGTACAATGCGCTGTCTTTCTATAATTCTCCATTTTTTCACCTCAAGTTTAGTATCTCTGTTTTTCTTTTTTCTAAACTTTGAGGTATGGGGTTGACCTAAAGGTTTCGCCTAGAAGGCGAGGGTTTTAACCCCATTATACAGACAATCTTGAGAGTAATAAGTTCTTTGTAAAAAAATAACTCTTCCGTATGGATTTATGGTATCTTTAAGTTGCTAAACTTACGAAAGATACAAACCACCAAGAAGAGCTATTCTATGTATGAGTGTACCATACTTTCTGGTGGTTTACCATACGATTATGCTGAATTTTATTGATAAAATCCTGTGCCAGTTTGAATCCTGTTTCTCCCGGAAGGCATCCTTCCGCTGGTTTGTTACCATTACCATAGGCTTTATGCTCCGCTCAGACAAGCTTGGCGTTACCTCCGTCATCCGGGACCTGGCTCTCTCTCCTGATTGCTATCCTTCCCTGATCCACTTTTTCAGGGCCTCATCCTGGTCTTTGGATTCCATCCGCCTCTGCTGGTTCTCTGTTATAAAAAACAGTTTCCCTCTCTATGAAGAAGGGGGATTTCATGTCCTGGTCGGTGATGGGGTCAAGCAGCCCAAGGAAGGACGGCGCATGCCCGGGGTAAAGAAGCTTTTCCAGGAGTCTGAGAATTCCGCCAAGCCGGAGTACATCCATGGACATATGTTCGGCGGTCTTGGAATTCTGGCCGGGAATACAGGAACCTGGGCCTGTGTCCCCTTAAGCATCCGCCTTCATGACGGCCTCCAGGGCGCCCACACATGGAAAGGAGCCCCCATTTCTCTTGCATCCCATGTACTTAAAGTGATAGGGGATGCTTACCGCGCCGCCCAGACCTTCGGGGACTGTCTCCTTCTGCTGGATCGGTATTTCCTTACTGTTCCCGCACTTAAAGCACTGAATGCCCTTAACCGAAGCGGCCCCGTCCGCCTGGAGATTGTCACGAAAGCAAAAAAATCCTGTACCGCCTATGAGAAGCCCGCCCCGAGAAAGCCTGGAAGGGGCCGTCCTCCTAAAAAAGGAGCCGCCATCCACCTGAAAGAATTGTTTGCCTCCCACAAGGAACGGTTTCTGGAGACACGGATGGAACTTTATGGGAAACAGGAAACCATACGTTATTACAGCATTAACCTGCTTTGGGGGCAGAAGCTGTACCAGGAATTACGTTTTGTCCTGGTAGAAATGAATGGCATCCAAAGCATTTTAGCAAGCACCAGCCTGGAGCTGGAACCGCTGTCCATCATCCGTCTGTACAGCTATCGTTTCCGAATCGAATGTATGTTTCGGGAGTTAAAGCAGCAGATCGGGGCATTTTGTTATCACTTCTGGTCAAAGCATATGCCAAAGCTAAGCTATTATCAGAAGGCAGGGGAACCTAACCCCTTGGAGCGGGTGAAAGACGAAAGGAGTCAGAGACTTATCCTGAAAGCGGTTCGGGCAACTGAAATGCACATGGTCCAGTCCTGTATCGCTATGGGGATACTCCAGGGGATTTCTATTTGCTCGGTTGGAAAGCTGTCATCCGATCAACTTCGTTACCAGAGAACTCCTTCCCGTGGGAGGGTATCCGAGGCGGCAATCATGGCTCATTTGAGGAAATATTTTTTCCTGTTTATACACCAGTTTACAACTTTTGAAATTTTCTAAAACCTGATAAAATGTAGTCTTCTACGACCTTTATCAAAGCAGAACAATTTTTAATAGTTTCGAGAAATCTCCCGAAACTGCATAAAATTATATCTGACTGGATTTGCTGACCAATTTCGTATTTGGTTTCCTGGGCGCTGGCGGACTGATATTCAGAAAAGGTTTCATCACTATAAGGAAGCAGGGTCATGGCACTATAGGACAGGCTGATCAGATTCACCAGCCGTTCGATCCCTTCTTTACTGCGGATCCGGTATTCCTCCATTGACCAGAAGGTTTTCCCTTCATAATAAGAAACTTCAATGTTCCACCTCAGGCCATACCAGGCCAGCGGCAGATAAAAGACATTTTCTGCTCCATAGGAATAGGTTGTTTTGTCAGAGCTGTTCTCCCAGTCAAAGGAAATGGTTCTTGGATCTGCTGTGCATAGGAACAGACGGCGGCTTCCTTTTCCGTTTTTGGGCGCAGTAACTAAGGCATATACCACTTTATCTTTCCAGAGATTGGTGATAACCGGCATCATGCCAATTAGCCAGTCACCGCTTTCCGGGTTGTCAAGGACAATCTTATCCAACTGAATCCGGT
>CAJUPQ010000015.1 GCA_910588505.1 uncultured Hungatella sp. | reverse complement strand
CCGCATTTCTGCGGTTTGTAGAACTTTTATTCAATTACAAGTGTTGAAAACCCGCTACCCTCGCCCATTTGCTCACTCAATTATACCTCATAACCGGCAATCTCGTAACAGTTCAGATAACCCTTGAACTGTTACGCATCCGGCCATGAAAATCGCTTCGCGATGGGGCCGGATGCCTGCTACCATTACGTTTTCGTACGGTCAGCGCGGTAAACGTGCAGACCTACCTGAACTGTTACGCAATCTCCAGATAATAAGATGCCCCCAAAGAGGAATCCATTGATTTGCGCGGCAATCAGCGGTATAATAAGACCATATCACATTTTTACATGGAGGAGGTTTTTATGGGAAAAGCGAAACGGTATGAGTACGACTATGAGCAGTATGAGAACGGCAAAGGGCCTGGCACTATGATTGAGGATATTCTGGCTGACCCGGAGTTTGGGCAGGTGACGGATCTGACCATCGGAAGCTGGGGCAGCGCCTGGGAGGATGACTGTCAGCCTATCCTTGACGGGATCGCGGAGAAAAAAGATCAGTTTGCCCATGTGGAGAAGTTGTTTGTGGGGGATATGGATTACGAGGACTGCGAGGTTTCCTGGATCATGCAGGGCAATTACGGCGGGCTGTGGAGCGCTCTTCCCGGTCTTAAGGAGCTGACCATCAAAGGGAGCATGGACCTGACTTTGGGAAGGGTGGAGCATGAGGGGCTGGAAGCTTTGACCATCATCTGCGGAGGCCTGGGGTCGTCGGTGTTTGAGGATCTGTCTAAGGCAAAGCTGCCGAACTTAAAAAAGCTGGTGCTGTACATAGGCATTGACAATTACGGGTTTGACGGGGATGAGGACACTGTCCGGACATTTTTGGAGAAGTCGGACTTTCCCACCCTTGAGTATCTGGGCATTGAGGACAGCGAGATCCAGGATCAGCTGACAAAGGTGGTGTTGGAGAGCAAATACATGGGCCAGGTACATACCTTAGATCTGGCCAACGGCACCCTTTCCGACAAGGGAGGCGCCCTGCTTTTGGAAATGCTTCCCCAATTTCCTAATATCAAGGTTTTGGATGTACACTATCACTACATGTCCGAAGATATGGTGAAAAAGCTGGAGGCTCTCCCTCTGGAGGTGGACGCGTCAGAGAAAAATGAGCCTGAGGAGTATAAGGGCGAGATCTGGATGGACGCCATGCTGACCGAATGAGCCGGGTGATCCTTCTGGGCAGCCCGGGGACAAAGCGGGCTGTCTATCTGGAAAAGGGGGCTGCGGCAGCCGGAGTGGAGCTGGAGGTTTTGGATTGGAGGGACTTTCCCGGCTGCCTGACAGAGCTGGCCCGGACAGGGGAGCGGATCTTTTTAAAGATCGATCCGCCCAGGTGGGGCAGCTGCTGTCTAAAGGAACTGGAGAGGCTGACCAGGGAGTACGGCCAGAACCTGGACAGGCTGTCAGTACTTGGCCGGACAGGACGGATCACTTTCCTCAACGATCCGGCGGTTATAAAGGCCCTTCTGGACAAAAGAGGATGCAAACGATTGCTGGCAAAGGCGGGAATACCGGTTACGGAGGAAGTGGCGATTGGCAGGGAGGCCGATGGGGGAGCAGAATCCCCCTTTGAAAGGCTTCTTGAGAGCATGGAAAGGGAGCGGGTATTTCAGGTTTTCTTAAAACCAAATAAGGGTTCCGGAGCCGCGGGGGTGATGGCCCTGCGCTATGAGCCGGGGAGGGGACAGATGGTTCTGTACACCTGCGCCGCAAAGGACCCTGAGACAGGCCGCATGGTAAACACCAAGCGGCTTCGGCGGTTTGGAGACAGAGAGGAGATCGGTTTCATGGCAGGGCAGATCCTGGCCGGGGACTGTATTGTGGAGCGATGGTACCCAAAGGCGGAGATGGGAGGGTACTCCTATGATCTGCGGGCAGTGGTCCTGGCCGGGGAGCCAACGTTTATCCTGGCCAGGCTTTCCAAAGGTCCCATCACCAACCTGCAGCTGAATAATCATCCGGGAAACATAGAGGAGCTTGGCCTTTGTGGGGAAGTGTGGGACAGGGTGAAAACCGTGTGCCGTCAGGCTGCCGGGTGTTTTTCGGGGCTTGGAAGCGTGGGGATTGACATTCTTCTGGAAAAGGGAAGTTTAAGGCCAAGAGTCATTGAGATGAACGGCCAGGGGGATCTGATCTACCAGGATATCTATGGAGAGAACCAGATCTATGAGAGACAGGGGGAGATGATGAGGGCATGGAGAGACCAGGAAAGGAGTCAGTGATGGAGAGAGACGCAGAGCAGGGGACCGGCGGCGAGGTTCCCTTCCGGTTGTTTTCTTCTTCGGCCAGGAGAGGAGAGCCGCGGATCGATATGGGCAAGATCGTGGGGGCCATGGATATTTTGTTTATCTGCCTGGACACCCTGCGGTATGACGCGGCGGTGTGGGGGGAGGAGAAGGGCAAAACCCCGGTGTTAAACCAGTATGGCAGGTGGCAGAAATGCCAGGCTCCGGGGAATTTTACGTGGCCGTCCCACCATGCCATGTTTTCTGGTTTTCTGCCGTCGCCCTATGACGCCAAAAATCTGTCAGACCGGGAGATGCTGTTTTTTCCCAGGCAGATCGGCATGGGCAATAAGGTTCCCAAAGGGGCCTACGGCTTTTCGGGCAGCACTATTATGGAAGGGCTTGGAAACGACGGGTACGATACCTGGTGCGTGGGAGGCGTGTCTTTTTTTGATAAGCGGACAGATCTTGGCCGAGTGTTTCCCGGATATTTTCAGAAAAGCTGGTGGCGTCCTTCTTTTGGGTGCGGGGTGAAGGACAGCACAAAGAACCAGGTGGATCTGCTGCTTGGAAAGATGGAGGCCGCGGACCGGGAGCGGAAGATTTTTGCGTATCTTAACGTGGATGCCATCCACTATCCCAATTATTTTTACCTGGATGGAGCAGGGGGCGACAGCCTGGAAAGCCACAGGGCTGCCCTTGTGTATGTGGACGGGCAGCTTGGCAGGCTGTTTGACGGGTGGAAAAAGGGGCGGGGCGAAACCTTTGTCATCTGCTGTTCTGACCATGGGACGTGCTACGGGGAGGATGGATGCCAGTTTCACGGGATCAACCACCCTATGGTAAATACGGTCCCCTACAAACATTTCCTGCTGTAAGGACAGGGAAAGGATGGGAGTTTAAGGTTGAATCCATATATACAATACATGTACAGCTACCCTCATAAGACGGCCTACAGGCCCATGAGCGGGGTAAACCTGGGGGACTTTGCCCACAGGCTTAAGGGCCCGGGCCATGGCCTGTATCTTCACGTCCCCTTCTGCCAGGGAAAATGTGGCTACTGCAACCTGTTTTCCGTCACAGGGGCAAAGGAGGAGGAAATAGAGCGGTATCTGGATGCCATAGAGCGCCAGGTGAGACAGTACAGACAGATTCTTTCGCCCTGGAAGACCAGGTTTTCCAGCTTCACCGTGGGGGGAGGGACCCCGCTGTGCCTGACCACAGGGCAGCTGGACCGAATGTTTTCCATGGTCAGCCCCCAGATGGAGAAGAAGGCGGAGATGGTCATTGAGACAGCGCCCAACCAGACGGAGAGAGAAAAATTAAGGGTCCTTAAGGAAGCGGGAGTTACCAGGGTCAGCATGGGGATCCAGAGCTTTAACCAGGAAGAACTTCGGACGTTAAGGCGGGGGCACAGTCCCATGAGGGCCAGAGAGGCTCTGGAGCTTTTGATGTCCTTTGATTTTGACTGCGTGAACCTGGATTTTATCTACGGGATCCCGGGGCAGGGGATCCAGTCTCTTTTAAATTCCCTCAGGGAGGCAGTGGGATTTGGCCCCAGGGAGATCTTTCTGTATCCCCTCTATGTAAAGCACGGGGCCGGGCTGGAGAGGGAGGGCGTGGCGCCTGATCCCCAAAAGGCGTACAGACAGTATGAGGAAGCCAGTCTGTTTTTAAGATCCCAGGGATTTTGTCAGGATTCCATGAGGCGGTTTGTAAGGGGGAGGCAAGGGCAGAGAGGATTTTCGGACTGCGGATTTTCCACCTCCCTGGCCCTTGGCTGCGGAGGAAGGAGCTATGTGGGGGATCTGCATTTCTGCGCCCCCTACGCGGTCACAGCCGGGGAGTGTGCCAGACAGCTGAGGGCCTTTGAGGAGACAAAAGACTTTACAGAGATCACCCACGGCATACGGCTTTCCCCGGAGGAGGAGAAGCGAAGGTTCGCGATCCGCCATGTGCTGATCCGGCCGGGAGTGGAGGAGGAGGGGTACTGGCAGCGGTTTGGCAGCCGGGTCTTGGAGGATTTCCCTGTGATCGCCCGGTGGATGGAGGAGGAGCTGGCGTTTCGGGATGAGGGCGGGTTCATTGCTCTGACAGACAGGGGCATGGGGCTGTCGGATTTTCTGGGCCCTCAGCTCATATCAGATGAAGTTCTTCGGGCGATGAGGTATTGGGAGGAGGAACATGGACTTAAAGGCGCGGCATATGATTCTCTACAGAGGCAGCCTGAAAAGCTGTAATTACCGGTGCAATTACTGCCCGTTTTCCAAGCATCCCAGGTCAGAGCGGGAGCTTTTGAGAGACAGAGAGCAGTGGTTTCGGTTTTGCGCCAGTATCCGAAAGCGGGCGGTGGATATGGGCATTGGCGCTGTCATGGTGGCTCCCTACGGGGAGGCGCTGATCCATTCCTGGTACTGGGAGGGGCTTGGATGTCTGGCGTCTGTGGAGACCATAGACGGAGTGGGAGCTCAGACAAACCTAAGCTTTCCTGTGAGGCAGTGTATGGAAACTTATGAAAAGGCAGGGGGAACGGCAGAAACCTTAAGGCTGTGGGCCACCTTTCACCCTGAGATGGCCACGGCAGAGGAATTTTCCGAAAAATGTACGGATCTGTGGAAAAGGGGCGTGTCTCTTTGTGTCGGGGCAGTGGGAGACGTGGGCAATCTGGAGGCTGTGAGAGAGCTGCGGCACAGGCTTCCAAAGGAGATCTATCTGTGGATCAACAAGATGGATGGTCTTAAGAGAGCGTACACCGGGAAAGAGATAAGACAGTTTGAGGGCATAGACCCCTATTTTAGCCGGGAGCTGGAGATGACGGCGGCAGACCTGTCGGCATGCAAGGGTCGGCTTTTTGTGGAGGCGGACGGGACGCTTCGCAGGTGCAATATCAGCAGGCCCCTGAGGGAGAACTGGTATGACCTTGAAAAGAAAGGTTTTCCGGGGCAGATCTGGGAGACCGAAGGGAAGGAGGGATCCTGCGGCAGAAAGTCCTGTTCCTGCTATCTGGCTTACGGGGGAAGGGATGAGGTGATGAACCGGGTCATATTTGGCCCTTATAGCCTGTTTCGCATTCCCACAAGGCCAAAAGCCGCCTTTCTGGATATTGACAAGACGTTGATTCTCCAGGGAGAGGGCAGGGTAGGCCACAGAACGGTCACAGACCTTCAGGCACTGGCGGCAGACGGATGCCGGCTGTTTTTCGCCACCTGTCTGCCTCTGAGGGACGCAAAGAAAAAGTGCCGCGATGTGTGGCAGTTGTTTGAGGGAGGCGTCTTTGCAGGGGGCGCCCATGTGGTGTTTGGGCGAGAGGGGGAGAGAAGGGAACACATTTTCTCCATAGAGTCAAAGTGGATTGAGGAGCTTAAGATCAGAAGCAGGGATTGTCATTTCCGGATGCTGGTCTACCGGGAAGGGAAGGAGGGCGCGGTGTATAAGATCACCCTTGTCCGTCCGGGACCTATGGGATGGAGCCGGCAGGATGTGAGAGATCTGGGGATGAGCGGAGGCGGGGAATCCGGCTCTATGAGGGGGATCTGGGACATGGGAGGGGATCAGGTTCGATGGTACGCGCAGGACGGCTGCCTGCAGATTGTTAACTGGAGAGCCTCCAAAGAGGAGGGAGTCAGGATGATCTGTGAGGGCCTTGGGATTTCGCCAGAGGAGGCGGTGGCAGCCGGGGATTCGCCGGAGGACAGGGAAATGATGGAGCTTTGCTCTCCTTAGTATGACATTGTCTAAATTTTGGTGAAAAAATTGTCTGATCGGCAGGCTGTGCCGCGACAGGCAGTGACGGTCACCCCTGGGCAGAAGTCTCTCCCAGGGAGACAGCCCAGAGAGGACCGCCGCTGTCATAGCTTTTTTTCAGCTCATCCATAAGCTGCTGCAGATCCCACTCTTTGGTGCTGTTTTCATAGCTGGCCGGGTCGGCGATGTAGACATTGCCGCTGGGGCTTAGCTGGGCGATGATGATGAAATGCCCGTTCTGGGTCAGGGCTCCCCGGCCCATAAGGGCCACCAGCACGTGGTTGTTTTTCAGAAGCTCCCGTACATGGTCCGCCGTGCGGTCGGTGACGCTCTCTACCTGGAGGCCGAAAGCGGACAGGCTTCCAGGGATCAGGCCGTGGTAGGAGCCGCTCTGGCGGGCGTAATACCCATTGGCTGCCGACCAGTCGGCCATCTCCACAGGGGAGACGGCGGTGGAGGTAAAGCTGTTGATCAGCATGGCCACGCACACAGGGCCGCAGCCGTATTTTGCCAGGCGGTCTGAGCCGCCGTAAAGGTACTCTTTCCAGCGGATGTCCCCCTGGTTGTAGTACACAAGGGGGCCTAAGGCCGTGTCCAGCATGCAGGTATAGATGGCGTCCTCCTGAGTGGGGAACACAGGTTCCGCGCTCATGTCGGCAATATTGCCCAGCTCCTGGCTGCGGTCCATGTAGGACAGCTGCTCTTCACTTTCCGTGGGCTGTTCGGTCTCTGATTCCCGGGAAGCTGCCTGGATGGGCATATCTTCCTGTTGCCTGCGGGCGTCTATAAACTCGGTTATGGCGTCTGTCACGGTATCTGCCGCAGCAGAGCAGAAGGTTTTCACAGCCGGGAAGACATGCTCCCTTAAAAAGGGGCGGAAGTAGATGTACAGGCTGAGGATCATGGACAGGGATACGACCCAGATGGCGCCTGTTATGAGCCGCTCTATGGTTCCTTTTTTCTTTTTATTGCCCTGTCTGCTCCTTCTCCTTTTCCCCTGGCGGTTCAAAGACGAGCCTGGGGGGAGAGGCGGCACAGGGCCGTCTTTTGTTTCGTATGTTGTTCGATTGTTGTTGGTCGTCTTCATTTTCCTGTTTTTAACTCCACAGAACAGAATACCCGAAACTTTTTGGATTCAAGGATTTGAAAGCAAGAAGCTTCGGGTTGTTTTAAAAGCCCTGGGGCAGTTATGATTTGGCCAGCCGGGCCATGACCAGCTGCGGAATGTTGGTGAGAGCGGACTGCTGACACACAGCGCCGATCTTATGGGCTTCCATGGGCATCCCGTAGACCACGCAGGTTTCTTTGTCCTGGCCGATGGTATAGGCGCCTGCCTTGCGCATGCGCAGCATACCTGCCGCGCCGTCCGCGCCCATGCCGGTGAGGATGACGCCGATGGCCTTATTCTTTACAACAGACGCGACGGAGGTGAAGAGAACGTCCACAGACGGCTTATGGCCGCTGACCTTTTCCTCGTCCGTGCAGGTGATGCTGTAGCCCACACCCATGCGGACCACCCGCATCTGGAGACCACCGGGGGCTAAAAGGATCAGACCAGGCTGAACCTTGTCGCCGTGTTTGGCCTCCCTTACTTCCAGTTTGCAGATACGGTTTAAGCGCTCCGCATACATGGAGGTAAACCCGGGGGGCATGTGCTGGGTAATGACAATCCCCGGCATCCTGGCGGGAAACTGGCGCACTACCTCCAGAATCGCCTCGGTTCCGCCGGTGGAGGCTCCAATGGCGATCAGATCAATAGGACCTGTGGTTCCGGTTCCCGACGGGCTATTGACCCGGGGGATGGAAGCAGTGGTCCTGGGCGCGGGAGCCGCTACGGCCTGGGGAATGCGCACATGGGCGTTGGAGCCAATGGCCAGTTTGGCCTTCAGACTCCGCAGGAAAGCGTCGCGCTTGCCTTCTTCGGGTTTGCGGACAAAGTCCACGGCCCCTGCGGCAAGAGCGTCAAAGACTCTCATGTTAAGGGAGGACACTAAAATGACGGGAACAGGGTGAGACGGAAGCACCTGCTTTAAAAATTCCAGCCCGGTCATCCCCGGCATCTCAATATCCAGAGTCATAATATCCGGCTTCAGAAGGGGAAGCTTATTTTTAGCGTCAAGAGCATTGACCGCGTATCCTACTACCTCAAAGCGGGAGTCCTCCCCCAGGCTCTGGACCAGCCAGGACCGGAATACCAGGGAGTCATCCACAACCATTACACGAATCTTCTGGGGCATAATCAATCGAACCTTCTTTCTTTACCAGCCATGTTGAGCCTTTTATTTTTTGCGGTATATGGCCGGCTGTATATAATCATACGGACAGGAGACCTTGTTAAGTCCCTCAGAGTGCCCGATGAAAAGATAGCCGCCAGGGACTGTGGCACCGTGGAACCGACGCACAAGGGCGTCCTTGGTGTCCTGATCAAAATAAATCATAACATTTCGACAGAAAATCAAATCAAATTTTCTCTTAAACTGAATGGGATCCATCAGGTTAAAAGTCCGGAAGATGACATTTTTCTTGATGTCAGGAGACACGGTATATTTGCCCGGCTCCTTCTGCACAAAATACTTTTGCTTCCAGTTGGCGGGAAGGGAAGAAAGGCTTTCCTCGCCGTAGGAGGCAGTGTTGGCGGTGTTTAGGATCTTCTGGGAGATATCCGTGGCTAATAGCCTGGTATCCCACTGGGAAGCCTTGGCGCCGAAATATTCTTTTAGGTACATGGAGATGGTGTAGGGCTCCTCACCGGAAGAGCAGCCCGCGCTCCAGATGCTTAGGACTTTATCCCGGGCATGCTTTTTCTCCAGATCGGGGAGAACCACATCCCAAAGATACTTGAAGTGGGCCTCCTCCCGGAGAAAGTAGGTGTAGTTGGTGGTCAGCTTGTTGAGCATGGCCGTGACCATCTCAGGATCGCGGCCGGACATGATCTCGTCCACATAGGCAGAAAAATCTTTAAAGCCCTGAGCGGTCAAAGTGTTGGAAAGCCGGCTGACAATTAGTTGCTTTTTCTTACTCAGATCGATCCCGTAATGCTGTTTAATATAAGTATAGAGTCGCTGAAAATCGCTGTCAGTTAGGTCCAGCACAAAAATCCCCCCTGTCTTGTGTTAATTCTATGTCAATAATTACCCA
This sequence comes from uncultured Hungatella sp., assembly GCA_910588505.1. Classification (GTDB taxonomy): domain Bacteria; phylum Bacillota; class Clostridia; order Lachnospirales; family Lachnospiraceae; genus UBA3402. The sequence goes on along the minus strand of CAJUPQ010000015.1, from coordinate 47,434 downwards.
GCCAATCAGAGATTGGCTGGGGCTAAACAGTGGCCTATGGCAGCGGATTACTGCGGAACGGCCAGCGCCTGGCAGTCGATGGACATAAATACACTTCCGTCCTCCATGGTCACCATGCCGTTAAGCAGCTTCTGCTGGTGCTTAAGCGGGATGGGGCGCACATTCTTTAAGTCAATGTCCATAACCTGACGGACGGAGTCCACGATGATACCCAGGGATACGGAGTCAATGTCCAGCACGATGATGCAGGCGCTGCCCGTAAATTCCGTGGGCCCCTTGCCCATGCGCTGCTGAATGTCCATAACCGGAAGGATCTGCCCTCTTAAGTTGATGATCCCCTTGATGTAGGGGGGCATCAGCGGCAGAGTGGTTATGGAGTGGTTGTTAATGATCTCGATCACGTTGTTGGTGCTGATATACAGGATCAGGCCTGCGGATTCGAAGGTGAGGCAGCGATCAATAGTGGAAAGCTCATCCGTCTCCATCTCGGCCACGTCCTGGATGTCCTCCTGATTGTTGAGTTGCTCAGACATATTGGTTCCTCCCCTCTGTTATGCGTTCTCCAGGGCCGCGGAATGAAGGCTCTGGATATCCAGAATGATGCTGATATTGCCGTCGCCTAAAATGGTACAGCCGGCAATACCGGAATTCTTAAGTTCGAAGTAGTTCAAAAATGCCGGGAACGGCTTCACAACCACCTGCTGTTCCCCTACAAGCTCGTCTACAAACAGACAGAAGGAACGGTCGCTGGTCTCCACCCACATGACGATGCCGTCGGACAGCTCCGTAACATCGGTGTCGATGTTAAAGAACTGGTGGAGCCTGACTACAGGGTAGAAGCTGTCCATAAGCTCTAACATCTCGTTGTCATTCTCGTCCCGGATGACATCCTCGGGAAGGATCTTTAAGGACTGACGGATATTGGCAATGGGGATGGTGAAGATGGAGTTGCCTACCGTCACCTTCATGCCGTCCACAATCGCCATGGTCAGCGGGATCTTCATGGTAAAGGTGGTGCCTTTGCCGTACTCGCTGGCAAGGGATACCACGCCGCCTACGGACTCCACATTCTTCTTCACAACGTCCATACCTACGCCACGGCCGGAAAATTCCGTAACTTCCTGGTTGGTGGAAAAGCCCGGCAGCATCACAAGGCCAAGGGCCTCCTTTACCGAGTATTCGCTCTCCGGTTTGGTGAGGATGCCCTTGTCTCTGGCTTTGGCCAGAAGCTTTTCCGGATCCATGCCCTTGCCGTCGTCGGAGATGGAGATGACCACCTCGCTGCTGGTGTGGGTGGCGGACAGGATGATCTCGCCCTGAGGATTCTTGCCGAGAGCGATACGCTCCGAGGGGTCGTCCTCAATGCCGTGGTCCATAGCGTTACGGACCATATGCATGATAGGATCCTGAATGCTGTCCACAATGGTCTTGTCGATCTCCGTGTCCTCGCCGATCAGGGTAAGGCGTACGTCTTTATTTAATTTCTGCTTCATATCACGGACGATACGGCTCATCTTCTGGAACACGCCTGAGATGGGAACCATCCGAAGGGACATGGAAATGTCCTGAAGGTCGTCCGTAAGCTTGCGCAGCTGGCGGGCGGACTTCATAAAGTTGTCGTAAGCGTCCCGGCTCAACTGGTTTAACTCCGGAGCGGAGGTTACCATGGACTCGGTGATTACGATCTCGCCCACAATATTCTGCAGGCTGTCCAGCCTCATCAGGCTGACGCTGATCAGGTTCTGCTTTACCGGCGGAGCGGCGGCCTGTTTGGCCGGCGCCGGCTTGGGAGCGGGCGCCGGCTTGGGAGCGGACGCGGGAGCAGCGCTCTTTACAGGTTCCTCCTTGGGGGGCACTTCCGGCTCCGGTTCCGGTTCGGGAACGGCGGCCAGCTCGTAGGAGCGGATGTAGTTCTGGGTCCGCAGAACGTCGGAAGCCTTGTTGGCGTCCTCCTCGGAGGTAAAGGCCATAAAGAAACCTTCCTCTATTATAGAAGCGGCAGTGGAGGAATCCGTCTCCATGTTCTCCGGGTAGTAGCGCAGGTCAATGCCGCACTCCTGAATCGCGTTGACGATCATGTAGGCCCGAAGGTTCTCCATGCCGATGCCGTCCTCTAAAAAGACGTGGAGGAAGCAGACAGCTTCTTTGTCGTCGGGAAGATGGTCTAAGGCTGCCGGATGAGTCTGGGGCGCCTCTGCCGCCGGGTTTTCTTCCGGCTGTTCCGCGGGCGCGCCGCTGATCTTTTTAAGGAAATTATTGATATCGGCGGCGAAGGAATCGATATCTGTATCGAGAGCCTCCCCGCTTTCCACTTTTTCCACCTGACCACGCAGGAAATCTTCTGAACGGAACATCAGGTTAAAAAGCTCTTTTTTGTGCTGCGGATCCAGACTGTCAATGCCTTTGTCGCGGATATAGAAGAACATATCTTCTATATGGTGGGCGATCTCCGCCATAGCGCTGAATTCCATCATAGCGGAAGAGCCTTTGATCGTGTGCATGATGCGGAAGATCTCGTTGACGTCATCCGTAGAGAAGTCGCCGATCTTCTCGTCAGCCATCAGCATCTCGTCCAGTCGGTCCAAAAGGGAGTTTGTTTCGAAAAGGTATGTATCAAGCATACCTTCCATGCCATTATCCATTCTGTTACACCACCTATCTTTTTAAATGTTATGCATAAAAACCAAACAGTCTGTGGCAAGACGCGGCAGACTGCAACACACTTATAATGATTTATCGGCGGAAAAAAGAGATAGATAAGTTATTATTTGAAAAAAACCGTCGATATTAAAATATTATGATGTATTTTTTTATAGGAACCGGTTATGAAAAAAAAAAAATCGCCGAAGTAATATAAAAGAGTGTGCGGAAACAGTATGAAGACAGCGTCTGGATTGCCCTCTCCTCAGACGGATCGGATTCATATAAAACTCACGCTTAAAACCCCTACAGAGGCCACTCAAAATTTCAAGGAGGAGCAACAAATGAAGAATTTGAAAGTAGGCAAGAAGTTTTTACTGGCTTTCGGCCTGATCCTGGCTATGTTCCTGATCGCCGTGGTTTCCGCCGGAGTCGGGATCCGAAGATCCAAGGCCAGCTACCGGAGATTTTACGAGCAGGAGTATGAAGCCATCACCAGCATCTATCAGATGCAGGTAAGTCTTCAGGAAGGATTAAAAGAACTCTTGCTGGCGGTCGTGGAGTCCGACACGGAGGAGACAAAACGGATGGTGCAGAGTGTGAACGAGAACCTGCAGAATGTCCAGACTCAGCTTCAGAACATCTATAACGTGTACTCGGGGGATGTATCTTTGCTGAAAAACTTTGAGACCATGATGACGAATAATAAACCTGTAAGGGAGCGGGCCATCGAGGCTGCCAGCAGGGGTACAAAGGAAGGAAACGAGGAGGCCCAGCAGATCATTCTGGAGGAGTATAATCCGGTGGTAGAGCAGTATGTGGCCGTTCTGCGCCAGGCGTTCCAGAATATGGAGCAGGAGAGCAACACCCGGTATGAGGAAGCCATGGAACTGCTGGATTATCTTTATGCCATCTCGGTACTGATCGCGGCAGTGGCCTTTATCCTAACCTGCTTCATCGCTCTTAATCTGACCAAGGGTGTCCTTACTCCGGTCAGGAAGCTGGAAGCGGTCATGAAAGAGGTTGTGAAGGGTAACCTTTCTGTGAATGTGGATTACGAGTCAAGGGATGAGTTCGGCGAGATGGCCAGCTACATGCGGGAGATGACCACAGGGATCGCCGCGATCATCAAGGATATCGAGAGGATCCTTACGGCGATGGCTGGCGGCGATTTTGCGGCCAGGTCTACAGACAGGGACAAATATATTGGAGATTACAAGAAGATCCTTCAGGCCATGATCGGCATTAAGAAGGCATTGAACACAACCATGACCACGTTGAACCAGTCCGCGGACCAGGTAGCCTCCGGTTCGGATCAGGTTTCCTCCGGAGCCCAGGCCCTGTCTCAGGGCGCTACGGAGCAGGCCTCTTCCGTGGAAGAGCTTGCCGCGTCCATCGACGATATCTCCAACCGCATTAACGAGAACGCCCGGGGCGCTGAGGAGGCCAGCAAGAAGTCGGATACGGTCAGCGAGATCGCGGCGGAAGGAAACCGCAGGATGCAGGATATGCTGACAGCCATGGCGGATATCAGCAACTCTTCCGGAGAGATCGGAAAGATCATCAAGACCATTGAAGATATCGCGTTCCAGACCAACATCCTGGCCCTCAACGCGGCTGTTGAGGCGGCAAGGGCGGGAAGCGCGGGCAAGGGCTTCGCGGTTGTTGCCGACGAGGTGCGGGATCTGGCAAGCAAGTCCGCGGAGGCGTCTAAGAACACGGCTGTTCTTATTGAGAACTCCCTTTCTTCTGTGGAGAACGGCAGAAGGATCGCCGATGAGACTGCCGGGGCTTTGGAGAAGGTAGTTACAGGAATCCAGGAGGCTACGGATATGATGGATGCCATTGCCAGGGCTTCCAGGGAGCAGGCTGACGCCATCACCCAGATCACTGTTGGGATCGACCAGATCTCCAGCGTGGTCCAGACCAATTCCGCCACTTCCGAGGAGAGCGCCGCGGCCAGTGAAGAGCTGTCAAGCCAGGCTCAGATCATGAAGGATTTGGTGAGGAAGTTTAAGCTTGACAAAGATCTTGGTTCCGCGTCGGCGATCCGCTGAGCGGCGGATTTGCAGATTTTTAGATTAACAGATGGACGGATAGGCAGGTTGGGGGACCTGCCTGCCGGTCTGTCTGATTTCCGTTTGCCGGGGGATATTCGCCAAAAGGCGATTTTCCGAAAAAGAGGCACAAGGCGGGAAAAGGACATATACTAATAACAAGCGGACCTAAAGAAAATTGAGGAGAATAGTTGTCATGAAGCAGAGCATAAAACAACAGGTCTTAATACGGGTGGCTCTTATTTTTATAGTAGTCATCGTGAGCGGGATCGTAACATTGAGCGGCATGAAGAGGGTTCGGCTCTCCAGCAAGTCTACGGAGCAGGCCACTCAGATCCATGCCCTGGTTTTGACAGCGGAGAAAGCCCATTACGGGTGGGTGGAAAACTTGTGCTCTGCTGTTGCTCTTGGCACGGAGTTTACAGGGAGCACCGACTATAAAACCTGCGTTCTGGGCAGCTGGATCTATGGCCCGGAGCTTGAGGAAGTTGAGGATCAGCGGATCCATCAGCTGGTCCGGGAGATGCAGCCTATCCATCAGGCGATCCACGAGTCGGCGGAGAAGATCCTGTCCGTGAACAAGACGGATCCCCAGGAGGCCCGCCGCATGTATCAGGAAGAAACCAGAGCCAATGTGGATAAGCTGGTGGCCCTTTTGGAGCAGGTGGGAGCCATTACGGAGGAACAGGTGAGCGCCAACCAGACGGATCTGGTGGACTGGGTCTTTCGGACCGAGGGGATCTCTGTCTTTACGGTGGTGGTGATCCTGACAGTCAGTATTTTGCTGGTGGTTTACGTTATAGGCAAGATCGTGAATCCTATCCAGATGATCACAGAGTCCAGCAGAGGTATGGCGGAAGGGAAACTTGATTTCCAGATTGACGTAAAAAGCAAAGACGAGGTGGGACAGCTGGCCGAAAGCCTTAACACCTCGGTAAAGAACCTGAGACTTTATATTTCCGACATCGCCATGATCCTCCAGCAGATGGCAGAGGGGAACCTGGCGGCGGAAAGCCATATTGAGTATGCCGGTGAGTTTGTGCAGATCCAGAAGGCCATAGAGATCATCGGCCGGGAGCAGAGCAGCATCATGGAGCAGATTCACGCCTCCTCCAGCCAGGTGGACGCGGGAGCCAGCCAGGTGGCCACAGGGGCTCAGAGTCTGGCCCAGGGTTCCACGGAGCAGGCCTCCGAGGTGGATAACCTGCTTCACATGATCGAGCAGATCACGGATCAGATCGACAGTAACGCGGACAGCGCGGCCATCACCACTGAGGAGGCGGATAAGATGAGCCGTCAGATCACGCTGTGCAACGGGCAGATGGAGGAGATGGCGCAGGCCATGAGCCAGATCAGCGCCTGCTCCGGCGAGATCCAGCACATTATCAAGACCATCGACGATATCGCGTTCCAGACCAACATCCTGGCTCTGAACGCGGCTGTGGAGGCCGCCAGGGCCGGAAGCGCGGGCAAGGGCTTTGCCGTGGTTGCCGACGAGGTGCGCAACCTGGCTGCCAAGAGCGCGGACGCGGTGAAGGAGACCACGGAGCTGATCGAAAAGACGCTGCGCATGGTGGACACCGGTTCCAGGCTTACGGGCGTGACAAAGGATTCCCTTTCCTCGGTGGTAAACGGGGCGGATATGGTCACAGGCCAGATCAAGGTGATCTCTGAGGCGTCCAAGGATCAGAAGACAGGGATCAACCACATTAAGGACAGCATTTATCAGATCTCCACCGTGATCCAGTCCAACTCCGCTACGTCGGAGGAGAGCGCCGCGGCAAGTGAACAGCTGGCAGGCCAGGCACAGGTGCTAAAATCTCTGATCGGAAGATTTAAACTGAAAAGACGGTGAGATATGAGAAACTTCCAGGAACGACGGCCGGACCGCGGGGGAGAAATGGGTGACAGACCCAAGGTTCTGCCGCTGTTCCTGATGCTATAAAAAACAAAACGCGAAAAGCTAGAAATGCAACGAAGGGAGAAAGTCATGTCAAACAGTATTAAAAATCTGAAGGTTGGCCTTAAGCTGTATATCCTGGTGGGAATCGCTTTGGCCTCAATGCTGGCGCTTGTCATATCAGGCGTCATACTTATGGGTAACATTAACAAGGCTACGGATATCATCGCGGTTAAGTGGATGCCCAGCTGTACCTTATCCAATCAGATGGACACGTCCCTGTCCAAGGTCAGGCTGTATAAGACCACAGCGGTGACCGGCAGGAACGACGAGGAGGTTCAGACCAACATAGATAAGGTGGAAGCCGAGGTAGCCAAACTGGACGGATATATCAGCCAGTACGGCGGTTTTGTCACCACCACCGAGGGGCGGCGGCTCTACGAGGCTCTTCAGACCGCATGGAATGCCTATAAGCAGGTGGATACTAAGGTTATGGACCTGGCAAGAGCCGGTGAGCTGGAGGAAGCAGAGGTTCTGTTAAAAAGCGACGAGGGCGTCAAGGCTTACAATGACGTGACCCTGGCCTTTAACAACCTGTCCGATTTTAATACACAAGGCAGCGAGGACGCCCATGCGGACAGCACTGCTACTTACAAGAACGCGCTGGTGATCATGATGGTCATGCTGGCAGTATCCACCATAATCGGCGTGATTTTCTCCATGCTTATCATCAAGAGCATCCGCATTCCTGTGGCAGAGCTTGAGAAGGCCGCGGTTGAGATGGCCCAGGGCAATCTGGATGTGGATATCACATACGAGGCGAAGGATGAGCTGGGCGTGCTTGCGGCTCAGTTCAGAGAGGTTATCAGAAAGTTACATGCAATTGTCAATGATGAGAAGCAGTTTATGGCAAAGATGGCTGCCGGCGATCTGACCGTGGATTCCATTTGTCCCCAGGAGTATATAGGCACCTTTGACGCCATCCTGAAATCCTTCCGCACCATTGCCAGACAGATGAACGACGCCATGACAAAGATCAGCGAGAGCAGCGAGCAGGTTTCCAACAGCGCGGACCAGGTATCCTCAGGAGCCCAGGCTCTTTCCCAGGGCGCCACGGAGCAGGCAAGTTCCATTGAGGAGCTGGCGGCTACGATCAACGATATTTCCGACAGGATCAAGGAGAACGCGGAGAACGCCAAGGTTGCCAACGTGAAGGTTAACGCTGTAGGCGAGAACATGAATCTGAGCAATGCCAAGATGCAGGATATGATCCAGGCCATGAGCGATATTAACAACAGCTCCAGTGAGATCGGAAAGATCATCAAGACCATTGAGGATATCGCGTTCCAGACCAATATTCTGGCGCTGAACGCAGCGGTGGAGGCAGCCAGAGCGGGAAGCGCGGGCAAGGGCTTTGCCGTGGTTGCCGATGAGGTGCGCAACCTTGCCAGCAAGAGCTCCGAGGCCTCTAAAAATACGGCTGCCCTTATTGAGAATTCCATCAAGGCAGTGCAAAACGGCACCGAGATTGCCAGCGAGACGGCCAAGACTCTGGTTCAGGCTGTGGACGGGGTGAAGGAGGCCACAAAACTTGTGGACAAGATTTCCGAGGCAAGCTCCAATCAGTCCGCGGCTATCTCCCAGATTACCCTTGGCATTGACCAGATTTCCAGCGTGATCCAGACCAACTCCGCCACGGCTGAGGAGAGCGCGGCTGCCAGCCAGGAGCTGTCCAGCCAGGCGCAGCTGATGAGAGAGCAGGTAGGCAAGTTTCGTCTGAAAGCCACCAGCGGCAGCAGTTTTTCTTTACGGGAACCTGCGTCGGCTCCAATGCCTGTAAGTTCATACAGCCAGCCGGAGGAGGAGTACCCGAGCTACGAGAGGACATCAACGCCGGATCCGGCTCCTTCCTTTAGTTCCTACTCTTCCAATGATAAGTATTGAGTGAGAACGACCGGAAAGACAGGGTGACATAAAAAGACTTCGGGATCTTGGTTCCGAAGCCTTTTTTGTGGGGACTACTTGATTGTTCTTGACGGGTGGGAAACATATCAAGTATAATTACTCCACATGAAAATATCATAACGAATGTAGAAAAGAGGAGCATGACAGTGAGACAGTTTTTTGGTATGAGCCAGAGAGGGAATCTGAAGGAAGCAGTCCAGGGGCTGGCAGATCCTCAGCTTATTATGCTGATGTCCAATGGCAACCAGTTTGAGGAACATGTGGAGGAGCTGGAGCGTCTCTTTCCCAATGTGCCCAGCATCGGATGTATCGGAATGTGCTATGATACCAGAGTAGCGGAGTCAGGAGTGGGCGTGGCGGCCTTTACAGGAGGTGTGGTTGCCGCGGCCAATGTGCTGGAGCAGGTGTCCTTGATGCCTGTAAAGTATATCCGGCGTCTGGAGCTGGATCTGGGAAAGGTGAACGCCTCGGAGCAGGATACGGTGTGTATTGATTTTTGTTCCGGCAATGACGCCTGTGTGCTGAATACCATACATACTGCCCTGCGGCATCGGAATGTTTCTCTGGTGGGCGGAACCGGGGACGGAGGCAGAGTGTCTGCCAACGGCAGAGTCTATAAGGACTCCGTGGCCTATGCCATTGTAAAGAATCAGAACGGCAGAGTGAAGGCGTACAAGGAAAATATTTACCGGAGGATGGATGAGCACCGGTTTATCGCTTCTGACACGGATAAAGGCAGGTATATCATGGGATCTCTTAACGGGAAACCGGCCAGACAGGTGTACCAGGATATCCTCCATGTGACGGAGCAGCAGATCCAGACGCAGACCTTTAAGAATCCTTTTGGCAAGATCAACGGGGACGACACATGCATCATATCCATCAAGGAGGTGGATGGAAACGCCCTGGCGTGCTTTCGGCAGGTCAATGATTCCGATGTGTTAAGCCTTCTGGAACTGGGGGATTACCGGGCTATTGTGAGGGAGACCATCGAGAAAATCAGCCGTGATTTCCCCAGACGCTCAGCCATTTTTTCCATTAACTGCCTTTTTAGGTATAAACTGTTCAATGAGAACGGATATATGCAGGAGTATCTGGGGGAGATGGGTTCTCTGGGGGACCATGCGGGGCTTGTTGGATATGGGGAACACTTTAATAACCAGTTTGTCAATCAATCCATGACTTGCGTGGTATTTGAATAAAAGGGGGTGAGGACTTGCTGTTTTACAGAGATAAGGACGGAAAGAAAGGAAAGAAGCAGGGCCAGGAGAAGGACTTGTACCCGGTTTTGTATGTAATGGACAGCTTAAAGGAGTACCATACGGATCTGGTCCACAAGGAGGTGGAGTCTCTCCAGGAGTTAAGTTTGGTGGGCAGTTCTTTTGACAGTGTTCTTGGGGAGACTAAGCGGTTCCAGGAGCAGCTGGAGAATATGGGAGAGAATTTTTCCAGCGTCACTGAGGCCACGGAGCAGTTTGCCGCGGTGAGGGATGAGATCGCCAGGTCTGTGGGGCAGGCCCAGAACGAGGTGGAGATCTTAAAGACCAGCTCCCTGGAAGTGGAGGCCCACTTCGGCGAGATGGGCAGTACCTTTGGGGCGCTGCAGGAGTCCGTGGAGCAGATCAAGCAGAGGATGAGCCGGATCGTGTCCATCGCGGACCAGACCAACATCCTTGCCATCAACGCGTCCATCGAAGCGGCCAGAGCCGGTGAGAAGGGCAAGGGCTTTGCCGTGGTGGCGGTGGAGGTGAAAAAGCTGGCGGATCAGATCAAGGATCTGGCGGCGGAGGTGGATTCTGACATCAAGAACGTGGAGCGGGGCACGGATAAGCTAAGCGACAGCATCGATACTTCCAGGCAGGCCCTGGGGGACAGCATCGGGAAGGTGCAGGAGACCTATGAGATGTTTGACCAGATCACCCAGGCGGCGGAGGGAGCCACGTCGGTGCAGGCCCAGATCACCGGGGTCATCGGCGAGTCCAGATCAGCCCTGGACAGTCTTTGCGGGTTTTTTGACAAGATGAGAGGACAGTATCAGCAGGTGGTGAAACACATCACTCAGGCCAGCAAGCTGGGGACTACCAAGAGCGCCATGTTTGAGGATATTGACAACCTGATGGCCCAGATCCGGCCTATCATCAAGGAATAAAAAGAAATTTTTTTGCAAATTCCGCATAGGAAAGACAAATGTTGCTGGACAAAAGGACTTTCATATGGTATAATCGAAACACTTTATCTGACTAAATTATCAGAGAGAGGGGTTCCGGGAGCAGGCTTCCCGAAGGATGCGCAGCCGGGACCAACAAAAAAAGGAGGAACAAGGAATGAAAAAAAGATTACTTAGCCTGACATTGGCAGCGGCTATGACGCTCTCCCTGGCAGGCTGCCGCGGGAACGCCACGGCAGATACTACCGCGGCGGCGGACACTGCAGCTACCACAGCGGCGGCAGAGACCACTACGGCGGCAGGGGACCAGGAGACAGAGGCTACGGCAGAGACTGAAGCTCCTGCGGCAAACTTTAAGATCGGTATCATCACCGGTACGGCTTCCCAGGGCGATGAGGAGATCACTCAGGCAGGGAAGATGAAGGAGAAGTACGGCGATATGATCGTCACTTCCACCTACCCGGATAACTTTACCACAGAGACAGAGACCGTGATCTCCAACACTGTGGCCATGGCTTCTGACCCGGATGTGAAGGCGATCATCTGGTGCCAGGCGATCCCGGGTACGGCAGCTGCTATTGACAAGGTTCGGGAGACAAGGCCTGACATGATCTTCATCGTCGGCACGCCAGGCGAGGATCCGGGCGTTATCAACCCCAAGGCTGACATCGTTCTCCAGGTAGATGAGCCTGGATGCGGTATCGTGCTTCCTCCCCAGGCCGCAAAGCAGGGAGCTAAGACCATGATTCACTATTCGTTCCCGCGCCACATGAGCTACGCGCTGATCGTTGCCCGTCACGAGAACTTTAAGAAGTACTGCGCGGAGAACAACATTGAGCTGGTTGACGTTACGGCTCCGGACCCGACAGGCGATTCCGGTATCACAGGCGCTCAGCAGTTCATTCTGGAGGATGTGCCCCGCCAGATCGAGAAGTACGGCAAGGACACTGTGTTCTTTACCACCAACTGCGGTATGCAGGAGCCTCTGATCCGTTCCGTATTTGAGAACGGCGCTATTTACAGCCTGCAGTGCTGTCCGTCCCCGTTCCACGCGTTCCCGGCTGCCCTGAACATTGACATGGCAGGCCATGAGGCGGATGTGAACTACATGATGGAGCAGCTTCAGGCAAAGGTTACGGAGTACAACATGGGCGGCCGTGTTTCCACATGGGGCGTTCCCTGTAACATGCTGTTTATCAGCGCCGGCGTTGAGTATGCCAAGAAGGTGCTGGAGGGACAGACAAGCGGCACTCTGGATGAGCAGGTGCTGAGAGACACCATCCAGGACTGCGCCGAGGAGTTTACTCCGGATGCCAAGATGACTATTGACTACTATGTTGACGACAACGGCAACGCCAAGGAGAATCATTTCCTGGTAATGTCCGATTTCGTGACATTTGAGTAATGGCTACCTGACCGGGTTAGGAAAATTGAATTGATGTAGATGAATCTGGAGTTCTGCCAACGGGGGTCTTTGGGACATCAGTTGGCAGAACTTTCCTGTTTTTGGGGAAGGCTACGGCTGCCCCGCCTCTTCCCGAAGGTCTCATCAGCGTTCGGGGAGATTTGCATGATAGATGCATGACCTGCCGGTCTGGGCCGGCGGTAAATATGAATGTGGAAAGAGGTTGGTGACTTGGAGAAAGAAAAGGAAACCTATGTCCTGAAAATGGATAACATCGCCAAGGAGTATTACGGCAACCGTGTTCTTAAGGGAGTGAACCTCCATATCCGCCCAGGGGAGATCCATGCTCTCATGGGGGAGAACGGGGCCGGAAAATCCACGCTGATGAACATTTTGTTTGGAATGCCTGTGATCCATACCACAGGAGGTTACGAGGGGACTATTGAGGTTAACGGGAACGCGGTAAATATTGACACTCCTCTAAAGGCCATGGAGCTGGGTATCGGCATGGTGCATCAGGAGTTTATGCTGATTCCGGGATTCAGCGTGACGGAGAATATCAAGGTGGGCAGGGAAAAGAGTGTTCCCAACTTGGCCAGCCGCGTCTTTGGGCCGTCTATGGAGTCCCTGGATTTTAAGGCCATGAGAAAGGATGCCAGGAAGGCGTTAAAGACCATCGGGCTGCAGATCGAGGAGTATGTGAAGGTGGCAGGCCTTCCGGTTGGGTACATGCAGTTTATTGAGATTGCCAGGGAGCTTGACAAGACGGGCATCCAGATCCTGGTGTTTGACGAGCCCACGGCGGTTCTCACGGAGTCGGAGGCAGAACGGCTTTTGGAGGCCATGCGGGTCATCTCCTCCCAGGGCATCGCGATTATCTTTATCACCCACCGTCTGGACGAGGTGATGGCAGTGGCGGACTCTATGACGATCCTTCGGGACGGGGAGTTTGTGGCCAGAAAAGAGATCAAGGACACCAATGTGGTGGAGATCGCGGAGCTGATGATCGGCCGGAAGATGGAGAAGCTGGTGGATGACGCCGGGGAGGATTCCCGCTCCATCGATGAGAGCCAGATCGCCGTAAGCCTTCGGGATTACAAGGTCAATATGCCCGGGGAGCAGGTGAAGGGCATTGACCTGGATATCAGGAAAGGCGAGATCTTCGGTATCGGCGGACTGGCGGGACAGGGAAAGCTGGGGATCCCCAACGGGATCATGGGGCTTTACAAGGCCCAGGGCCAGGTGAAGATCAATGGGGAAGTTTTAAACCTGACAAAGCTCGGGGACGCTTTGGACCACAAGGTGGCTTTTGTGTCCGAGGACAGAAGGGGCGTGGGGCTTCTTCTGGACGAGAGTATTGAGCAGAATATTATCTTCTCGGCCATGCAGACCAACGGGAAGTTTTTAAAGAAGATCGGCTGGATGCGGCTCTACGACGGGGCGGCGGGAAAGAGCCACGCGGAGGAAATGGTGAAGACTCTGGATATCCGGTGTACGGGGATAAAGCAGCCGGCGGGGGCGCTCTCCGGCGGCAACCAGCAGAAGGTGTGTCTGGCCAGGGCTCTGACCCTGGAGCCGGATATCCTGTTTGTATCCGAGCCTACCCGGGGGATCGACATCGGGGCCAAGAAGCTGGTGCTTGAGTATCTGGCAAAGTTAAACAGAGAGCAGGGCATGACGGTGATCATCGTGTCCTCGGAGCTGATGGAGCTTCGGTCCGTGGCTGACAGGATCGGTATCATATCGGACGGAAAGCTGGCGTGTATCTTAAAACCAGATGATTCGGACGCGGATTTTGGTCTGGCTATGTCCGGCGCTTGGAAAGGAGGAAGAAAAGATGCGTAATCCATTGAAACCATTGGTGGAGAAATTTGGTCTTCCCCGTGTTATCATTGTGTCGTTTTTCCTGTTTCTGATCGCGGCGGCAGGCATGTTCCACATGAATCTGATGCAGCTGCTCAGCGACTGTCTGCGGCGATGGGGCATGTACGGGATCCTGGCTCTGGCCATGGTGCCTGCGGTTCAGTGCGGAATCGGCCTGAACTTCGGTATCTCCATGGGGATCGTGGGGGGACTTTTGGGCGGCCTGATCGTGATCCAGTTCCGGGTGGCGGAAATGCCCTCCCTGGTGGCTGTTCATCCTCTGTTTGCCATGTGGGTGGCAGTCCTTTTGGCCATTGTCATCGGCGTTGTGCTGGCCACTGGAATCGGGTATCTGTACGGCCTTCTCTTAAACCGGGTGAAAGGGTCGGAGATGACAGTTACCACCTATGTGGGATTCTCCATCATCGCGTTTATGAATATGATGTGGATGCTGCTTCCGTTTACGGACGGGGAGCTGATCTGGCCAAACGCCGGAAAGGGGCTTCGAAATACCATCTCCCTGGCAGCTTCTTTCAGCAATGTTATGAACAAGACCTTAGCCTTTACCGTTGCGGGGGTCACGGTTCCCACAGGGCTTTTGCTGTTCTTTTTCCTCATGTGCTTTCTGGTGTGGCTGTTTATGCGTTCCAAGACCGGCATGGCCATGGGCGCGGCGGGCGCCAATCCCATGTTTGCCACCGCGGCGGGGATCAATGTAAATAAGATGCGTATTATCGGCACGGTGCTGTCCACGGTGCTGGCGGCTGTGGGGATTCTGGTGTACGCCCAGGGCTTTGGGTTTATCCAGCTGTACAACGGCCCTATGATGATGGGATTTACGTCTGTGGCAGCAGTCCTGATCGGGGGTGCCAGCCCGAAGAAGGCCAGGATCACCCATGTGCTTATCGGAACGTTTTTGTTTCAGGGCATTATGGCCCTTGGGCTTCCGGTGGCCAACCAGTTTATACCGGAGTCCAACCTGTCTGAGGTCGCCCGTCTTATTATCTCCAACGGCATTATTATCTACGCTTTGAGCCAGGTGAAAGGGGGAAGCGGACGTGAATAAGAAGTCAAAGATCAATATGTGGGATTTTTTGTTTCAGAATAAAGTGGTGCTCATGTTCCTGGTGCTGTGCATCGGGGCTACTATCGCTTCTAAGCAGCCTCTGACCTTTGTGATCCCGGAGCTGTTTACCCGTATTGCCAGAAACTCTTTTATCGTGCTGTCCCTGATCATCCCGGTCATCGCCGGCATGGGCCTGAACTTTGGCATCGTCATCGGAGCCATGGCGGCCCAGGTGGCCATCTTTTTTACCACCTACTGGGGGCTGACGGGATTTGGCGGGTTTGCGGCTACGGTGGCCTTATCCACCCCGATTGCGGTGTTTTTCGGATTTTTGGTGGGAAAACTGTTTAATTATATGAAGGGCAATGAGATGATCGGAGGCCTGGTGCTGGGTTATTTTGCGGAAGGTCTGTATCAGCTGTTGTTTTTGTTTATCTTCGGCGGCGTGATCAAGCTGAACAATTCAGACCTGATGATCGTCACAGGCGTCGGGGTTAAGAATACCATTGACCTTAAGGATACGGTGAAGTACGCTCTGGACACAGTGCCTATGCTGACCATTGTGGAGGTGGGATTTTATCTGATCCTTATCGGCCTTGTGTGCTCGACGGCTTTTAAGATGGTAAAGAAGCAGGAGGTGGATGTTAAGGCCACGGTCATCAAGGCTGCCGCTGCGGTTGTGGTGTACGGTCTGACGTTTATAAAGCCTGTGGAGCGGTTTCTGTCCGCGGACCGGCTGCTGCTTTTGTCCGCAGTGGAGCTGGGGTGTCTGGTCACGGTTTTGTGGCAGGCGTTTTTGTTTGTCAGATGGAAGGCTCAGAGCAGACGGGCTGACGAGGACAGTGTTTCGGAGCCTTTTAACACGCAGAAGGCCATTGCCTATGTGGTCCTGGCCGCTGTAGTCTACGGGCTCACCTATGTTCCCGCCCTATACAATGTGCTCATCGCCGTAAGGCTTCCGGTTATGACGTATCTGTGCATCGGGGCTCTGTGCGGGTTTAACAATATTCTGATGAAGACCCGTCTGGGGCAGAATATGAGGACTGTGGGCCAGAGCCGGACTGTGGCCAACGCGGCCGGCATTAATGTTGACAAAACCCGCGTGATCGCCATGATCTTCTCCACGGTGCTGGCAAGCTGGGGACAGCTGATCTTTTTGCAGAACGTGGGAACATTGTCCACCTACGGAGCCCACACCCAGGTGGGGCAGTTTGCCATTGCGGCCCTTTTGGTAGGCGGCGCTTCGGTGCAGAACGCTACCAATAAGCAGGCGCTTCTTGGGATCGTGCTGTTCCACACTTTGTTTATCGTGTCTCCTTTGGCCGGAAAGGAGCTGTTTGGGGATCCGGCTATCGGCGAGTATTTCAGGGTGTTCGTGTCCTACGGAGTGATCGCTATGTCCTTGGCGATGCATGCCTGGAAGAAGGCGGCAAAGCCTAAGATAGAGAGCGACGGGGATGGGAACGCGGAGGCGGCGTAGAGAGATTTTTGGGGATAATGGTTAAGAGAGCGGCGTGATCGGGGGGTCACGCCGCTTTTTTGAGGTGAGGGTTATGATTCACGGAGGGAGCTGAAATTAGTGTGTTATTGAGTGAGCATGGGGCGAGGGGTGTCGTGAAGCATACATTAATACAGATACGCTGTGAGCAGTAATGATGTAAGAAAAACGTAAAAAAATATGTGGCCATAAGTATTGATTTCTTCTCGGGATTGACTCATAATAGTACCACGTAACCAGGTAAAGGGTCAGGATTTTGGGGAGAGGTTTTTGGGGCATGGAAAGAACGGTATCGAAGAAAGGGATAAAACGGATCTACTGGGCTGTCAGCGCGTGTTTTATGGTGTTGGCAGCCTGGCTGTATTGTAAAGAGGACGTTTATATAAAGATCCTGGATTTAGAGATCGTGCCCAATCGGGGACAGATTCAGGTGGAGATCCTGGCAGACGGAAAGAATCAGCAGGTGTCCCTGGGGGAGCGGCAGGTGGAGTTGTATGTGGAGCGGCAGGATGAAGGGGGGAAAACCCGCCTGCTGATCCATGGGGAGTGCGAGGAGGAGAAAAAGGAGCCGGTGGCTGTAAAGGTGGTTAGCGACGCCGGCGACTGGCAGGAGGGCTGGAGCTACAAGGTGCATGCCGGGGAGCAGCAGGGGGAGATAAGGTTTGAGACCGTGAAAAATTCGGGGCGGATTTTTTATCTGTGGATTTCTGTTCTGATGGCTGTCCTTCCAGGGATCATGTGGTTTAGAGAGGATAAGAGTCCGGGTAGCAGGGAACTTGCGGATTACGCAGGCAAGGTTATGGAAAAGCTGGAACTGGAACCGGGGATGGAACGGTATTGTGGGGAGGGAAAGCGTCTTTTTGCTGTTTATCGGAGACAGAGGGTGCTTTCGCTGATGTTGGCGGAATGGATGTGGGTGTTTTCCTGTTTTTGGATGTTACAAGGCTTGTTCCATGAGAGGATCGTATCCGAAGGGCTGTTGTTCTATGTGATTCTGGGCATCTATATGGCTGGCTTTATGGCGCTGAGCATTTTCATATCGAGAAGGTGGGGAAACTTGATGATCGAGATCCTTGTGGGAGATTGCCGGCCTGTGACCGCGGCGGTGGTGTATCTGCTTATGGGAAATTATGGGATCGAGAGAAAGTTGTCCCGGTTCCTTCTACATCATAATGGCGCTTCCGGGCTGTACCGCAGCGGCCACTGCAGGGAAGCTTTGGAGATTTCTGAGATGGCGTGGCAGATGCTTTCTAAGAAGCCCGGCGATTATACTACCTTTGTCCACAGTTCCCTGAAATATCAGTGTCTGAAAGTTCTGGAGGAGCACCAGGCAGCGGCGGAGGAAAAAGAGAAGATGGAGGCACTGTTACAGAATAATCCAGGACTTAGGAGGCGCAAGGGGATCCAGAGGTTTCTTGGGATCCAGGATATCTGCCAGTGGATCGAGACTGGGGAGATCGAGAGGGCGGAGAGAAGCGCGAAGGAGATCTTAGGTCAGTGGAAGGAGGGGTATTACCGGCTTCCCATTCTGGGACTTATGGCGGAACTTAAGGAGTTTTTGGGCAAGGAGGACGAGGAGGCGGCTTTAAGGCAGGAGATCCTTACGTTCAGCCCGGAGAATAAGGAGGTGCGTCAGGTCATGGGGGAGGGACGGTTAAGCTACCGGCCAGTGAAGGCAAAGGCGTGGGATCCGGTGCTTACGGCAGTGTGGGTGATGTGCGCGGCGGTTATCGCGGGATGCGTGTTTAGTTGGTATTTATGGGGGATTTGAATTTGGTGTACAATTGAGTGAGCAAAAGCAGGATTCGCTGGCCAAGGTTTGCTCACTCAATTATACACTAATTCAGCTCCCCCATGAACGAATATCACCCTCTGTCTATGATGTGAGAGCAAGATTTTTGAAGTTTTTCTTTACGTCCCAAGGGGGGACGTGCTATACTATTCCATGTTTAACAAGGAAAAAGAAAATTTTTTTATAACAATCGGAAAAAGGAGAGCGGATATGGGAGGTATCTTTGGAGTTATTTCCAAGAGAAACTGTGCGCTGGAGTTATTTTACGGAGTTGATTACCATTCACACCTGGGGACCAGGAGGGGAGGTATGGCCACCTATGGGCGGGAAGGATTTAACCGGGCGATCCACAATATTGAGAATTCCCCGTTTCGAACCAAGTTTGAGAGGGATGTGCAGGAGATGGAGGGCAATATGGGCATTGCCAGCATCTCTGATTATGAGCCGCAGCCGCTTCTGATCCAGTCCCATCTGGGCAGCTTTGCCATTGCCACAGTTGGGAAGATCAATAATTTTGATGAGCTCCTCCATGAGGTGTTTGCCAAGGGGAACACCCATTTCCAGGAAATGAGCAGCGGGCAGGTGAACGCCACAGAGTTGGTGGCGTCGCTGATCTGCAAGAAGGACAGTATTCCGGAGGGGATCCGGTATGTGCAGGAGATCGTGGACGGATCCATGACCTTGCTGCTTATGACCAGGGAGGCGGTGTACGCGGCCAGGGACCGTCTGGGGCGGACACCTCTTATTCTGGGGAAGAAGGAGGATGCCTACTGCGTTTCTTTTGAGAATTTTGCCTATGTGAACCTGGGTTATTCGGACTATAAGGAGCTGGGGCCGGCGGAGATTGTGAAGATCACGCCTGACGGGGTGGAGAGCGTGTGCCCGGCAGGGGAAAAGATGCGGATCTGCTCATTTTTGTGGGTATACTATGGGTATCCCACGTCCTCCTATGAGGGGATTAATGTGGAGGAGATGCGCTATCGGTGCGGGAGCATGCTGGCAAAGCGGGACGCGGCGGCCGGGGATGTGGATCCGGATATGGTGGCCGGGGTTCCGGACTCCGGGATCGCCCATGCCATCGGCTATGCCAATGAGTCAGGGATTCCCTTTGCCAGGCCGTTTATCAAGTATACGCCTACATGGCCCAGGTCATTTATGCCCACTAGCCAGGAGCAGAGAAACCTGATCGCCAGGATGAAGCTGATCCCGGTAAAGGCGCTGATCGAGAACAAGAAACTTCTTCTGATCGACGATTCTATTGTCCGGGGTACCCAGCTTCGGGAGACCACGGAGTTTTTGTATCAGAGCGGGGCAAAGGAGGTCCACGTGCGGCCTGCATGTCCGCCTCTGCTTTACGGGTGCAAGTTCTTAAATTTCTCCAGGTCCAAGTCGGAGCTGGATCTGATTACCAGGCAGGTGATCCTGGAGAAGGAGGGCAAGGAGGCGGCGGAGACCCTTGAGGAGTACGCCACGCCGGGCAGCCAGCGGTATGAGTGCATGTGCTCGGAGATCTGTAAGAGGCAGAATTTTACGACTCTTCGGTATCACCGGCTGGATGATCTGGTGGAGTCTATCGGGCTTCCTAAGTGCAAGGTGTGTACCTACTGTTTTGACGGGAAAGAGTAGCAGAATGGAGAATGGATTGGACCGCAGTGAGAGGAAAGAGCTGCGGTCCTTTTGAGGTGGGAAGATGGCTGGGTATTTCTTGATGAATAAGGATAAGATCGTAGCAGAGTTTAGCAGGATCGGAGAGGATTATGACCCGAGGTATGAATTAGGGCGGGTATATGGTACACTGCCTATAGGGTTTCGTGAGATAAACCGGTGGTTAGGGAACCGGAACGCTGCCAGAGGCCGCAGACATTTGAAACGTCTGATCCGCAGGTGTATAGACAATTCCATGGAGGGCATTATTAAGGTTACCCACTGTATCAGTATCAATGACATATATTGGATAAAGGAGCGGGACAGGGTGGAGGTTATGAACTGTTTGATCCAGGGGCATGCGCGGAGGTTATTGATATGAGAGATCTGATCGGAAGAGAGCGGGCAGTGATCGGGGTAGTGACGGCGGTTGTGGCGGCTGCCCTGGTGTATTCCATGGACCGTTTGATGGTGGACGGAATCCTGACCTGGGAGATGGGACAGAGGGAGTATCTGGCTATGGCCGGGGAGACGGCAGGGCTCTACGGGCTTTTTGCCCTGGTATTTCGCTTCTCGCCCTCGCTTGCAGTGAGAGGGGCGGGGATCACGGGGCTTTGCGGGATCTTTTTGTGGGTTCACAGGGCTTTTGCCCCTGTGGTGGTTAGTGGGCTTTACGGATTTTATCTGTGGGCTGTGGGGAGATGGATCTTAGGGAAGCTTGCAGGCAGAGAGGGCAAGAGGGCCGGGGAGGAGCGGGAATTCCTTGTGGGCTGTGTGTCTGTGGTGTGCGTGTTCTGCCTGATGTCGGCCCTGGGGATCGGGCGGATCGCCTGGCTCTGGGTTTTCGTGGCGGTTTCGGCAGCTTTGATGGCTGTGGATCACTGCCGGAAGTCCAAAGGGGCGCGGGATATGAAACCGGTAGTCTGGCATGGCAGTGTCCGGTGGAGCTGGGGCAGGGCGGTTTTGTGGGCAGGAGTCCTGACCTTTTTTTGTATCCAGGCGGGGCGGATGAACATTGCCGTGGATTTTGACAGTCTGTGGTACGGAGTCCGCTCTCCCTATATCCTGGACAATGGGCGGGGCATCTATGAAAATATGGGGAACATCGGTATTGTCTACACCTACTCCAAAGGGTTTGAGGTGCTGACTCTGCCGTTGTCTGTCCTGCCTTCCTACAGCTTTTTGACGGCTTTCAACCTGTGGCTTCTGGCGGGGATCTTGTGGATCTTTGGAAAGATCCTAAGGATCTGCGTGGGAACAGGGGAAGGGGGGAAGACGGAAGATGTTGTTGGCGGTGTGGAGGAAAACAGGGGGCTGTTTGCCGGCAGGGCAGTGGAGCTGGGGATCTGTTTTCTGGCGTCTCTGCCTGGGATTATGAATATGGGGATCACGGCAAAAAGCGATGTGGCGACGTTGTGTTTCCAGATGATTCTGTTGTATGAGATGCTTTTGTGCGTCAAGGGGGATAAGCAGGCTTTGTGGTATGGATGGGCGGCGTTTTTCTTTAGCTGGACCATGAAGCCCACGGCGCTGGTGTTCTCCACAGCGGTTATGGGCTTGAGCATGGTATTTTTTGTGGCGACAGGAAGGATTTGGCGGCGGGGGAGAAGAGGGGAAGCTGTTATAAGGGAGGAGACTGTGGGAGCCCGGGAGGCGAAGGCCGGGAAAGCGGCGGGGGGCGCGGCGGCGCTTATACTGTCTCTTCTGGCCCTTTTGGGGATCTGGGCCAGGACGTTTTTGATCACAGGGCTTCCGGTGACTTCCGTGTTCTCCTCCCTGCTTACGAAGCTGGGATTTCAGATGAAGTACCCTTTTAATGTGCAGAAGATCCCCAACAGCAGCGCCGGGATCTCTAAGGTCCAATGGCTTAAGGACATGGCAGGGCGGGTCTGGGGTGTGCTGTTTAATCCCCAGGGGCCGGATATGGACCATGTGATCCTGGCCTGGGGCAGTCTGGCGGTGTGGTTTGGCCTTTGTGTCTGCGGGGCATGGATGTTTCTTGGAAAGAGGCAAAGGACAGAGGAGGAGAGGAGCCTGGATCTGTATCTGCACACGGTGTTCTGGCCTTTTGCGGGGTGCTGTGGGGTGAGTCTTCTGATGCTGACCCAGGTAGACGGCAATTATTTTATGCTGTTTTACGCGCTTCTCACAATCTATACCTTCCGGCTGGCGTGCCGGCTGTCCAACAGGGCGGCAGTCAGGGCTTTGGTCTGGCCCGGGGCGGCGGTTATGGTGTTTTCCGGCATTGTCATGACCTTGACTAACTGGAGCTGGGCAGTGGGATTTACGCCTGCGTCCGTAAGTCATGGGGGATATTATGACCATAAAAGGGAGGAGCACAGGCAGATGGCAGAGGCAGGCAATGCCCAGATCTGGGAGATTTTGGCGGCGGATCCTAAAAACC
Organism: uncultured Hungatella sp.; assembly: GCA_910588505.1. Taxonomy (GTDB): domain Bacteria; phylum Bacillota; class Clostridia; order Lachnospirales; family Lachnospiraceae; genus UBA3402. The sequence goes on along the minus strand of CAJUPQ010000015.1, from coordinate 25,033 downwards.
GGCTGATCGCCATTGGGGAGCACCCAAAAGTTTTGGCATTTCCCTGCAATGCCCAGTCCTACGCCGACATTACAGGCACGTGGGGCAATGTGGTACTGGTGAAATATATGGATAATTTTGTGGAGTTTATGAGGTACGGCAAGACAGATTATGTGTACGCCCAGGCCGGTTATATCAGTGAAGAGGAGCGGGCCTGGAGTCTGACCCGTGATCTGATCGAATATGGGGTGCTGACTCCGGTGTGCTTTGAGCAGGGCAATATGCTGGCAAAGGTGGATGTGGAGGGCCAGAGGACAGAGGAGTCCGTCAGGTATCTGGAAGAATTTTTGGAAAACTATGTGGTGAAAGAGTAGATGGGGCTGTCCCCGGGGCTTAAGGCCCTGGGAACAGCTTTTTTGCTTTGGCAAAGGAAAGGTTATAGGTGCGAAACGTCAGCTCTGCGGGGCAGGGGTAGGCCTTTATGAGATAGTAGTTATCCAGACGATCTTCCATCTCTTCACGGGAGAAGGTGCTGTCAATACTATAGTTGTCCGTCAGGTATTTCAGGGCCGGCGCGGCGTCGGCGCCAAGGCTGTACAGGTAGTAAAAGTCGTCGGCACAAAACGTATCTCCCTCCATATGATCTACATAGTCCCGGGCAATGACCGCGTCGGGGCGACTAAAGGCCAGAGCCAGGTAAAAGACCATGACAACAGCTAAGCTGTAGCGGAAGAGAGGAAACGCGGGATGGTGGATCAGCCATGTGACCCCTGCCATGAGGACAGCCGCCATGGCTAGAAACCACAGAACCAGAACCCGCAGGTAGGACAGGTGGTATTCGTTTACGTACAGCGTCATGCGCCAGCAGGCCGAGGCGATCATGATATAGGTGCAGGTGCAGATGAGGGTCAGCAGAAGATTTACTGCCGGGTGAGGGCGGATGTATTTCAGGCAGCACAGCACCATGACCAGGTTGAGAAACGCCACCGCAAGCAGCTGGAAGAATCCCTGTCTGGCGTAGCCGGAGTAGGTGTATCCCTCTGGAAGGGTTCCTCTGCCTAAAAACAGGTACACGATCTGGATAAGGCTGAAGATCACGTACACCAGGGTGATCATGAACAGTCCGGCAATGACTGCCGCCGGGCCGGCTTTCTTTTTGGCCGCGTTTTCCTGTGGAATGTGGCGCAGCAGGCAGGAACACACCAGGCAGTACAGGGACAGGGTTGCGAACACAACCCGGAAAATGACCCCAAACAGGACAGAGGGCCGCAGAATCCCGTGGAAGATCCTGGAGGTAAGGTCCGAAAATATGGCGTCCGCCTGTCCAAGAAGGGCCACGATCACTGCCAGCAGAGGAAGGGCGGCCAGAAATCCACCCAAAAACAGGGGAAGCTGCTTTACCAACCGGTTGTCCTGGTTTTTCAGGTAATCCCGGGTGTGGCGAAAGGGGAAGGGCAGCGCGCCCAGGGAGCGGCACAGATACAGGAATATGGAGCTTAGGTATTTACCGATATTCCAGGTCCGGTCGTCGTAAAACTGGTGGAGGGCAAAGATACAGCCTGTCAGCACAAGGGCAATGCCGTCTAAGGCTATCAGGAACTGATCGGCAGTGCGCCACACCGAAATCCCGGTAAGCAATGCAAAGGCTATAAGCGCCCAGCTGTCCTTTTTTATGGGGACTTGAAGTTTTCTACAGACCACAACGCCTGTCAGGCAGGCAAATGCGGTAAACAGAGGGTAGGTGATGCCGCAAGGGTTCTTGTACAGGCAGAAGGCAAACATGATCCCGAAAAGCAGGCTGATGCCGCCGAAAAAGGGAAAGGCCTCCTCCATGGGTTTTACCAGGCGGACCCGCTCTTTGGCTCTGGCCAGCTGTTCTAAGGTGACGCCTGGCGGGTTCTGGTAAAAGGGCGGGCCGGCCAGGCTTTGGGAAGAGTCGTCCAAAGGGCCTGGCTCAATAGGACCGGGGGCCTGGGCGTCGAGGGGGCGGGAAAAATCTTCCGGCTGTATAGGATCAGGGTTGGTGGAAAATGTGTTGGGTTCCATGTTCATACCTCTCTTTCTGTGTTACAGGGAAACTGCCTGGTCCGCATGGGGAACAGGGGGGATATACTGCATGCGTATCCGGTCTTCCGGACTAGGGTCTGTCAGATAGATGACAGCCAGGAACACCCATTCTAAGGGTTTCATAAGCACATAGACCGCATCGGACGCCCAGGGGGAGCGGATAAGGCGGGCCACGGGAAATCCGCAGGTGTCATAAAAGCGACGGACATTCCGGTGAAGGCGGGGGCTGTGTTCTTCAAGGATCTGCTCAAAAGCGTTGGCAATGCACAGCTGCCGGTTCACCACCACCTTGTGGCCATGGCGGACGCCCATGCGGATGGGTTTTACCAGCTTTTGGTGGCCTCTTGCCGCCACGGTACAGAGGTAGTGCTCATCATACATAAGGTTCGGAGGCGAGATCTGGCGGGACAGGTTCCACTGGCTGGTCTCGGTCCACGCCCGGATGATATTGTCAGGGCGCTGGCCGAAAAGGGCCAGGATCATAATGGCAAGGCCGGCCAGAGGCCAGGCCAGAAGGAAGGCCCAGAAAGGCCATTTTTCCGAATCCATAAGCTTCTGGTTCAGTTTTTCCAGGAAACGGTTGTCAAAGGTCCGTTTTTCTGTCTCTTCCAGGGTCTTCCACTCCATGGTCTTTTCCCGTATGAGCCGGATGCAGAGAAAGACCCAGTTGAGGGGCAGCAGACACAGGTAGAAGGTCAGGCTGTCTATGGTAAATACCTGGATGATCCATGTGACGCACAGGGCTGCCCCCAGGTAGAGAAAGGACATGGAACATACGATGACAAGGGGAGGCATTTTTTTAAAGTCCGCTGTCCTTAGCAGGACAAAGCCCGCCGCACCAAGAACAAGGAAGGCAAACACAGTGGGGTATGCCTCGGTCCAGATGGGAGTGTGGACCATAAGACCTTCCAGGGTCAAGGGCCAGTCTGCCCCAAAGTCAATGTCAACGACGCACAGGAGCAGCAATGTGAACAAAATGCCCAGGATCAGGGTGGCGGCCTCTATGTGGCGGACAGCCCGCCTGGCCGTCTCACCGGGATGTTTCAGGAAGCAGAAAAACAGATTCAGGGCTGTAAGCACAAAGGGATAGAAGCAGAACAGCCCGGCTAGGACAGCGTCGGCCACTGCCTCCGGAATGGCGGCCCAGGACGGCGATACCATGAGACACCACACAAGGGTGGCTAAGATGGTGATGGCCAGGGAGCTTAGGACCGGGCGGGTTTGAAGCGCGTGCTTGATATTCATGGTATTTACCTCCGTAGGATTTACTGGGAGTCCGAATCCTCCACAAAGGAGATCAGGTCCCCCGGCTGGCAGTTTAGTGCCTGGCACAGGGCTTCCAGAGTGGAGAAACGGATGGCTTTTGCTTTGTTATTTTTCAGAATGGACAGGTTGGCCATGGTCATGTCCACCTGTTTGGACAGCTCGGTCAGGCCGATTTTCCGCTGGGCCATGACCACGTCCAGATTGATGATAATACCCATAGGTTTCCTCCTTAGATGGTCAGGTCATTTTCTTTCTTGTACTGGACGGCTTTGGCAAAGACCTGGCTTAGGACGATGCTGAAAAGGCCGGCGATGAAAAATACGAACTCACTCAATTATACACCATATTTATCAAAAATCAATATATATTTATCGAAAAACAATAAATCTTAAGAAAATATAAAATAATTTCCCCAACTCTTGCATTTTTAATAATGATTTCTTATAATAGATAACAGGCTAATTATGAACACCCTAATTATAAACATGCTAATGATTAGCACACAGACCGAAGCCCGGGGGAGGCAGGAGTGACAGGTAAGGGATGCCCTGGGCGGGGAAAGGAAAGAGGAGAAGATCGTGGAGAGCAAAGTGGGGAGAAGGTATGATACAGAGGAGTGCCGCCTGGTGGAAAAGTATGTGCGGACCACGAAGCTGCATCGGAAGGTGCTGGAGCAGGAGCTTAGTTCCACGGGGGTTTACCGGAGCCAGCATCAGCTTTTGATGTTTGTGGCGGATCACCCGGAGGTGTCCCAGAAGGAGCTGGCCAGGCTTCACGGCGTGTCTACGGCCACTATTGCCGTGTCTTTGAAGAAGCTGGAGCAGGGGGGATATATTGAGCGGAAGGTGGATGTGAGGGACAACCGGTATAACCAGATCTGTATTACGCAAAAGGGGATGGCGGCGGCGGAAAAGAGCGTGACCATTTTTGAAAAGCTGGAGAGAAGTATGTTTCAGGGGTTTTCCAGGGAGGATTTTGAGAGGATGGGGGAGCTTTTGGATCGGATTTATCGCAACCTGGAGGATTATGAGTCCGGGTGGGAGAGGAATTTTAGAGGGCAGGAAGGAGAGGATGCGTAAATGAAACGGTATATGAAGTATATAAAGCCCTATGGGGCGGCGTTTATCCTGGCGCCGCTTTGTATGCTGACGGAGGTGTTCGGGGAGATCATGCTTCCCAAGCTGATGTCCATGATCGTGAACAACGGGGTGCCTGAGAGGAATGTGTCTTACATTCTGGGGATTGGGGCGGTGATGGTGGTAACGGCGGTGTTTATGGCCGCAGGCGGCATCGGGGGAGCTTATTTTTCCTCCAAGGCGTCCATCTGTTTTACCAGCGATTTAAGGCAGGATCTGTTTGACAAGGTGCAGGATTTTTCTTTTAAGAATATTGACGCGTACAGCACCGGCTCCCTGGTGACCAGGCTGACCAATGACATCCAGCAGGTGCAGCAGGTGACCATGATGGGACTTAGGATGATGTTTCGGGCTCCGGGGATGCTGATCGGCGCCCTGATCATGGCGTTTATCATGAACGGGAAGCTGGCCCTTGTGATCCTGGCGGTGATCCCTTTTCTGACCGGGGCGATCGTGCTGATCTTAAAGACCGCGTTTCCCAGGTTTACGGTGATGCAGAAGAAGCTGGACCGGCTCAACTCCGGCATCCAGGAGGCTCTGACCAATGTGCGGGTTATCAAGTCTTTTGTGCGGGAGGATTTTGAGGAGGAGAAGTTTCAGGCCATGAACCTGGAGCTTAAGGACAGCGGCCTTAAGGCTCTGAACATCGTAATTATGACCATGCCTGTGATGATGCTGGCCATGAACATTACTACCCTGGCGGTGGTGTGGTATGGAGGGAATATTATTATTGCGGGAGGCATGCAGGTGGGGGATCTGACGGCGTTTACCACTTACATTGTGCAGATACTTATGTCCCTGATGATGCTTTCCATGGTGTTTCTCCAGAGTTCCAGGGCCATGGCTTCCGTCAAGAGGATCAATGAGGTGCTGGATACCAGGATTGATCTGACGGATGAGGATGCGTCGGAGAAGAGCCTGAAGGTGAGTCAGGGGAAGGTGGAGTTTCGGGACGTGTCGTTTTGTTACCATGAGGACGCGGATGAGAGGGTGCTGGAGCACATCAGCTTTACGGCCCTGCCGGGAGAAACCGTGGGCATCATCGGGGCCACGGGAAGCGGCAAGACCACGCTGGTGCAGCTGATCCCCCGGCTGTACGATGTGAGCGAAGGCAGTGTTTTGGTGGACGGCGTGGATGTGCGGGAGTATTCTCTTAAAAATCTGCGGGACGGCGTGGGCATGGTTTTGCAGAAGAACGTGCTGTTTTCCGGGACTATTGAGGAGAATCTTCGGTGGGGCAGTGAGGACGCCTCCGCTGAGGAGATCTGCCGGGCAGCAGAGAGTGCCCAGGCCCACGGGTTTGTCACTTCTTTTACCGACGGGTATAAGATGGATCTGGGCCAGGGGGGCGTCAATGTGTCAGGAGGGCAGAAGCAGAGGCTGTGCATTGCCAGGGCTCTGCTGAAAAAACCGAAGATCCTGATCCTGGATGACAGCACCAGCGCGGTGGATACGGCTACGGAGGCGCGGATACGTCAGTGTTTTGCCACAGATCTGAAGGATACCACAAAGATCATCATTGCCCAGAGGATCGGTTCTGTGGAGGAGGCGGACCGGATTCTGGTGCTGGATGAGGGGAAGATCATAGGAGCGGGAAGCCACGGGGAGTTGATGGAGAGCTGTCAGGCTTACCGGGAGATCTACTATTCCCAGAGGGACCGTGAGAGGGAGGAGGGCGCGTTATGAGCAGAGAGGAACAGCTGAAGACAGAGGGGCAGCCGGTTTTGAAACCGGAGAAGGGCGGTGCGGAAGGCGTCAAGGCAGCCGGCTGCAAAGGTGCAGGGCGGCCCGGTGAAGAGACAGCCGGGGACCGGAGCGCCCGGGCGGAAAGACTTAAGCGCCGGTACGGGAGAGCGGTGTCTCCAAAGGGCGGGCCCGGACCTATGGGTCCTGGCAGGCACGGTCCAGGCGGCCCGGGAAGACAGAGGGCCATGGCAAAGGGGACTCCTAAGAACAGTCGGGCCACGGTGAAACGGCTTCTGGCCTATTTAAATGAGGATAAAGCCAAGATGGGGCTGGCGTTTTTCTGCGTCATCGTCAATACGGCTGCCTCCCTGGCAGGGTCGTATATGCTGCGCCCTATTATCAACCGGTATATTGTGCCTGTGGACGGAAGCAGAGGGGACGCGGCGGGGCTTGCCAGGGCGCTTATGGTCATGGCTCTTGTGTATCTGGCAGGGGTGCTGGCCAACTATGCCCAGGCCAAGGTGATGCTGACCGTGGCCCAGAGTGCGCTTTTGAAGATACGCAACGACCTGTTTACGAAGATGCAGACCCTTCCGGTGCGGTTTTACGATACCAACAATAACGGGGATCTGATGAGCCGGTTTACCAATGACGTTGACACGGTGGGGCAGATGCTGTCCAACACTCTGGTGCAGCTGTTTTCCGGGGCTTTGAGCATTATCGGCACCTTGGGGCTTATGCTGTACACCAATGTCTACCTGACCGTGATAACCGTTGTCATGGTTCCGGTGATGATGAAGGCGGGAGGCGCGGTGGCAAGGCGGAGCCAGAAGTATTTCGGCGCCCAGCAGACTTCCCTGGGGGCTGTCAACGGCTATGTGGAGGAGACGGTGACAGGCCAGAAGGTGGTAAAAGTGTTCTGCCATGAGGACATTGCCAGGGAAGAGTTTGCCATTTTAAACCGGGATCTGCGGGACAATCAGATCAGGGCCCAGTTTTTCGGCGGTATCATGGGGCCGGTTATGGGGAATCTAAGCCAGATCAATTACTCCCTGACTGCCTGCATCGGTGGGATTTTGTGTATCTGGAAGAATTTTGACGTGGGCGGGCTGACGGTGTTTCTGAATTTTTCCCGGCAGTTTTCCCGGCCCATCAATGAGATCTCCATGCAGGTGAGCAATGTGTTCTCGGCTCTGGCCGGGGCGGAGCGGGTGTTCGCGGTGATGGATGAGGCGCCGGAGCAGGCGGATGATCGGGACGCGGTGACTCTGACTCCCATGGAGGGCCATGTGGTCCTTGACAGGGTCAGCTTTGGGTATGACCCGGATAAGGTGATCCTTAAGGATATCAGTTTGTATGCCAAGCCGGGGCAGAAGATCGCCTTTGTGGGGTCTACGGGGGCCGGAAAGACCACCATCACTAACCTGCTGAACCGGTTTTACGATATCCAGGCAGGGAGCATTACCATTGATGGGGTGGATATCCGGCATCTGAGCCGGGAAAATCTGAGGAAAAATATTGCCATGGTGCTCCAGGATACTCACCTGTTTACGGGGAGCGTGCGGGAAAACATCCGGTACGGAAGGCTGGACGCCACGGATGAGGAGGTGGTGCAGGCGGCAAAGACGGCCAGCGCCCACTCGTTTATCATGCGTCTTCCCAAGGGGTATGATACCATGCTGGAGGGGGACGGGGCCAATTTAAGCCAGGGACAGAGGCAGCTTCTCAATATCGCCAGGGCGGCGGTGTCCAAGGCGCCTATTCTGATCTTGGATGAGGCCACCAGCTCCGTGGATACCAGGACGGAGAAGCATATTGAGCACGGCATGGACCGGCTTATGGCTAACCGGACCACCTTTGTCATCGCCCACAGGCTTTCCACGGTGCGCAATGCCAACGCCATTATGGTGCTGGAGCACGGGGAGATCATGGAGAGAGGAGACCATGAGGAGCTTCTGGAGATGAAGGGAAGGTATTATGAACTGTATACAGGAGTGAAGGAGCTGGATTGACGTAAGTAACAGGCAGGAGAAACGGGAAGGTTTCTTCTGCCTGTTTTGAGTGGTAATCACGGTTACAAAATTACCAGGATTACTCATGCGTTTACAACATCATACTAAAATATACCGCGAAGTGAGGCGCGCATCTGGCGGGAATGAATTTTCAAACACGCTCTAGCACAAATGAGCAGAGTTGTCAAACAATTTTGTAAACATTTTAGGATATGCAGAAAGGGTTTAGGTTATGCCGCAGCATTTCAGGGAATCCAGCACTGTTTTCAGGTGTGTCCATTTATAGTATTCATTGGCTAACTTGATATTCTCCAGTTCTGAAAGATTTATATGTGCAAAATGGTTTTGAAGGGCGGAGAGCAGCGTTTTAATATTGGTTGGAACAGCCATTGTTTACCTACTGAACAGATTTATTACCGGCCGCTTTTCTCCCAAAACGGTCGTCCCGTAAATACTGCCACAGACCTGGGGCGCATGATGAATCCGTTGTCAATGCGGGTCTCCTGTCCCTCAGGGTAGGTAAAGCGGCCCTGGCCGTCGCCGTAGGTGTTGACGCTTAGATACCAGGCGCCCCGGTGGTGAAGGTCGGGCAGGGTGATATCCACGTCCTCCCAGTGGGCGTTGACACACACGTACACCAAATCGTCCTTGCCCTTTTTCCGGTCGTAGCCCGCGAAGCTGATGCAGATGGTCTTGGCGTCCGGGGGAAGCTGCGTGACTCTGGCGTCGGTGCTGTGGCTTCGCAGGGCTTCCATGCCGCAGATGGCGTCGGGGAGTTTCCGGCGGATGACGGTGTGTTCATGACGGTAATGGATCATAAAGCGGAAAAATTCTAAAAGTTCCCGGTTTTTCTCCAGAAGGCTCCAGTCCAGCCAGGAGATCTCGTTGTCCTGGCAGTAGCCGTTGTTGTTGCCGTACTGGGAGTTGCCGAACTCGTCGCCGGCAAAGAACATGGGGGTTCCCCGGCTGCACATCAAAACGGCGCAGGCGTTGCGTATCATGCGCATGCGCAGCTTGTTGACGGCATAGTTATCCGTAGGGCCTTCGATGCCGCAGTTCCAGCTTCGATTGTCGCTGGCGCCGTCGGTGTTGTTCCAGCCGTTGGCTTCATTGTGCTTGTGGTTGTAGGCGTAGAGGTCGTACATGGTAAAGCCGTCGTGGCAGGTGATGAAGTTGATGCAGGAGTTGTAGCCTGCATAGCTGCCTTTGTAGTCGGTGAAAAAGTCGCCGTACAGGTCGCTGGAGCCGGAGATGCTCCGGGCGGCGTTACAGGATTCCCAGAATTCGCCTTTTAGGAAGGAGCGGATGCTGTCCCGATACCTGCCGTTCCATTCGGCCCACCGCTTGTTGGCGGGAAAGCTGCCCACCTGGTACATGCCGCCTGCGTCCCAGGCTTCCGCGATAAGCTTAACATTGCTCAGCAGCGGGTCGTAGGCCAGGCTTTTTAGGAGGGGAGGATTGTTCATGGGGGAGCCGTCCTCATTTCTCCCCAGGATGCTGGCAAGGTCAAATCGGAATCCGTCGATGCGGAAATTGATAGTCCAGTACCGCAGGCACTCCAAGATCATCTGCTGGACAATGGGGTGGTTGCAGTTTAAGGTGTTGCCGCAGCCGCTGAAATTATAGTAGTTGCCGTCAGGGGTCAGCATGTAGTACATCTTGTTGTCAATGCCCTTGAAGCAGAAGGAGGGCCCCAGCTCATTGCCCTCGGCGGTGTGGTTGAACACCACGTCCAGGATAACTTCGATGTCATTGTCGTGGAGAGCTTTTATGAGGCTTTTCAGCTCCGTGCCTTCTTTGTTGTACTCCGCGGAGGCGGCGTAGCTGGCGTTTGGGGCGAAGAAGCTGACCGTGTTGTAGCCCCAATAGTCCAGAAGTTTTCTGCCGTTGATCTCCCGGGAGTTCATGTTTTCGTCGAACTCAAAGACCGGCATCAGCTCCACGGCGTTGATGCCCAGCTCTTTTAAGTAGGGAATCTTTTCTTTCAGGCCGTCAAAGGTGCCGGGATTGGCAACGCCTGACGTGTGATGGCGGGTAAAGCCTCTTACGTGAAGCTCGTAGATGATAAGGTCTCACATTTCCTTGGAGGACTGGGGCATGTCCCCCCAGTCAAAGATATCCCGGATGACTTTGGCGTGATAGTTTTTCTTTTTCTTGCTGCCCCAGGAGTCCTGGCCTGTGACCGCCACGGCGTAGGGGTCCAGGAGCACGTTTCTCCTGTCAAAGATCATGCCCTCCTCCGGGGAGTAGGGGCCGTCGATGCGGTAGGCGTACTCAAAGGTTTCGATATCCAGATCGAACACGATCATGGAGTACACGTCCCCGATCTTATAGGATTTGGGGAAGGGCAGGACGGCAAAGGGCTCTTCCTGGTCCCGCTCGAACAAGAGAAGCTCGCAGGATGTGCCGTTGTGGGTGTGGATGGTGAAATTTACCCCGTTGGGAAGGGCCATGGCTCCGTTTACGTCAAAGAGACCGGGACGCACGGAAAAGCCGGCGATCTCACCCATGGGGGTGAACGAAATCGGATGGTCCAGAAGGTATTTCTGCGTGTAAGGTATCAAGGGTATTCCTCCTGTCTGTGGTGATGTACGTCTGGTCTCGGTTCCAAAAGCTGGAGAGACTTTGGCAGTACATGGTGATGGGGCCGCCGGATCTGTCTGGGTAAGCGCCAGGTGATCCGGCGGCCGGTGATTAAGCTGGCAGTCTGAGGGTCAGCAGACCGCCTGATCTGTATTTTGCTGCTATGGTTTATTATAGGGGGTTTGGGGGCTTGCGTCAAATGGTATTTGCGGGGGATATGGCGGGGATGTTACGATGTATGGGGGATTTGAATTTGGTGTATTATTGAGTGAGCATGGGCGAGGGGTGTCGTGGAGCCAGTGAGAGAAGGAGAGATGTCAAGTCCGGATTCAGATATGCCAAACATTCCGATGAGCCCTTAAAGCGGAAGGCAGGAGGGGTTAAGCCCTCCTGCCTTCCCTACAACCCTCGCCCCTTTGCTCACTCAATAATACACTCAATTCAGTTCCCCCTTGAATAATAATGCGGAGATTAGTAATGAATGGTTGCAAACAGCAAAGAGAAATATAAAAATGAAAGCAGAACTTGACCGTAAACGGTAAAAATAGTATAATAAAGAAAGTAATTCAAGCCAGGGACAGGAGGAAAATGGTATGATGAACCTGGAGAAGATGAAGCAGAGAAAAAAGGACCTGCACCTGACCAATCAGGAGCTGGCGGAGCGGTCGGGAGTGCCTTTGGGGACTGTGAACAAGATATTCAGCGGAGCCACCAAGTCGCCTAAGTACACCACCCTGCTGGCTCTGGAAACGGTGCTGGGAATGTATTTTTATGAGGATGAGGACGGGCCCTATGTGAGTGTGGCACGGGAGGAGGTTCTTCGGTACGGGGCGGAGTACACGGTGGAAGATTATTATGCCCTGCCGGAGAAGGTACGGGCGGAGCTGATTGACGGGCAGTTCTACTACATGGCGGCGCCGGGGCGGGTCCACCAGGAGATTCTGGGAGAGCTGTATTACTGTGTGAAGGATTATATACGGAAGAAGAAGGGGGCGTGCCGGGTATACATGGCGCCTTTTGACGTGCGGCTGGATGAGGATGACAGGACCGTGGTGCAGCCGGATCTGTCCGTCGTGTGCAGAAGGGAGTTTCTGGATGATAAGGGGATGAAGGGAGCCCCGGATTTCGTGGCGGAGGTAATCTCTGAGAGTACAGGGAAGAAGGACTACACTTTAAAGCTGCGCAAGTACTGGAACGGGGGCGTCCGGGAGTACTGGGTGGTTGACCCTTTGAAGGAGAAGATCGTCACCTACCAGTTTCAGGGGGAGGAGATGGATATGAAGATCTACGGGTTCGGGGACAGGGTGCCGGTGGGGATCTTTGAGGACCTGGAGATTGATTTCGGGGGATTTGATATGTAGAGTGTGTCCGCGGACATAAAGGAGGTGTTTGGATTGGGGGTGGCTGCGAAGCTGCCTATTGGTATTGAGAGTTTTCAGAAGATAAGGGCAGAAGGTGATCCTTCTTATTGACGAGTATTTTGGATTTTCGGACAGGGAAGTTATGGATATGCTGCGGTTTTATGGTCTGGAGCAGAAATACGAGCTGATCAAAGAGTGGTACGACGGTTACCGTTTCGGCGATGCGGATGTGTACTGCCCTTGGGATATAATCAATTTATTTATTGATCAGGTGATGGCGTGGTTTCGCCATGAGGCGGGAAAGGATACGGGAGAGCTGGACGGTCTGTGCGACGCTTTTGCCTGAAGGAGGAAGGAGTGCAGGGTGATGATGGAACAGGGAGTTTCGTATGCTGTACGATAAGGACATCAGGGAACCGCTGTTTGAGTTTCTGGAGGAGCGGTACGGGAAGGTAAGGATCCTGGAGGAGAAGCAGATGGGCCGGTCCCGGGCGGACGCGGTGATGGTCATGGAGGATGCCCTGGTAGGCATTGAGATCAAAAGCGACGCGGACACCTACGCCAGGCTTAAGAGACAGGTGAAGGATTACAACCGTTTTTTTGACTACAATTTTGTGGTGGCAGGGTCTACCCACGGAGGTCATATTGAGGAGCATGTGCCAAAGTGGTGGGGGATCATCACCGTGGAGCAGTGGGGCAGCCAGGTGGACTTCTATGTGCTGAGGGAGGCCGGGAGGAATCCGGAGGTGGACTGGAGAGGGAAGCTTGCTTTTCTGTGGAGGCCGGAGCTGGCCCGCATCCAGGAGGCCAACCGGATGCCAAGGTACAGGGATAAGGGGAAGCGGTTTGTCATAGAGAAGATCCTGGAGCGGGTTCCCAAAGAGACTCTGGGGCGGCAGATCAGTGAGGAGCTGTTTGAGCGGGATTATACGGAGATTGAGGAGGTGATACGGGAGTATCGGCGGGGGCGGTGAAAGCTGTCTCCTTTGGATTCAGCAGTTGGACGCGATTGGAAGAAATAGAGCAAGGAGGCAGGTTTTATGACGGAAACTATTTTACGGATCGGTTTGGGGGAATCTGTATTGGGAGTATCTGTCAACCGGCGCAAAGGCGGCAATCCTTGCGCATTTAAAGCAGGATTATGTGGTTGGATTTTGCAGATTCGAAAGTTGAGAAGAGATTAAAACAGATTGAGCTTTAGTGGTTTAAATAGTAGGGAGGACAATACACAGCCATGACAAAAGAAGAGTTAACGTTGGAGATCATCAGACGCCTGAAAAAGGAGTATCCCATGGCCGGCTGCACCCTGGATTATGACCAGGCGTGGAAGCTTTTGGTCAGCGTGCGGCTGGCGGCCCAGTGTACGGACGCCAGGGTCAATGTGGTGGTGGAGGGCCTGTATAAAAAGTACCCGGACGTAGCCGCTCTTGCGGACGCCCCGGTGGAGGAGATCGAGAAGATCGTGAAGCCCTGTGGCCTGGGGCACAGCAAAGCCAGGGATATAAGCGCCTGCATGAAGATTTTGAGGGATGAGTATGGAGGCCGGGTGCCGGATGATTTTGATGCCCTTTTAAAACTGCCGGGGGTGGGCAGAAAGAGCGCTAACCTTATTATGGGGGACGTGTTCGGAAAGCCGGCCATTGTGACGGATACCCACTGTATCCGGCTGGTGAACCGCATGGGGCTGGTGGATCACATGAAGGAACCGAAGAAGGTGGAGATGGCCCTGTGGAAGCTGGTGCCGCCGGAGGAAGGGAGTGATTTCTGCCACAGGCTGGTGTATCACGGCCGGGATGTGTGTACGGCGCGGACAAAGCCTTTCTGCGACAGGTGCTGTCTCAAAGATATCTGTCCAAGGCATGGAGTGGAAGACTAGTACATCGCTCTAGTAGATTGGCGGATTGGCGGATTGGCGGATTGGCGGATTGGCGGATTGGCGGAGGGAAGCCTGCCTGCGTCCTCTCCCGGAAGGTACAAGTTGTGGAAGTGCGGCATAGTATATACCAGGCGGTTTCTATGCCGCTTTCATGTAGATAGTTAAACGTTCGGGAGGTATTTTATGAATGGAGCAGAAAGCGTAATTCATATAGCCAAGGAGGAGAGAGGATACCTGGAGAAAGCTTCGGACAGGGATCTGGACAGCAAGACCGCCAATGCGGGAAAGAACAATTTTACCAAGTACGCAAGAGATCTGTATCCGGCGCTCCAGGGGCAGCCATGGTGCGATATGTTTGTGGACTGGTGTTTTGTGAAGGCTCTGGGAGAGATCGGCACCCGGAAGCTTCTGGGCGGATTCAGCGCTTACACCCCTACGTCGGCCAAGCACTTTAAGGATAAGGGATTGTGGAAACAGTCCCCCCAGCCTGGGGATCAGATATTTTTTAAGAATACGGCGCGTATCTACCACACAGGTATTGTGGAGAGAGTGGCCTCTGACCGGGTTTACACCATCGAGGGAAACACCAGCAGTACGGCGGAGGTGGTGGCCAACGGCGGCGGAGTGTGGGCCAAGTCGTATCCTTTAAGCCACCAGGCCATTGCAGGCTACGGAAGGCCTGACTGGTCTCTGGTGGAGACGCCCCAATATTCTCAGGGGTGGAACCGGGATGCCAACGGATGGTGGTATGCGGATACGAACCACAGCTATGTAACATCTGCCTGGAAAATCATTAATGGCCACAAGTACCGGTTTAACCAGGACGGCTATGCGCTGACCAACTGGCAGGAAATTGACGGGAAATGGTACTATTTCGAACCCAGGGCAGGCCATCCCCAGGAGTGCGCCCTGTATACCACGGACAGCGACGGAGTTCAGAACGTGGGGGTTTTTTAGGGACAAACTTAAAGTTCTGTTTTATTCGGGTCAGAGGCAAGATGAAAGCACCCCGGGAATGTCACTGGTTCCCGGGGCTGCACAGAGCCTGCTGGGCGGCGATAGTGTCAAGGGTGTCGCCCAGTTGGGAGAAGATGGAGCTGATCAGGGCGATCTCATCAGCGGATCTGCCATCAGCGATGCAGCTGGCGATGGCAGAGATCATCATAGGAAGTTCACAGGGAGTCATAGGGTTCTCCAGGACGCCGCTGGGGCGTCGTCAGCAGGGAAGATTTAATTTATCTTATGCGCTGAGGCTGCTGGAAAGAATCATTTCAGATCCTTCAGGGCATCTTTTACATCTTTTTTAAACTGTTTCCACGCGTCCTCATGGTCCACAAAATACTTGGGGCATCCTTTTTCGTTGACATCATAGTGGCGTATAACGTCGTTTGGGGACAGTTCCAGTTCCTTGCACAGCCAGGCAGTAAGCTTTACCAGGGAATCGTAAGTCTCCTGGTTGTACTGGCCTGTCTCGTCCGGGTGGCAGGTCTCGATGGAGATGGTGTCGTTGTTGCGGGGGGCGTTGGCGTAGGCCATCTCGCTGACAGGGATGCACTGGAGGATCTCTCCCTCAAGGCCGATGATAAAGTGGGCTGAGGAGGAGGAACCGCCTTTTTCAGGGTCCTGGTCTGCCAGGCCGTCAAAATAGTTCCGGTTGGCCTGGGCGCTGGTGCCAGGGTTTCCCACATAGTGGATGACAATGTTGCTGACCCGCTTTAAGGATACGTCGGGCCGTGAGAAGATGTTTTTTCGGATGAAAACCTGGTCGATCCAGTCAGGGGCTTTGATGGCCTTTAGGTCCACGGTGTAAGGCTTTTCGCGGCCCCATCGGAGGTATCCGCCTCCAAACCCGGCCAGACAGCCCAGAACAAAGGCCAGGAGAGCCGCTATGAGGGCTGTGGGAAAGCCGCCTAATGAGTCGCGGCGGTTTCTTCCTCCAAACCGGCGGCGGTCCGGGGCGATATAGTAGCCTCCCCGGTTAGGCGGCGGCTGGATCTGGCGTATGGTGTCGTAATCCCGCTCAAAATCAAGTTCATCTGTATAGTCGTCATTTCTCATACGTAATCCTCCCTTAGGTAAATGTATCTTTAAAATAGAGTATACCACGTTAATCTTTTCTCGTCTATATGGTGAAATCATTGGCGTTACTGGAAGAAGAAAGGGGAAAATAGACGATTTGTGATCAGATCCTGTGATTTTTTCCCGGAAAATGAAGAAAGAGGAATTGACATTATGCATATTTTGTGACAAAATATACATTTAAGGGCTGGGTTTAAAAAGCCCATTATGTATTTTTATCCTCAATGGCAGCGGGAATTGCCCGCGCTGCCAAAAAATAACAGCAAAAGGAGAGAGACAAGTGAGAAAAGTTTTATGCACAATCCTTGCAGGCGTTATGACGGCGAGCCTGCTGGCGGGCTGCGGCGGAGGCAGCTCAGATTCGGGTAATGGAGGAGGCAGTTCCGCGGCGGCAGGGGGATCCGCGGGAGGAAGCCAGGAGATCAACATCGGGATCAACACAGACCTGACTTCTCTGGACCCTCACAATCACAATGATACGGCATCTGCCTATGCTACGAGACACATTTACAGCAACCTGGTACGTCTTACGGAGGACAATGAGTTTGTGGGAGATCTGGCAGACAGCTGGGAGTACATAGATGATGTGACCGTAGAGTTTACTTTGAAAGAAGGGGTGAAGTTCCACGACGGTTCCACCCTGACCGCGGAGGATGTAAAGTTCTCCCTGGAAAGCCAGAAGGAGTCCCCAAAGGTGGGCCATCTGGTGTCCATGATCGATTCTGTTGAGGTGAAGGACGACACCCATTTTGTGATCCACATGAATGAGCCTTCCAACGCCCTGGTTTCTTCTCTGAACCACTCCGGCTGCGCCATCCTTAGCAAGGCCCACGTGGAAAAGCTTCTGGCTGAGGGTAAAAAGATCGAGGACGAGCCCATGGGAACAGGCCCATACAAGTTTGAGGGATGGACTCCCGGCGCTTCCTTTACTCTGGTAAAGAATCCGGACTACTTTAACCCCGAGCGGGCGGCTCAGAATGACAAGCTGACCTTTAAGGTCATTTCCGAGGATTCCGCAAGGACCATCGCTCTGGAGAACGGGGAGCTGGACCTGCTTATCAGCGTTCCCACCACAGACGCTGGGAAGATCAGGGATAACAGCAAGCTGGCTTTGGATGAGTACACGTCCACCCATGTAGAGTATTTTACCGTAAATGAGACAAAGGCGCCTTTTGACAATGTAAAGGTGAGACAGGCTTTGAGCCACGCCATCAACAAGGCTGATATCGTGGTGGCGTCCGTGAACAATGAGGGTCAGACGTTTGACAACTACATCGGCGCGGCTGCCATCGGATACTATGATGTGGTCACCAAGTATGACTATGATGTGGAGAAGGCAAAAGCCCTTCTGGCTGAGGCCGGCTATGCGGACGGGTTTAGCTTTACCTGCTACGTGGCAGGTTCTACCCGGGCTACCACGGCTACGGTTATTCAGGCTAACTTAGCCGAGCTTGGGATCACCATGAACATTGAGCAGATGGAGGCTTCCACCTTCTACGAGAAGACCGGCAACGGCGAGCATGATGCCTGTCTGGCAGGCTGGGTTGCCAACGCAGAGCCGGACAACACCTACCGTCCGCTGTTTACCAGTGCTAATTCCGGAGCAGGCGGAAACCGTTCCTTCTATAAGAATCCGGAGGTTGACAAGCTGGTGGATGACGCGGCTGTGAACCGTGACAAGGCGGCAGTGCAGAAGGATTATGAGACGATCCTTAAGACTCTGTCTGATGAGGCGGTTTGGGTTCCGCTGTACTCCCCGACAGGTCTGATCGCCCGCAACGCGGAGTTAAAGGGCATGACTCCTTCTCCGATTCAGATGCATGATTTCTATGCGCTTCACTATTGATTCATGATTCAGTGGAAGAAGTCCATTTAGATGCGTGATTGTCACCAGCCGGATGCGGTTGGTGACAATTATGCTAAGAAAGTACGCCCAGAGCGTACACTTGTCAAATAAGAAAGCACGCTGACGTGCAAGTCAGGAATCTGTGGTTCTTAACAAAGGGTTAGAAGAAAGCGCGCAAAAGCACGCAGGTAAGGGGCCTGCGGTTCATGACAAAGGGTCATAGGGAAGCGTCAAAAAGCACGCGTGTCAGGACACTGCAGTTCATGATAAAGCAACATAAAGTATAAGAAGGAGGAATTCACCATGCATAAATACGTCATCAAGCGTCTTATCATGTTAATTCCGGTAGTGATAGGTGTCTCCTTCCTGGTCTTCTTTATTATGTCTCTGGCGCCGGGAGATACGGCCAGGACCATTCTTGGGGAAGATGCCCCCATAGAGGCCATAGAGGCATTAAATGAGGAGTTAGGGCTCAACGACCCGGTGCTGATTCGGTACGGGCGCTACATGGTTGGGCTTGCCCACGGAGACCTGGGCACTTCTTACAAATCCGGACGTTCTGTTTTCACTGAGGTTATGTCCAGATTTCCGGACACACTGAAACTGGCATTCTGGGGAATGGTCTTTGCCGTGGTCCTGTCCATCCCCATCGGCATTATTTCAGCCACAAAACAGTATTCTCTCATAGACAGCGTGAGTATGGTCTTTGCCCTTTTAGGTGTAGCCACGCCCAACTTCTGGCTGGGGCTTATGCTGATCATCGGTTTCTCCCTCCATCTGCGGTGGTTCCCCTCCGGCGGTTCGGAAGGGTGGAAGGCCCTGGTGCTTCCGGTCATCACCCTGGGCACCGGCTGTATGGCCAACATAACGAGAACGACCCGCTCCTCTATGCTCGAGGTTATCCGTCAGGACTACATCCGCACGGCCAAGGCCAAGGGCGTGGGCTACAGAAGCGTTATCTATAAACATGCGCTAAAAAATGCCCTGATCCCCGTGGTGACGGTCATCGGACTCCAGTTCGGCTCCCTCCTGGGCGGCGCCGTGCTGACGGAGGCCGTGTTCTCCTGGCCGGGAGTGGGCACGTACCTGGTCAACAGCATAAAGGCAAAGGACACGCCCGCGGTGCTTGGCTGCGTGATCATCTTCTCCATCTGTTTCAGCATCGTAAACCTGTGTGTGGACATCCTTTACGCATACATTGATCCGCGGATCAAGTCAAAATACAAATAAGGAGGTGACAGCAGTGGAGAATAAGAAAGCAAAAAAGCGTTCTATGGCCATGGAAGTGTGCCAGCGTCTGGCGAGAAATAAGATGGCCATGCTGGGTCTGGCGATCCTGGTGGTTCTGGTGCTGTGCGCGGTGTTTGCCGATGTTATAGCGGATTATGAGACCAAGGTTGTCGCCCAGAATATTGCCAACCGGTTAAAAGGGCCAAGCGCGGAGCACTGGTTCGGAACCGACGAGTTCGGAAGGGATATTTTCGCCAGGATCATCCACGGATCCAGGGTGTCTCTGGTGGTGGGACTGATCTCCGTGTCCGTATCGTTGATACTGGGAGGTATTTTGGGAGCGTTTGCGGGATTTTACGGCGGCAGGATTGACAATGTTATCATGCGCGTCATGGATATCTTCCTGGCGGTGCCAAGCATCCTTCTGGCTATGACCATTGTGGCGGCTTTGGGCAGCAGCCTGGTGAACGTGATGCTGGCCATCGGCGTGTCCGGCATTCCCACTTACGCCAGGATCGTCCGGGCGGCGGTTATGAGCGTGAAGGACCAGGAGTTTGTGGAGGCGTCCCGGGCCATCGGGGCCACCAACGTAACCACCATCTTCCGGGAGATCATCCCCAACTGCCTGGCTCCCATTATCGTTCAGGCCACTTTGTCCGTGGCGGGGGCGATTCTCTCCACGGCGTCCTTAAGTTTTATCGGCCTGGGGGTTCAGCCGCCGGATCCGGAGTGGGGCGCCATGCTTTCGGGAGGGCGCAATTTCCTTCGGGACGCGGTACACTTGACTCTGTTCCCGGGACTTGCCATTGTGATCACCATTCTGGCCCTGAACCTGCTGGGAGACGGGCTGCGGGATGCCCTTGACCCAAGACTTAAACAGTAGAGGAGGCAGGAAATGGCAGAACATGATACCAACTATACATTGGAGATAAAGGACCTGGAAGTCCGGTTTGAGACCGTGGACGGCGTGGTGAAGGCGGTCAACGGAATTGACCTGGCCATTGAGAAGGGCAAAACCCTGGGACTGGTGGGGGAGACAGGGGCCGGCAAGACCACCACGGCCCTGTCCATCCTTCGGCTGGTGCCGGACCCGCCGGGAAAGATCACCGGGGGTTCCATCACCCTGGAGGGAAAGGATCTGTTTTCCTACAGTGAGAAGGAGATGGAGGGCATCAGAGGCAGCCAGGTGTCCATGATCTTTCAGGACCCCATGACTTCCCTGAATCCGGTTATGACTGTTGGGGACCAGATCGCGGAGGTGATCCAGCTCCATGAGAAGATCGACCAGAAGGAGGCCCTTAAGAAGGCCATGGCCATGCTTGAGATGGTGGGAATCCCGGGGAACCGGGGGAGTGAGTACCCCCACCAGTTTTCCGGCGGCATGAAGCAGAGGGTTATCATCGCCATGGCGCTGGTGTGCAATCCTCATCTGCTGATCGCCGACGAGCCCACCACAGCCCTGGACGTGACCATTCAGGCCCAGGTGCTGGACCTGATGCAGAAGCTGAGGGAGAAGTACGGCACATCCATGCTGATGATCACCCATGACCTGGGGATCGTGGCGGAAGTGTGCGACAATGTGAGCATTATGTACGCGGGGCGTATTGTGGAGCACGGAACCCTGGAGGATATTTTCAACAGTACAAGCCATCCCTACACGGAAGGCTTATTCGGGTCCCTGCCCAATATTGACAACCGCAGCGAGCAGTTAAAGCCCATACCGGGGCTGATGCCCGACCCTACGGACCTGCCGGCAGGGTGTGCGTTCCATCCCAGGTGCAAGTACTGCAAAGACATCTGCAAGAGCCGGGTTCCGGCGGTGACAAAGCTTTCCGACACCCACATGGTGGCCTGTCTGGCTTATGAGGAGGGGACGGGAGTGACTTTAGGAGGTGACGGCCATGAGTGATATCCTGCTGGATGTGAAGAATCTGAAAAAGTATTTTAATACGCCTAACGGGGTGCTTCACGCGGTGGACGACGTGACCTTTTCCCTGGAGAGGGGGAAGACCCTGGGCGTAGTGGGGGAGTCCGGCTGCGGCAAGTCCACCACAGGGCGGGCGATTCTGCGGCTCCATGAGCCTACCAGCGGGGAGGTGTTCTTTGAGGGGAAGGATATCACGAAAGTATCCAGCCAGGAGATGCGCCGTCTCCGATCCCAGATGCAGATCATTTTCCAGGACCCGTTTGCGTCCCTGAACCCCAGAAAGACGGTCAGTGAGATCATCGGGGAGCCCTTGCGGCTTTACAAGGTACATAAGAACAAGAAGGAGCAGCAGGATCATGTGCTGCAGCTGATGGAGCTGGTGGGCCTTTCGGAGCGTCTGGTGAACACCTACCCCCATGAGCTGGACGGGGGACGGCGGCAGAGGATCGGAATCGCCAGGGCCCTGGCCATGAAGCCTAAGTTTATCGTCTGCGACGAGCCGGTGTCAGCCCTGGACGTGTCTATTCAGGCCCAGATCCTGAACCTGTTAAAGGAGCTGCAGCATGATCTGGGGCTTACGTATATTTTCATTACCCATGACCTTTCGGTGGTGAACTATTTTTCCGACGAGATCATGGTCATGTACCTGGGGAAGGTGGTGGAGCACGCTCCTGCGGAGAGGCTGTTTGAGCATCCCACCCATCCCTACACCAAGGCCCTTCTGTCGGCCATCCCTGTGCCAAAGCTGGGTGAGAAGAAAAAACGGATCTTGCTTAAGGGGGAGATCACCTCTCCCATAGACCCGAAGCCGGGATGCCGGTTCGCGCCCAGGTGCGAGTACGCAAAGCCGGAGTGTTTTGAGAGGACGCCGGAACTGAAAGAGAACGAGAAAGGTCATTTTACGGCCTGCCATTTTAGCGAGGAGTTTTAAAAATGAACGGGCTGCCCGGGGCCGCGTCTGAGCGGATTAGAGGCGGTTTGGGAGACGCGGCCGGGCGGCTTAAGATTAGGAGATGGGATGATGGAGTATAAGATTGACAATGAGTTTGTGTTAAAGTGCCTAGAGGAGATCATCAGCACGCCCAGTCCGGTGAGCTACTATGAGGAGATCAACCCTGTGATCGAGAAGTATGCGGGGATGTTTGGGCAGAAGGTGACTTATGACAGGAAGCATACGGCTTATATTGCGATCGAGGGGGAGGACAATTCAAGGACTGTTATGGTGGGAGCCCACCTGGACACCCTTGGCATGGTGGTCCGCAGGATCGACGACAATGGATGCCTGCGCGTTCGGCAGCTGGGAGGCTTAAATTTCCCCAGCCTGGAGGGGGAGACAGTCCATGTGGTTACCAGGGAGGGAAAGAAGTACAGCGGCATCATGGCCTGCCAGTCCCACTCTGTCCACGTGTTTGACGATGCCAAGACTCTGGAGAGAAATGAGAACACCATGCTTATCAGCCTGGATGAGGATGTCCACACAAAGGATGAGGTGAGGGCGCTGGGGATCCGCCACGGGGATATCATCTACCCGGAGCCCCATTTTCAGTACACGGAGAAGGGGTTTGTGAAATCCCGGTTTTTGGATGACAAGGCGGCTGTGGCGGCTTGCTTCGGGATGCTTAAGTACCTGACGGACAACGGGTTAAAGCCAAAGTACAGGACTCTTCTGGCGTTCCCCCATTTTGAGGAGATCGGCCTGGGCGGGACTTACGTGCCGCCTGAGGTGGAGGAATTTGTGGCCGTGGATATCGGACTTATCGGGCCGGACTATGACGGGGACGAGCATTCGGTCAGCATCTGCCGCAAGGACGCCTCCACGCCTTATGACAGGGCTTTGACCAACCGGCTCATCGGCCAGGCTGAGAAGGCCGGGTGCAAGTATGCCATTGATATCTTCTACCGGTACGGCACCGACGCCAACGCGGCGTTAAAGGCCGGAAATAATGTGGCGGCCGGGGCCTTCGGGATGGCGGTGTTTGGAAGCCATGCTATGGAGCGGTGCCATATGGACGGGATTGAGAATACGGCGAAGTTGATTGTGGCGTATGTGCTGGATGTTTAGGGAATGGAATAGGATGTAGGAGGTGCAGCCCATGTGATGGTTTGTCATGTGGGCTGTTTTAGTTTGGGGGGGTGAATGTAGTGGATTTAGGAAGTTATTGTTGAGGGGCTTCTTGATATTTAATTGAGTGAGCAAGGGGGCGAGGGGTGTCGTGAAGCCAGGGAGGGAAGGGAGGCTGTGTGCGAGGGTGAGTATTTTCCTCTGCTTCTTTATTCCGGAGCTGGCGGATATGGGGAAGATCTTCTGGGTTGCCATCATGTTTGTCATTTCCAGCACATTGCTGGCCACGTTGCAGGTTCCCATGAACACACTTCCCGCAAGGCTTACCCAGAGTCAGTTTGAGCGGGCAAAGCTGATGCAGTTTAAGGTTTACCAGACCAAGATCCCGTCCACCTTGATCCCGGCGGCTACGCTTCCGGCAGTGGCTCTGTTTGGCCAGGGCAATGACCGGAAGGGGTTTGCCATCTACGGGGCGGTGACTGCCATTATATTTACGGCGGGATATCTGATCGCTTACTGGGGAACCAAGGGGTATGAGCCTCTGGACACAGAGGAAAAGGACAGGGAGAGAGGGCTCTCCTGCAGACGGGATGCGTGGTGGAACGTGGTAGTGGAGAAGCCGGCGTCTGACAGGTATGAGAAGGCAGGGCCTCTGATCCTTCAGGCTCACATGGATATGGTGTGCGCAAAGACCATGGACAGCTCCCACAATTTCAGGACTGATCCCATTGAGCTGGTGCTGGAGTGTGTGTTTACCACCCAGGAGGAGCACAAGTCCATGGTGGGAGCAGAACTTTTCGACGTGTCCGGTCTGCGGGGTAAACGGATGATCGGGCTTGACGGCGACGGGGAGACCGTGACCTATGTGGTGTCGGCCTGCAGCGATCAGGTCAGGGCCAAAAAGCACCTGGAGTTTGTGTCGGCGTCAGGGCCAGCCCTGTGTTTTGAGATCTCAAAGGTTACAGGAATCGTTATCCGCGGCGTGACCCATCAGGAGTGCGCCAATGCGGTGAAGATGGCGGCCCGTATCTGGAGGGCGTTATCCACGCCGGTTATCCGTTCCATCTGTGCCAGATGAAGGGCGGCGTGGGGGGAGAATCGAAGCCCGGACAGCTGCAGAGTGGAATTGATGTGCGGTATGGGGGAATACGTTCCAGGTGGTCATGTCGGCCCGTTCCCTGACCAGCGGGCCGGAGCAGGAGTTTGTGTGCCACATGCAGGTTCTGTGTCAGGCTTTTGGATTTGCCAATGACACGTCGCCCAGATACCGTTCCTGGGGTATGACCAGGATTCCGCTCTGCGCAAGCTGGCCAATCAGGTCTATGTGGAGAGCTGCGGCCAGGAACTTCACGAGGTTACGTGTCCCGGCGGGCTGGAGCCAAGCTGGTTTTACGTGAAGATATCGGGCCAGGATGTGGTCATGCTGGGGTCTGTTCACGACAATATGCACACAGTAGACGAGTATATGGATATGGGAAGTTTTCACCGGGTATACGGGTATCTGCTGAAGATCATGGAGAGGATGAGGGATTGAGATGGGCAGGGAAGAAACGCAAAAGAGGATCCGGGAATATTTTCACAGCCGCGAGGAGGAGATGGTCCTGGATATATTCAGGCTGATGAGGATAGACAGCCTGAAATCAGAGCCGCCGCCCGGCATGCCATTTGGGGAGAAGTGTGCCAAAGTCCTGGAGGAGGCAGTGAAGATCGCCCGGGCTTTGGGGTTTCCGGTTACCAATTACGATAATTACGCCGTTGCCGTTGACTTAAACGACAAGCCATACAGCCGGAAAACCGCCCCTTGCGTTGGACGGAAAACTGACCCCTAACCAACTTACAATAAACAAACTAAAAGAGAACCAACTAAAGGGAGTGAGTGGGGAGCAGCCCGCACCCTTTGGCAGATATAAAAACCTTTTCCTC
>CAJUPQ010000014.1 GCA_910588505.1 uncultured Hungatella sp. | reverse complement strand
GCTATGATATTGTTTGGAATTTTGCTGGATTATTCCGATATAGGGCTGACATTTGGGCTGGCAGGCATCGGCGTTACAGCCGCCACGATCTTTGTGCATAAACAGAGGGAACTGGCGGAGCAGTAGGAAAAATCAATACCATTTTTGGTATGTCTGGACAGAACCGTATGGATGATGGTATAATACCAGGGTGCGCCGGCGGGCGCAGGTCTGCAGCCGTTGGCTGGAGGCGACATGGGATATGCGGCCGAGCCGCAGGCCGGGTAGAAGAATTGGCGGTGAATACAACTAACCCGAAAGCATACTTACGGGAAAGAAAGAGAGGATTTTTGTATGAGAAAAGTGTTGTCAATCTTTGTGGCGTGCGCCGTGACGGCGGCTGTGATGGGGGGATGTTCCTCCTCTTCTAAGGAGACCGGACCTGAGACCGTGACGGCTGTGGAGAGTACCGCTGCCGAAACCTCCCGGGAGAGGGCAGGGGAAGGGGCTGAGAGCAGTGGGGCCGATGGGGGCAAAGAGGAGCAGGCAAAGGCGGAAGACGGGACAGAGGCCAAAAAGGACGCAGGTCAGGATCCGGCCGGTGAGACAGCGGCTCTGCGGGTCGGTTCCCTGAAGGGGCCCACCACCATGGGGATGGTGTCTCTGATGGATAAGGCTTCCAAGGGGGAGGCCAAGGGTTCCTATGAGTTTACCATGGTCACTGCGGCGGATGAGCTGGTGGGGAAGATGGTGTCAGGGGATCTGGATATTGCCCTGGTTCCGGCCAACATGGCAAGTATTCTGTACCAGAAGACCGGGCAGGGGATTGAGGTTTTGAATATTAATACGCTGGGGGTTCTGTACGTGGTGGCAGGGGATGATTCTTTGAAGACCATCCCGGACCTTAAGGGGAAGACCGTGTACATGACAGGCAAAGGCACTACCCCGGATTATGTGTTTGGGCATCTGCTGTCGGCAAACGGCCTTGGGGACGGGGATGTGACCATTGAGTACAAGTCGGAGGCCGCGGAGGTGGCCGCGATTTTGAAGGAGCAGCCGGATGCCATCGGCCTTCTGCCTCAGCCTTTTGTGACTGCGGCCATGGCTCAGAATGAGAATCTGAAGATGGTTATGGATCTGACGGAGCAGTGGGATCAGCTTGAGGCTTCGGACGGCGGGCGTCTGGTGACCGGGGTTACGGTCTGTCGGAAGGAAGTGCTGGAGGACGGCGCCATGGCGGAGGCTGTGAAGGTGTTTATGGAGGAACATAAGGAGTCTGCGGAGTTTGTCAACAGTAATGTGGAGGAGGCAGGTGATCTGGTGGCCAAAGCGGGGATCATTGAGAAGGCCCCGGTTGCCCAGAAGGCCATTCCCTACTGCAGCATCGTGTGCATAGACGGGGAGGAGATGAAGGGCATGCTGTCCGGATATCTGAATGTTCTGTTTGGTCAGGATGCCTCTTCTGTGGGAGGAAAGCTGCCGGACGACGGGTTTTACTATATTCCGTAGGCAGCGGATTTGGAATTTTCCGGAGATAGATCGGGGGGCGGACAGAGTCTGTCCCCTGATGTCGTTACGGCAGGTGCGGGACGGTTCTTAGAAAATAAGTTTGGTTTACAGGAGCGTTTATGAAGGGGAATCGCGGAAAGTTTGGGCGGAGGCTGCTTGCCATCGGTTTCTGGATACTGGTGTGGCAGCTGGGTGCCCTTTATGTTGACAACCATATTATACTGGTGGGGCCGTGGGATACGGTTCTGGCTCTGGGGCGTCTGATTCCTGACGGGGATTTCTGGCGCTCCGTCGCGTATTCGTTCGGGAAGATCAGCCTGGGGTTTTTGTCTGCTTTCGGGGCTGGGGTGGTTTTGGGAGGACTGGGGTACAGGCTGGCGGTTGTGAGAGATCTGCTGGAACCGATTATGGTGCTTTTGAAATCCATTCCCGTGGCGTCTTTCGTGATCTTGGCTCTGATCTGGGCCGGGTCGGGGAATCTGTCGGTGCTTATCGCGTTTATTGTGGTCCTGCCTATGATCTATGTTAATACCCTGGCAGGGCTTAAGAGCACGGACGGGAAGCTTTTGGAGATGGCAAGGGTTTTTCGGATGCCTTTGGCCAGGAAAGTTCGGTATATCTTTGTTCCGGCCCTGCTTCCCTACCTGAAAAGCGGGTGCAGGATCGCCCTGGGCATGAGCTGGAAGTCCGGTGTGGCGGCGGAGGTGATCGGGGTTCCGGACCATTCTGTGGGGGAGAAGCTTTATATGGCGAAAATTTATTTGAATACAGGGGATGTTCTGGCATGGACGCTGGTTATTATCCTGGTCAGCGCTCTGTTTGAGCGGGCTGTGCTGGGGATTTTGGACCGGATAACCCCTGGGGGAGGCGGGCATGAGTCTGGTGATTCGTGATGTGAGCAAGGTATTTGACGGCCTGCAGGTACTGCAGGGGGTGAATCTTAAGTTTGGGGACAAGGGGATTTACTGCCTTATGGGGCCGTCGGGGACGGGGAAGACCACGTTTCTGCGGATCCTCATGGGTCTTGAGAGGGCGGACACAGGGGAGATAAAGGGGGTGGAGGGGAAGCGGTTTAGCGCGGTCTTTCAGGAGGATCGGCTGTGTGAGGCCTACACGCCCCTTGACAATGTGATGATGACGGCGGACCGCTTTGTGACTAAGGAGGCGGCCAGAGGGGAGCTGTGCCGGATCTTGCCTGAAGAGTGCGTATCCCGGCCTGTGTATACGTTAAGCGGCGGCATGAAGCGGCGGACGGCCGTGTGCAGGGCGCTTCTGGCGGCGTATGATATCCTTGTGATGGATGAGCCATTTGCGGGGCTGGATGAGGAAACCAGGGGGAAGGTGATCGGATATGTGCGGGAGAAGACAGAGGGGAAGCTGGTGATCTTGTCTACCCATATGGAGGAGGACGCGGCGGCGCTGGGGGGGATGGTGGTCAGGCTGTAGGGGGAGATTAAGGTCTGGGGGTCAATGACTCCCACTGTGATAAAGCCGTTGGCTTTTGCAATCGCCTTTGTCTGAGCGGAGTTTGAAAATGAGATTTTTGCAGAAATATTTTCTCATAGCACTTAGCGTTTTCCGGAAAATTCCGTATCCTAAAAAGAGAAGCGAACAGACTGCATGGCTGTCACTGTTGACTGTGGACAACCCGGAGGAGACAAAGGAAGAGGCTAAAGCGGAAGCTGAAAGGGCCAAAGCGGGGATGGGAGGAGAGGGAGGCTGCCATAGAAGGGGCCTGGAATAAGACGGGGAGCGCGATCATGCGCTCCCCTTTTAACAGCCATGAGAATAATCTTATTTGGACCTGTCGTCAAGAGACAGAAATTCAATGAGCATGTTATCGAAAATATCCTTCTGAAGTGGAGTCATTACGATTTTTTTCAGTTTTTTATCACTGCGAAACTCGATAAGAAGAGAGTTTATGATCTCCATCTGACTGGAAGTCAGTCCTTTGACCGATATGGTCGCGCCCTTTTCCAGACCGACAAGTTCGTCCAGACTGGTTTGAAGGAAAGCAGCGATATTAATCAGGGTCTCCAGGGTGGGGAACTTCTGGCCGCTTTCATATTTGGAAATAGACGACTTGCTGAGATTCAGCTTATTGGCAAACTGGGTCTGTGTGAGCCCCCGCGCTGTTCGAAACATTCTTATTTTTTCTCCTAAATCGTACATGAGAACCTCCGTTTTGTAATTTTTATTATAGGTTACGGTTGTTGGCTAATAATATACGAAAAAATATATAGATTTACCAAAGAGAAACTTTGGGCGGAAGGAAGGGGATAAAACGCTGACCTGCAGGATATCATTTCGAATTATTTTGTCGTATATTATAGAAGGAATTTCTATAAGGGTGATTATGATGGATATGATAAAAGAAATGGAACAGTATTTGGAATTCTGTAAATACCGAAAAGAGTTGAATAATAACACATTGAAGGCTTATAGAATTGATTTAAGACAATATTTATCGTTTATTCAGAAAGATATATATTTAAGGTCAAATGAGGGCATGGGGCTGTTCCGCTTCCTTGATTCCAAGAAGCAGGATACCGCATGTGCCAAAAGTACCTACTACTGTTTCCTGTCCGAAGAAGGCCCAAATAGTATAACGCCGTTTTTTGAACAACTTTTAGAGGGGAAAGAGATTTCCAGGGAAGACAGCCTTTTCTGGGGAATCGGAGAGTCCTGGGCGGGGGCCGGAGGCAGAGGGCAGGAACTATCGGACCGCTATTTATTTACGATGAGGCAGTGGGAGAAATATGCCAAAAGGGAGTACGGAGGAAAGGAGTACAGGTATCAGACTCCGCGGGCCTGTCAGGTTTTCAGCAGCGATATCAATAATGACGGGGTGGATGAGGTTGGCGGAAAAAATATAACCTATATCCTGTATCATGATGAAAGAGAGATGGACTTTCAGATCGAAGGTTATGAGATCAATGGAAGGGAGTACCGTAAGGTGCCGGAGGTAGAGGGATACGGGGAAGCAGTATTGTCAAAGTTAAGCTTTGAAAGTCCTGATGAAGGGAAGGGGGATATCGCCGGAGGTTGTCATGGCATTTGCCAGGGCGGCTTTAAAGGAGAGGCTCATATCGGCCGAGGATCGGGGATTTGCGTATCTGTGCCTGGCCAGAGAAGGGATCATAGCCAGGGAAGTTCTGGCAGATTATCTGGGACGGAAAGTGGGAAGGGAGCTTGGGGCGGATGATGGGAATGGGGAGTATTTTTACGCTATGTGCCAGGATCTGGATATGATTGGAGGAGGAGAAGACGGCTCTTAATTGAGTGAGATTGTGAACTTGAAATCCTTAGCGGTTGATAGTATACTAAAGATAGTAAATGGGAAGGAAGCAGAGGATGGCAAAGAAAGCACAAAATTTAAAACCGGATATCGTACTGTAAATTATTGGAGCAATATTGAGCAGTTTACGGATATTTTCAATGCGGTGTTGTTTGATGGGGAAGAGGTTATTAAACCGGAGGAACTGGAGGACGTGGATACGGAGGAGTCGTCTATACTGGAACACAGAGACTATGCGGAAAGTATTCAGGCATCCAGAGACAGCATAAAGGTGAGAAAAAAGTCAACAGCATTTGGAGTGGAGTTAGTGCTGTTGGGAATGGAGCATCAGGAGCATATACACTACGCGATGCCTATGCGGGTTATGGGATATGATTATGGCATTTATAAGAAGCAGTATGACAGTAACGCAAAGGGATACAAAAGCTCCGAGGGACTGGAAGAGGATGTGGCGGGAGCGACAAACTGCAGGATAGATTATAACGCGGTATCAAAGAAAGGAGACTTCGATATGTGTACATTGTTTGATGAAATCGCGAGAGAGAATGAGGCAAGGGGAGAAGCAAGAGGTATTGTTGAAGCTGGATTTGATTTTGGTCTTTCAGAGAATGATATCGTGGAACGGTTACAGAAGAAGCTGAATCTGTCCTTAGAGACGGCCCGGGAATATATTAATATGTTTGGAAAGTGAAGGCAATATAGGAAACAGAGGAGATAAACTTCATGATATGTCCTGTAAAGTGTAGTAAATGTAAATATAGAAGAATGAAGGACAGCAGAAATTTCTGTGTCTTATATCAAAACCTGTGCAGGAGAGTGTATGGTTATTGCAGAAGAAATACGTGGGATGGCGGTTTAAGTGTTAACAGGATACACAGAATATAGAGAATGTGTATGGATCGTTTATTTAAATGGGATAAAGGGCAAGGGGATGCCGGTATTTTGTCTGCTCTTGACATTTAAGTCAAGAGGTTGAGCGAAATGCCGGCATTATGTTAATTACTCTCCTGAAATGCCCTAAAAGTTATCCGTCGTCATCACCTTCCCTGCCAAAACTTCCTCATAATCTTTCAGATTCCGGGTCAGAAGTTCCGGCGTATTCAGGCCATAGGGACAATGGCTCATGCATTGGTTACAGTGAAGGCAGTCTTTGATCTTCATCATCTTTGCCTGTCCCTGGGCGGAGAGGTGGCCCTCGGAGGGAGAACGGCGCAAGAGCAGGGACATGCGGGCGCAGTTGTTGATTTCGATTCCCACAGGACATGGCATACAATACCCGCATCCCCGGCAGAAGCTGCCGGACAGCTGAGTGCGGTCAGACTCTATCAGATTTTTGATCTCCGGAGTCATGGCAGGAGGGTTGTCAATGTAGCTTAAAAATTCATCCAGTTCCGATTCTTTCTGGATTCCCCAGATGGGAAGTACATTGTCATACTGGTCCGCAAAGGCGTAGGCCGCGGCAGAGTTTGTGATGAGGCCGCCGGACAGGGACTTCATGGCGATAAAGCCCATGTTGTGGTCTTTGCAGGACTGAACCAGTTCCAAGTCTTTTTCGGTAGACAGGTAGCAGAAAGGGAACTGGAGGGTTTCGTACAGACCGCTTTCAATGGCTTCATGGGCCACGGCCAGGCGGTGGTTGGTGATGCCGATATGGCGTATCTTTCCCTGCTCTTTTGCTTTCAGCATGGCTTCATAGAGGCCGGATCCGTCTCCGGGCTTTGGGCAGAAGGAGGGATTGTGGAATTGGTAAATGTCAATATAGTCGGTTTTCAAAAGGGTTAGACTGGTTTCTAAGTCTTTCCAGAAGCCTTCCGCCGAGTCTGCCATGGTTTTGGTGGCAATGTAGATATGGTTGCGGACATCGCTAAGGGCCAGGCCGATCTTTTCCTCGCTGTCAGAATAAGCCCGGGCAGTGTCAAAAAATGTGATGCCGTTTTCATAAGCTTTTTTCAGCAGGGCGGCGCCGTCCTCTTTGGAGACTCTCTGAACCGGCAGAGCGCCGAATCCGTTTTTGTTGACTGTGATGCCGGTGGAGCCAAGGGTAACTGTCGTGGTCATGGGGATTCCTTCTTTCTGTGTTTTATAGGCGATGGGATACTTGGCGGCGTCTGCTTATGGGAGGCCAGATCCGACCGAAGCGCGCATCTATGTATTTTTTATGATTGTATCAGAGAAAGGAGGTAAAATCAAGAAGGTACGCAACGAAAGGAGCAGATCCTACAGGTATGAGTTTATGAGGGTGGGGCCTGTGGGAACCCTTGCCATTTGATATGGCGGATGGTAAAATTGGGGGGAGAGGAGATGGAGTGAAGTATCCCGACGATTCCAGTCTGGAGACCG
The DNA here is from genome assembly GCA_910588505.1 of uncultured Hungatella sp. Lineage (GTDB taxonomy): Bacteria > Bacillota > Clostridia > Lachnospirales > Lachnospiraceae > UBA3402. Next base: position 50,012 of record CAJUPQ010000014.1, on the reverse strand, counting down.
GGTGCCGGGGGGCGCTTCGCCAGATTGAGGATAAGGGGTATGAGACAAGGCTTAAGCAGGACGGGATGGATGTGATTTTAAAGTACGGAGTTAATTCATATAGGATACTCCTTTAAATAAAAAGGCTGAACTTTGGAGGTTCAGCCAAACTTTTTTAGCTCCCACTTACTGGTAGGGTACACCGCTTTTTAGCATCACTGCTATGTGTTTATTATAAGGCGGAGTCAGAGGGATGTTAACGCCGGACAATGAGTTTCTGTAAATTTAATAAATAGGACAAACCTCATACCCCTTCCCGAAACTGCCTTGGCGTTACCCCGTACATCTCCTTAAAGCTCCTGTTAAAATATGACAGGTTGTCAAACCCTGTCTCCTGGGCGATGGTCAGGACGGAGCCTGAGGAGGACACTAAAAGCCGGGCGGCCTTTGTCAGGCGGTACTCTTTTAAGTAGGACACAAAGGAGGTGCCGAAGGAAGCTTTGAAAAATTTCATAAAATGGGACTGGCTGAACCCGCAGGTTTCGGCCATCTCTTTTATGGTCAGATTTTCCGCGTAGTGGATCTCAATGTACTTGAAGATCAGCTTGGCCTTGTCCAGGGATCTGTTTTTGGCCGGGGCGGTCGGCTGGGGGACTGCCACGGCGTGGGAGAACAGGACGAAGAAGAACTGAAAAAGCTGAGCCTTCACCGACAGCTCATAGGCAGGAGGGCGCGTATCGCACAGCCTGTCCGCCTGGTCTAAGCAGGAAGCGGCGGCTTCGTAGAACTCCATATTCCGGCACAGGAACACAGGGATCTCCACCTGGCGCTGCAGCAGAGGGAGGAAATACTGGTTGACACACAGATCTTCCCGGCGGGGAAACAGCATGTCCAGGTGAAAGATAATATTTTCGTATTCCATGGACAGATCCATCTGCTGTTCAATGGAGTGGAGCTGGCCGGGGAGTATGACCACGATATCCCCGGCGCTTACCTTATAGGTGATAAAATCCACAGTGACCATGCCGTTTCCCTTCTTCACATACACCAGTTCCATATCATCGTGCCAGTGGAGGGGGACCTTTGAACGGTCCAAAGGAATGGAGCAGGGGTAGGTGACATAGGGGAAGGAGGAGCTGGTGTGGATTCGCTTCTCTTGATAGTATTCGTATTCATTAATCTTCATAAATACCTCATTTTTCTGGGATTTTCCGGATGGGTTTTTATATAATTGATAGGATTGTACCATATTTTGCTATGATATGACAAGAAAAAAGCGTAAACTTAAGCGTATACTTAGCATACTATTATTGATCTAGAGGGCAAAAGCAGTATTCGCAAACAGAAAACGAATTTATAAAAAAGGAGTTATCTATGGTTTCAGTAAAAGAGTATGTGAAGGAATTATACAATAAGGATGTCAGCCAGTGTACGGACCGGCAGCTGTATGACGCGCTTCTGGACATGACCCAGAAGGCGGCGAAGGAGAAGGAGAGCGGCCAGGGAAAGAAGAAGTTGTACTACATCTCGGCAGAGTTCCTGATCGGGAAACTGTTGTCCAACAACCTGATCAATCTGGGGATGTATGACCAGGTGAAGCAGGAGCTGGAGGAGGCCGGAAAGCATCTGGCCCAGATTGAGGAGGCGGAGCCGGAGCCGTCCCTTGGAAACGGAGGCCTGGGGCGCCTGGCGGCGTGTTTTCTGGACTCCATCGCCACTCTGGGGCTGAACGGGGACGGCATCGGACTGAACTATCACCTGGGGTTGTTTAAGCAGGAGTTTGAGAACAATCTGCAGAAGGAGACCGTAAACCCGTGGATCGAGGAGCACAGTTGGCTGACCCGCAGGGATGTGAGCTATCCGGTGAAGTTCGGCAATCTGACCGTACACTCCTGCCTGTACGATATCGCGGTGACCGGTTACCGCAACCGCACTAACCAGCTCCATCTGTTTGATATTGATACGGTGGACGAGGGGATCGTGACAGACGGGATCTCCTTTGACAAGGAAGATATTGAGAGAAATCTGACCCTGTTTTTGTACCCGGACGACAGCGACGAGAAGGGACATCTGCTGCGGATCTTCCAGCAGTATTTTATGGTCAGCAACGGGGCTCAGTATATTCTGGATGAGTGCATGGCAAAGGGGTGCAATCTCCACGACCTTCCGGAGTACGCGGTGATCCAGATCAATGACACCCACCCCACCATGGTGATCCCGGAGCTGATCCGGCTTCTTATGGGGAAGGGCATTGACATGGACGAGGCCATTGACATCGTGTCAAGGACCTGCGCCTACACCAACCACACCATTCTGGCGGAGGCTCTGGAGAAATGGCCCATCCGCTATCTGAAGAAGGTAGTTCCCCAGCTGGTGCCGATCATTGAGATCCTGGACAGCAGAGCCAGACGGAAGGTGGAGAAGTGGCAGAAGGATCACGGAAAAGATGTTGACAACAGCCTTTCAGTCATTGACCCTGATGACAATGTGCGCATGGCTCACATTGACATCCATTATGGATTCAGCGTCAACGGAGTGGCTGATCTGCACACGAAGATCTTAAAGAAGAATGAGCTGAACAAATTCTATGAGATCTATCCGGAGAAATTTAACAATAAGACCAACGGCATCACTTTCAGGCGGTGGCTTCTCCACTGCAACCATCTGCTGGCGGACTGGATTACCTCCAGGATCGGCAACGGGTATAAGCTGGATGCCATGGAACTTGAGAAGCTGGGGAGCCTTGTGGACGATGAGGAGGCTTTGCGGCAGGTTCAGGCCATCAAACATGAGAACAAGAAGCTCCTGAAAGACTATCTTCTGCGGACCCAGGGCATTGAGATCGACGATCACTCCATCCTGGATATCCAGGTAAAAAGGCTTCATGAGTACAAGAGGCAGCAGATGAACGCCCTGTATGTGATCCACAAGTATCTGGAGATCAAGGGCGGGAAACTGCCGAAGAGGCCCATCACCATTATGTTCGGGGCAAAGGCGGCTCCGGCCTATGTGATCGCCAAGGACATCATCCATCTGATCCTGTGCCTGCAGCAGCTGGTAAACAGCGACCCAGATGTGAGTCCTTACCTGAAAGTGGTCATGGTGGAGAACTACAATGTGACCCTGGCGGAGAAACTGATCCCGGCCTGCGATATTTCGGAGCAGATCTCCCTGGCTTCCAAGGAGGCCAGCGGCACCGGAAACATGAAGTTTATGTTAAACGGAGCCGTGACCCTGGGCACCATGGACGGTGCCAATGTGGAGATCGCCGATCTGGTGGGCAAGGACAATATCTACATCTTCGGGGAACACAGCGACACGGTGATCGCGCATTATAACGATAAGGATTACCGCTCCCGGGAGTACTATGAGAAGAATGAGGATATTAAGGCTGCCGTGGACTTTATCACAGGTCCTGAACTGATGAAGATCGGACAGAAGGAGAATCTGGAAAGGCTGGCGGGAGAGATTCTCAATAAGGACTGGTTTATGACCCTCCTGGATTTTGAGGACTATGTGAGGGTGAAGGAGCAGGCTTACGCGGACTTTGAGGATCGGGACGCCTGGATGCGGAAGATGCTTGTGAACATCAGCAAGGCCGGGTTCTTCTCCTCTGACAGGACTATCAGGCAGTACAATGAGGATATCTGGAAGCTGGGATGAGCTGGATGACAGTGGAATAGGGATATATGGAAAAAGAAAGCTGAACCGGGAGAGACGGGGAGGCTTTCTTTTTTACGGGACCAGCGGGAGGCTGATCGGTGACGCTTTTGGGGTTCCCTATGAGTTTTACAGGGCGGATGAGCTGCCGGGGTATGAGGAAATTGAGATGGTCCCTCCGGCGGGCTTTCAGAAGACTTACAAAGATGTGGAGGCGGGAACCTGGTCGGACGACGGAGCCCAGGCCCTCTGTCTGCTTGACAGCCTGCTTAGGGCGGGCAGGTTTTCCCTGAAGGATTTTTCGGAGAGCGTGTCGTCCTGGTATGAGGACGGCGTGTGGGCGGTGGACGGGAAGGTGTTTGATGTGGGAATTCAGACGGCCAATGCCCTGAACGCCTATAAAAAGGGGGGTTGCCCGGAAGAATGTGGATTTCTGAAACCGGAAGGTAAGGGAAATGGGGCGCTGATGCGGGTTTTGCCTCTGGTGCTGTGGCATAATCTTTGCCGTGGTGGGGAAGATCGTGAGAGCCTGGCATGTGGAAGTGATGAGGGGCAAGATAGGGGGCAGGCCCAGGGCAGCAGGGATAGGGCAAGCGGCGACAGCGGCAGCGGCAGCAGGGATCGGGACAGGCAGCTGGTTCTGGATGCCCACAGGCAATGTCTTATTACCCATGGGAATATCTGCAATCAGGTATGCTGCGCCCTGTACTGCCTTGTGGCCAGCAGACTGATGGACGGCCTGGATGCCCGCCAGGCTGTGGGGAGAGGGGTGGCAGACCTTCGGCGGATCTATGAGGATATGCCGGAGTATAAAAGGTCGCTGGAGTGGAGCGTACGGCCGGATCTGCCCTGGCAAGGCCAGGGGACAGGGTATGTGGTGGACTGTATGCGCAGCGCGTTTATGATACTCATGGAGGCGGACAGCTATGAGGACGGGGTAAAGCGGGCTGTTTTGCTGGGAAATGATACGGATAACACAGCCTGCGTGCTGGGCGGACTTTCGGGAATCCTGTATGGGATACAGGGGATTCCCGGACGGTGGATCTCCATGCTGAGAGAGCGGGACAAGGTGGAGGGACTTTTGGGCTCCCTGTTTAACAGGGCAGGGGAATAAAATGGGACGTATCATTTCCCGCTAGTGCAACGCTGTACCAGATACTCCACCGCACGCAAAAGCCCGTCCCTGTCAATGGGATCCGTGACAAAATCGGCGGCGGCTTTCACCTGGTCATTGCCGTTGCCCATGGCGATCCCCACCCCTGCGTAGCGGATCATGGGAATGTCGTTGAACCCGTCGCCGATGGCCGCGATCTCCTCCCGGGCAAACCCATAGCGCTCGATGACCTTTTCAATGCCCAGCTGTTTGCTGCCGCCTTTTGGGGTGATGTCGTAGGCCCCGCCGTCGTGCCACAGGGTGATGTCGCACATGGGCAGGCGGGCAGCCAGAAAGTCGTGGGACAGCCCGTCGGTGTAGGGGATCATCTGGTACACAGGCCGGGACAGCCCCCGCTCCATGTAAGGTTCCACAGGGGGAACGGCGGTGCCGATCTGGGCCTGAACTTTCTCAAGCTGCGGGGTGACGCGGTTTACATACATGGCGTCTTTTTCCATGAAGATAAGGGCAAACCCCATCTCCTGGGACAGGGAAAGCATGGCCTGCTTCTGGGGGAGGGGGATAGGGTTTTCATACAGGATATTGCCGTGGCGGTCCAGGCAGAGACTTCCGTTGAGAAGTACGTAGCCGTCAAAAACAAGGTCGTCCAGGAGATTTTCCTCCTGAATCTCCAGAAGGTGCCTGCCTGTGGCGATGAAACAGCGGATGCCGTGGTTTTCGGCCAGTTCTATGGCCTTGCGGGTTCCCGGGCGGATACCTTTTTCCGTGAAATCTCTCAAAGTTCCGTCAATATCAAAGAAGATGGCTTTTATCATAAAAACTCCTTTCTGTTATGCAGGAATCAGCATACCACAGGCGGCCGTCCCTGTCCATGTCTTTTCTTTGCAAGAAGGGCCTGTTTTTCGACCCGCTCCCGTACCTGTTCAAGAAAAGATTCCGGTCCAAGGACCTTGATCACCGGACCGAAGGACAGCACCTGGATCAGCAGTTCGGTCTCCCATCGCTTGTCATAGTAGATGGTGCAGCGGTAGGTGTTGGAGTCTTTCACACGCTCCACTTTTTTCTGATAGCAGGAGAAGTGGAGCAGGGCCCGCTCCAGGGCATTGCGTTTGGTGGTGATCTCTAAAATGAGAGGCTGGGGACACAGGGCGCGGTCCAGAAATTGGTCCACGTCAACCTGGAAGGGGAAGACGGAATCCGTCTTTTTTACGGACAGGATCCTGGCCGCGTTCAGGATGTCCATCCGCTGTCTGCCGGTTTTGGTAAGCTGCATGGCAAAGAGGCGGAATTTGCCGTCCCGCTGTCCATACTCTAAGCGGCAGGGAAGCCAGGTGCGGGACAGGACGCGGTCTTTCCGGGACCGATAGTCCACGGACAGAAAACGCCTTTCTCCCATGGCCTTAAGGATGGTGTGTATGTGCCGGCGGTACATGACCGACGAAAAGGGGTCATGGTCCCTGTACTGGTCGAAAAGGCAGAAGTCTGACAGGCGAAAAAGAGGGTCAGTGTCAGCCAGGAAGTCCTCCAGCTCCGTTAGCTGCTCATCGGTGAAGAACAGGCGGATGCGGGGGTCGGCTGTCAGCGCCTTCAGCCAGGATTTTTGCAATTTTGTCAGGGACTGGGGAAAGACGGGATTTTTTAAGGCACAGGAGTATGCGGGGGGAGAGGTATTCTCCCGGCGCAGAAAGGGCCAGTCCCCCTGAAGGAGCCGGGGGACGATAGCTAAGGCGCTCTCATCATAGCCATAAGTCCGGGCCAGAGTTTCGAGCCGGCTGCGGGTGAGAGGCTGGAGGGCAGCCTCATGGAGGATTTTAGCCACTACCTGGTAGTAACAGGTGTAGAACTCCGAAAAAAGGGGGAGATCAGTTTTGTTCATGGTTCGCGATTTCTCCTGTCTGTAAATAGTAATTTTCCATCATTTCCATATCATCCCAGAACCGTTTTTCCACAGCTGCGTTGGTACAGTGAAAGGAGCGGATCCTGCCGGTAAAGCTTTTGACCCAGGGCAGAAGTTCCGTGGAGTCCAGACACAGGCGGCTGTACTCATACACCCCCGGCTCCAGGCGTTTTAAGGCGCCGCCCCGTCCCTCCCGGCTCAGGCGGGTCAGGATAAACTCCTCCTCAATCTCATCCAATTCAATCTCCATGGACACCCGTTCCGGCTCCTGCTTCCCGGCTCCCCCGAAAGATACGCCCCACATATAGGGGAGGGCGGCCTGCAGGTCTTCCATATGAGTATCCCAGTCCTCATCGGTTTGGAGAACCTGCACATTTTGGACGGAGTCTAGGCGGATGGAGGTGAGGCGGCAGGGACGCTCCTGTCTGACGCACACATACCGGCGGCCTGTGTGGGTGCTGGTGAGGAGCTTTAAGGGGGAGACGGTCAGGGTGTCCGTGCGGCGGGTCTTAGTGCTTTTCACTGTCAGGAGGATTTTCTGCTTTCCCTCTATAGCGCCAAGAATGGGAAGGAGGATTTCATCCTCCAGGGTGTGTATCAGGTAATCGCTGCGGAAACGGAAGTATGTATTTGTTTCGTTCCAGAAATCCAGGATGGTGCTGCCTACAAAGCCAAAGGGGGCGATACCCTGGAAGAAGCTGACCGCCATGGTCAGGGCGGGAAACAGGGACGGGCGGGTGCGGGCCAGGGGGAGAGCTTTGCGGTAGAGATACTGCTTTCCCTGCTTTTCCTTTGTGATAAAACCCTCCTTCTCCCAGAGGGACAGTTTGCGCCGGATGGTCTGGGTGTCCCAAAGGCAGCGATACCTTTCCTGGAGCCCGTCGGCGATCTGTTCCAGGCTCTGAGGCTGTCCGTCAGCGAGAAGGTCGGACAGGAGAAAACGCAGGGTGATGTCATTGTCCGTGAAGGTTTTGGACTTCCATGCCTGGTACAGGGGATTGACCGCCATGCGGCCGGAGTCCAGGGTGAGAAATACGGACTTTTTATGGCCGCTCTGGTCAAAGCGGATGTAGTCTCCAAACCAGCTCTCCATGCGGCGGCGCTGATTGTCATAGGTTCTGCCGCTCTTTTCCCTGAAATCCTCACGGGTCTTGAAGCCGTAGATGTAGAAATCCCGGACATAAGAGCGGATCTTGTCAAATTGTCGGATGAGTTCTTTGTATTGGGACATGGGCTTGGGGTTCCTTTTGTGTTGTGCTTTTTTGTGTGTATAGTTTCAGGATAATCCAATGTGGGCGGTCTGTCAACCAGACAGGAAAACTTCGCAGTGTTTTTGAAATGATAAATGGTTTGGAGTGTGGTAGCATTAAGACACCGAAAAGGTGACGGTTCCGGCTTACAGTTAAAGCGTTCTGCCTGACGGTGCCGCCTGCGCTGCAGTACGGTATGCCGCGGGAACCGTGAAAAACATGACTTGATACACGTGGGTTCGAATCCCACCGGTGAAAACCGTTGCTTAGTGGTTAAAGCAGTCAACAGACACCTTCCAAGTGTCCACAGGAAAGAGGAAGACATGGAATCCGCCGGCAGGGCCTTTTCACGGAGGGAAGCGGGATGGAGCATTATCCCATCCGCTGCCCGCCGGAAAGGCTCTGAGGCAGGAGATGCGCCAGCGCCGCCTTAGACGGGCAGAGCGGGAAATATCCCATGTCCCGGAGTAAGGGGGACGGACATGGCCTTTAGAGCCTCAGCGCCTGGCGCGGGGAGCAAAGGGGCGTGGCCGTTTCCCGAAAACGGGAAGCCGGATATGGAACGCCTGGCAGGGGGGATGGCCCGCGGCGTTTTCTGCGGCGGATTTCAGGTCGGAATCGCAGACAGGAACATACAGAAAGGGAAATGAAAAATCAGAGAATTGTACCCATGTGAGGAGGGATACCATGAAATATCAGATCAACCAGAACCAGTGCGGTTTTTTGTTGAAGGACGGCCGCTTTGCGCGGACACTTTACTGCGGAACGTACCATTTCGTGAAGGCGTTAGGTTATGAAGTGGTGGTGGAAGATATGGAGGGCGCGGTGAAGTTCGACAAGGTGCCAAAGGAGATTTTGCTTGAGGAGGATAAGGCATTTGCCGGGAAAGTGTTAGGGATCATGGTCCCTGAAGGCCATATGGGAATCCTGAAGGAGAACGGGGTGGCAAAGAAGGTGCTGACGGAGGGGGAGTATCTGTACTGGAATGTGTGGAACCGATACAGCATGGAACTTCTGGACATGAGGGAGCCGGAGGCGGCCGGAAGCGTCAGCAAGGCCTGTATGGCCCAGATTCCCCTGAAATATTACAAGAAAATAGAGATCCAGCCGGGAGAACTGGGGATTTTGTACTACGACAACCAGGTGGTGAGGGAGCTGGAGACGGGGACTTACTATTACTGGGTGTACGCCAAGGATGTGGTGTGCCGGATCGTGGATCTGAAGGTGAAGCCTCTGGAGATATCCGGCCAGGAGATTCTGACGGCGGACAGAATCGGCATCCGGGTGAATCTGATGTGTACATACAGGGTGGTGGAGCCCAGGACCATGATTGAGACCATCAAGAACCTGGAGAATCAGGTTTACGCCTGCGTGCAGCTGGTTATCAGGGAGTACATCGGAAGATACCGGCTGGATGAGCTTCTGGAGCAGAAGGAGGAGATATCCAGGTTTATTCTGGAGAGACTGCGTCAGGAGGAGAAGGATTACTGCATTGAGTTTCACAGCGCGGGGATCAAGGACATCATCCTGCCGGGTGAGATTCGGGATATTATGAACACGGTGCTGGTGGCAGAGAAACGGGCTCAGGCCAATGTGATCACCAGAAGGGAGGAGGTGGCTTCCACCAGGTCGCTGCTGAATACGGCGAAATTGATGGATGAGAATAAGACGCTGTATAAGCTGAAGGAGATGGAGTGCCTGGAGCGGATATGCGCCCAGGTGGGCAATATCCAGGTGGGCGGCGGCGCGCTGCTGGAGCAGCTGCGGGAGTTGGTCAGGTGAGGATGGGGCGAGAGAGAATGACAGGATTGTTTTGCAAAGATCAGATTTACGTGGTAGAATATGCCCATGGAACGTAGGACTGGATCATTTGATGTTGCGGCGGATGCCGGAAAGGAATAAGCCATGGAGAATAGAGAGAACTTATGTGGATCTGAACAGAATCAGGAACAGAGCCTGGAATGGAAGGAGGCGCAGGATTCAGAACAGAGAGCAGGAGAAAAGCCGGCGTTTAGAGACAGTCAAAGACCGGGCAGTTCGCGGCAGAAGAAGGCAGCTGTTATCAGCGATATGACCGGGTTCGGAAGGTGCGCCATCACCGTGTCGCTGCCGGTGATCTCGAAATTAAAGGTGCAGTGCTGTCCTGTGCCTACGGCGGTTTTGTCCAACCACACGGCGTATCCCAGCTATTATTTTGATGATTACACGGAGCGGATGGAGGATTATATCGGGGAGTGGAGGAAGTTAGGACTGACTTTTGACGGCATTGGCATCGGCTTTTTAGGATCGAGACAGCAGATTGAGATCGTTCGGGATTTTATCCGGGATTTTCGAAAAGGGGACACTGTGGTCATGGTGGACCCGATCATGGGAGATGACGGAAAAGCTTATGCTACCTACACGGAGGATATGTGCAGGGAGATGAAAAGGTTGGCAGCCTGCGCGGATATTGTGACGCCCAATGTGACGGAAAGCTGCATTTTGACAGGCAGGCAGTACCGGGAACAGGGCTGGAAGATTGAGGAGCTGTTGGATATGGCGCAGCGCATCGGGCAGATGGGACCTGGGAAAGTGATCATAACCGGGGTACAGCAGGGAAGTTATATCGGGAATTTCTGTTATGAGAGAGAGCGGGATGGAAGTGGGATGAAATATAAGCTGCAGAGAACCAAGCAGGTGGGAAAGACCCGGTGCGGGACCGGCGATATTTTTTCGGCGATTATTCTGGCGGACGCGGTTAATGGGGTTGAGCTGGAGAGGTCGGTGAGAAAGGCGGCGGGGTTTGTCAGGGATTGTATCAGGGAGTCTGTGAGGATGGAGGTGCCGCTGACGGACGGGGTTTGTTTTGAGGAGGTGCTGGACAGGCTGAGGACGTGAATAAATCTTTTGCTTAAGGTAGAATTATCTTTTCCAGCCTATGGAAATTAATCTGAAAGGATGGTATAATTAAAACGTATAGTTTGACGTACGTATTTATCATCGGCATTAAAGCCATGATGTGCCGTTTTGCTTTTGGCAGGAGAGCTGAAACATATCACAAACTAAAGGAGGGTATCTTAAGTGAGACTAGTAACACGTTCAGATTTTGACGGGCTGGTATGCGGAGCATTATTATTGGAAGCAGGGATTATCGATCATTGGAAATTTGCGCATCCAAAGGATCTTCAGGACGGTTTGGTGGAGATAGATGAGAATGACTGTCTGGCCAATGTGCCTTTTGTGGAGGGGTGCGGCCTTTGGTTTGACCACCATTCCAGTGAGCATGAGAGGCTGGAGCTTAAGGGCAAGTACAAGGGGGAGAGCCGCATGACTCCGTCCTGCGCCAGGATCATCTATGAATATTACGGCGGGAAGGAGCGTTTTCCGCAGTTTGACGAGATCATGGAGGCGGTAGACAAGGTAGACTCCGGTAATCTGACCATTGATGAGGTGATGAACCCCAAGGGATGGATCCTGATCGGATTTTTGATGGATCCCAGAACCGGGCTGGGAAGGTGGAGAGAGTTTACCATCTCCAATTATCAGCTGATGGAGAAGCTGCTGGATGCCTGCAGAGTGCAGAGTACAGATGAGATTTTGGCCCTTTCTGACGTGCAGGAGCGCATTGCGGTGTACGAGGAGCAGACAGAGAAGTTTAAGGAGATGGTGAAAAAGCACACCCAGGTTGAGGGCAATGTGATCATCACGGACCTTAGAGGGGTGGAGCCGATCTACACAGGCAACCGCTTTATGATATACAGCATGTACCCGGAGCAGAACATTTCTGCCTGGGTGGTCAGCGGCCGGGCCGGCCAGGGGTGCTCCGCGGCGGTAGGATACAGTATCTTGAACCGCACGGCAACTCTGGATGTGGGCAGTCTGATGTTAAAGTACAACGGAGGCGGCCACAAGAAGGTGGGAACCTGCCAGTTTAGCAACCAGAATATGGACGCAGAACTTCCCAAGATGTTAAAGGAACTTTGCGATCTGGCAAACGCTTAAATTTGGGGGGAGCAAAGGCTCCTGGAAGAGAATAGCCGGATTTAGATGGAGACAGACCTGTGGATGTTTGGCAGGTCTGTTTTTTGTTGTGATCTTCGGGAAAATGGAGAAAATACCCATTGACATTTTTGAAAGATGTGCTAATATAAACATATGAATAATTGTTCATATGAAAGAGAGGCGAACGCTATGACGGAAAAAGACAGGATCGAACAGGAGGTTCAGGAGTGCGTCTGCGAATTTATGCATGTTCATGAGGAGATCGTGGATAAAGTGGAGAAGGCTATGCCCGGGGAGCAGGAGCTTCTGGATCTGGCGGAGTTTTTTAAGGTGTTTGGGGATTCCACCAGGATCAAGATCCTATATGTGTTAAGCCAGTCGGAGATGTGCGTCTGCGATATTGCCACGCTTCTGCAGATGGGGCAGTCGGCCATCTCTCATCAGCTGAGGGTTTTGAAACAGATGCGTCTGGTGAATTTCCGAAGGGACGGAAAGACAGTGTTTTACTCGCTGTCCGACGATCACATTCAGACGATCCTGGCACAGGGCATGGAGCATATTACGGAGTAGGACAGCGGGCGGTGATTTGTTAAGATCGGAGGGAAAGATGATGACAAAGAAACAGAAAAAGATGGTGGCGCGGCTTGGCATAAGCGCGGTTTGCTTGATCGGGGGGATCGTGGCGGAGGGAAGTCATCCCGTGGACTGGGCTCTGTTTTTGGCTTCTTATCTGGCTGCCGGGTATGATATCCCCTTAAAGGCTCTTCGCAATATCCGAAATGGCCAGGTGTTTGACGAGAATTTCCTCATGACCGTGGCGACCTTTGGGGCTATCGGCGTGGGGGAGTTGGAGGAGGCTGTGGCAGTGATGCTGTTCTACCAGGTGGGGGAGCTGTTTAATGATTACGCGGTGAACCGTTCCAGAAAGTCCATTACAAATCTGATGGACATTAACCCGGATTTTGCCAATGTGATCCGGGACGGAAGGGAAGAGCAGGTGGAGCCGGACGAGGTGGAGATCGGGGAGATCATCGTCATTAAGCCGGGGGAGAAGGTTCCGCTGGACGGCGTGGTGGTAAAGGGAAGGTCCAGCCTGGACACCAAGGCTCTCACCGGGGAGAGCGTGCCTGTGGAAGTGACGGAGGGCGAGAGCATTGTCAGCGGTTCCATTAATCTTAACGGACTTTTGGAAGTGCAGGTGACGAAATTGTTTGACGACTCCACAGTGGCTAAGATTCTGGAACTTGTGGAGAACGCCAGCTCCAGAAAGGCAAAGGCGGAGAATTTTATTACCAGGTTTGCAAGGGTGTATACGCCTGTGGTGGTGGGGCTGGCCCTGGCCCTTGCGGTGATACCGCCTGTGGTTTTTGGCCAGGCCTGGTCTGTGTGGGTGTACCGGGCGTGCAGCTTCCTGGTGGTGTCCTGTCCCTGCGCTCTGGTGATATCGGTTCCTCTGAGCTTTTTTGGCGGCCTGGGGGCAGCTTCAAAGAATGGTATTCTGATGAAGGGAAGCAATTACCTGGAGGCTATGGGTAATCTGGATACGGTGGTATTTGACAAGACCGGGACGCTGACTACAGGGAAATTTCAGGTGACAGCGGTTCTGGGAACCTGTGAAGATCAGAAAAGCAGGGTAGACAATGAGGGGGACGGCGGAAGGAAGATTTTGGGCAGAGGGGAACTTCTGGAGCTGGCTGCTTACGGGGAGTATCACTCGAACCATCCGATCGCTCTTTCGGTGAAGGAGGCTTTTGAGAAAGAGGGGACGGGCAGGATCCTGGACGGAGAGAGGATCTTGTCCGTGGAGGAGATCGCCGGCCATGGGATGCATGTGAGGCTGGCAGATGAAACGGCAGTAGAGGGCGGCAAAGTGACAGTAGCACAAGGCGCGGACCAGGTAAGGGACATTTATATTGGCAATGAGAAATTGATGAACCGCCAGGGGATCCAGGTTCCGCAGATGGGCGACGGGGCAGGCACAGTGCTGTATCTGGCTGATGGCGGCAGGTTTTTAGGGTCGATCATAATCTCGGATACCGTGCGAAGCGACGTGCCGGACGCTCTGAGAGGGCTGAGGGCCCAGGGGGTGCGCAGCCTGGTGATGCTGACCGGGGATAAGGAGGCCGTTGGAAAGGCTGTTGGGGAGAGGCTGGGGCTTGATAAGGTCTTTGGCGGACTTTTGCCGGGGGATAAGGTGCAGAAAGTGGAGGAGCTGTTAAGAGAGAAGCCGTCGGACAAAACTTTGGCTTTTGTGGGGGACGGGATCAACGATGCTCCGGTTCTGGCAAGGGCCGACGTGGGGATCGCCATGGGCGGTATCGGGTCCGACGCGGCGGTGGAGGCTGCGGATGTGGTTATTATGAACGATGAGCCGTCAAAGATCGTGGACGGGATCGGAATCGCCAGGAAGACTGTAGGGATCGTGCGGCAGAATATTGTGTTTGCCATCGGTGTTAAGGTGCTGGTGCTGGCGCTGGTTGCCTGCGGCATGGCTTCCATGTGGGCCGCGGTGTTCGGAGATGTGGGAGTGTCGGTGTTGGCGATTTTAAATGCGATCAGGGCGCTGAATTATAGATCAGGAAACGCATAACAGTAAAATAGGGGAACCAGGAGGGGTTAAGCCCTCCTGGTTCCCTGGTCTCATCTCCATGGCATAAATTCACCCGGACGGGACATCTCTCCTTCTCTGACTGGCATCACGACAACCCTCGCCTTTTGCTCACTCAATTGTAATTTTTATGCCGGAACATACAACAGTTCTAATAACTTTCTCCTTGCATATCTTCTCTCTTCCATATATAATAAAAACAGGTGTAGAAATTTTTTCCAAAAATCACCAGAAAACGGAGGAATTACCAGTTATGAGCGCAAACGCGGATTCAGATATAGAGTTGTTAAAGGAGCCTGTGACCATAGCCGTGGCTGGGACAGGGTATGTGGGATTGTCTTTGGCGGTTCTTATGTCCCAGCACCATAAGGTGTACGCGGTGGACATTGTGCCGGAGAAGGTGGAGAAGTTGAATGCCCGTATTTCCCCTATTCAGGACGTGGAGATCGAGGAGTATCTGGAAAGCCACACCCTGGATCTGACGGCTACTTTGGACGGGGAGAAGGCTTATGGGGAGGCGGACTTTGTTATTATCGCCGCGCCTACGAATTATGACAGCCGGAAGAACTTTTTCGACACTTCGGCAGTGGAGCAGGTGATCGAGACTGTTATGAGAGTCAATCCGGATGCTGTTATGGTTATCAAGTCTACGGTGCCGGTTGGGTATACGGAGTCGGTCCGAAGGAGATTTCACACATCCAACATCCTGTTCAGCCCGGAGTTTTTGAGGGAATCCCGGGCATTGTACGATAATCTTTATCCCAGCCGCATTATCGTGGGGGTTGATAAGGGGGATGAAAGGATCTGCGCGGCGGGGCGCCGGTTTGCGGCCCTTTTGCAGGAGGGCGCTTTGAAGGAATTGGTGGATACCCTGTTTATGGGATTTACGGAGGCTGAGGCGGTGAAGCTTTTTGCCAATACGTACCTGGCCTTGAGGGTTTCGTATTTTAATGAGCTGGATACGTATGCGGAGATGAAAGGGCTGGATACCCGGTCTATCATTGACGGGGTGTGTCTGGATCCGAGGATCGGCTCTCACTATAATAACCCGTCTTTTGGCTACGGCGGCTACTGTCTGCCGAAGGACACGAAGCAGTTATTGGCAAATTATTCCGATGTTCCGGAGAATCTTATTGAGGCTATTGTGGAGAGCAACAGGACCAGAAAGGATTTTATCGCGGATCGGGTTCTGACCATGGCCGGGTATTATGATTACTACAGCCGCAATGATTATGACAGGGACAAGGAGCGTTCCTGTACAGTGGGAGTGTATCGGCTGACCATGAAGAGCAATTCGGATAATTTCCGGCAATCTTCCATCCAGGGCGTGATGAAGCGGATCAAGGCAAAGGGGGCGGCTGTGGTTGTGTATGAGCCTACTCTTGAGAATGGGAGTACATTTTTCGGCAGTTTGGTGGTTAATGACCTGGACAAGTTTAAGGGGATGTGCGACTGTATTATTGCCAACCGGTTTGATGAGTCGTTAGATGATGTCAGCGGGAAAGTGTATACCAGGGATCTGTTCAGGCGGGATTAGCCCTGGGCCGGAGGCTGCGGGGAGGAAAAGGCGCGAGGGCCGGGCTGCCCTCCTGGGATGGCGGGCAGGAAGCGCGGCAGGAAAGAAACGGATCATGATTTTATATATAGACACAAAGGCAAGGGTTACAGCTTAAAAGGAGATGACAACATAATGCCTGTATTTCGACTGAATAAAGAGGACGTGATATTTCCCAGTCCAAGGCTTGCTGAGGAGAACGGACTGTTGGCGGTGGGAGGGGACTTAAGTGTGCGCCGGCTTTTGCTGGCTTATGACCACGGCATATTTCCATGGTATAATCCGGGGGAGGAGATCTTGTGGTGGTGTCCCAGAGAGAGGTTTTTGATCTATCCGGAGGATATTCATGTGTCACATTCCATGAAAAAGTACATGAAAAAGCACCGGTTTCAGATCATCTTAAACCGGGATTTTCAGGATACGATGCACCGCTGCAGGGCGAAACGGGAGGATGACGAGGGGACTTGGATCAGCGATGAGATGGAGGAGGCGTATTATGAGCTTCACAAGGAAGGGTATGCGGTCAGCGTGGAGGCTTTCGAGGACGGGGAGCTGGCGGGAGGACTTTACGGGGTATCCTTAGGACGGTGCTTCTTTGGGGAGAGTATGTTTTCGGAGAGGGAAAACGGGTCTAAGGTGGCGTTGATCGCGTTTTCCAAGTTTTTGGAGAATAAGGATTTTCTGTTTATTGACTGCCAGTTCCATACAGACCACCTGGAGAGTATGGGGGGACAGTATGTGCCGTGGGAGACATTTGAGAGTCTTTTGCGGGAGGGGACCGGGGTGTGAGAGGATAGCAAATTTTGTTTCGGATGGGAGGGACGCCGTGATCATAAGTGGATTGCGGCGTTTTTGATTTTGTAAAATTTTATATGGCGATACATTTTCTGTTGACAAACAGCCAAACCACTGATATATTTGACACATAGACGAGGACGTTGGAAGGACAGCCGTTGGGGACGGCGGCTCCTTAGGCGTCCTTTTTGTATGGCAGGGGAGGTATTCCGTCAGCTTGACAGCAGGCAGCGGCTTATAATATCATATAGAGGAGAAAAAGGAGATCTGACATGGAAAGGTACAGTAAGGAAGACATTATCCGCCTGGTGGAGGAGGAGGACGTGGAGTTTATCCGCCTTCAGTTTACGGATATTTTCGGGATGCTTAAAAACGTGGCTATCACGGCGGGGCAGCTGGGGAAGGCTCTGGACAACCGGTGTATGTTTGACGGGTCCGCCATCGAGGGATTTGTGAGGAAAGAGGAGACGGATATGTATCTGTATCCGGATCCGGATACCTTTGGGATCTTTCCCTGGAGGCCGGGGCAGGGGAAGGTGGCGCGGCTGATCTGCGATGTCCATTGCCCTGACGGCAGCCCTTTTGAGGGTGATCCCAGGTATGTGCTGAAAAAGGTGTTAAAAGAGGCGGAGGACATGGGATACCGGTTCAATGTGGGGCCGGAGTGTGAGTTTTTCCTGTTCCACATGGACGAGGAGGGGCGGCCCACCACCACCAGCCACGAAACGGCGGGGTATTTTGACGTGGGGCCCATTGACCTGGCGGAGAATGTGCGCAGGGATATTGTGCTGAATCTGGAGGAGATGGGGTTTGACATCGAGTCGTCCCACCATGAGATCGCGCCGGCTCAGCATGAGGTGGATTTTCAGTATGAGACAGGACTCAGGGCGGCGGATAATATTCTGACGTTTAAGATGGCGGTGAAGACCATCGCCAAGTGCCACGGGCTTCACGCCACGTTCATGCCAAAGCCCAAGGCGGGAGTCAACGGTTCGGGGATGCACATCAATATGTCCCTGGAGGATATGGAGGGGAACAATCTGTTTGCGGACGGGGCGGATGCCCACGGGCTCAGCAAGCTTGGGTATCAGTTTATGGCAGGGATTTTGTGCCACATTAAGCCCATGACGATCCTGACCAACCCTTTGGTCAACTCCTACAAGAGGCTGATTCCGGGGTATGACGCGCCCACCCGCATCGCCTGGTCTACGGCTTCCAACAGAGGGCAGCTTATCCGCATCCCCACTTCCAGGGATGAGAACACCAGGATTGAGCTTCGGAGCCCGGATTCGGCCATGAACCCCTATCTGGCTCTGGCGGCCTGTCTGGCGGCGGGGCTGGATGGGATCAAGAAGAACATGACCCATCCCAGGGCAATCAGCAGGAATGTGATGACCATGACGGAGGAGGAGCTGACGGAGCAGGGGATCAGCCAGCTTCCGGAGACTTTGGGGGAGGCCATTGAGGAGTTTGCAAAGGACGGATTTTTGAAGGAGGTGCTGGGGAAACACATCCACAGCAAGTACTTGGCGGCGAAGAAAGAGGAGTGGAATGAGTTTCGGTCTCAGGTGACAGACTGGGAGATCGGGCAGTACCTGTATAAGTTCTGATCAGGGACGGCGGCCTGGAGGTGAGACGTTTGACCAACATTGTGGTGGCATTTTCCAGACAGGGGGATGCGAAAAATATTAAAAATATCCTTATGCGAAACGGATTTCAGGTGGTCGCAGTCTGTACCTCAGGGAGCCAGGTTCTCAGCAGCCTGGAGGATTTAAGCAGCGGGATCGTGGTAAGCGGTTACCGCTTTGAGGATATGATGTATCAGGAGATAAGGGAGTATATGCCAAAGGGGTTCGATATGCTTCTGGTGGCGCTGCCCAGCCGTTTTGAGGGAGAGATGCCCCGGGATGTGGTGTGCCTCTCCATGCCTTTAAAGGTCCATGACCTGGTGGGAACTCTGGAGATGATGTGCAGGAGCCAGGTAAAGAGAAAGCGGCGGATGGGGGAGCATCCTGCTGGGAGAAATGAGCGGGAGCTGCAGATCATCGCCAGGGCCAAGGAGATTTTGATGGAGCGGAACAATATGTCGGAGCGGGAGGCCCACAGGTACATACAAAAGTGTAGTATGGACAGCGGGACCAATATGGTGGAGACGGCCTGGATGATTATCAGCTTAAGCGGCGGGTAAGGTCCGGGGCAGGAAAGACGGATGTTTGACAGGATAGCAAAGGAGACAGGATGAAATTTACGAAGATGCAGGGGGCAGGCAATGACTATGTGTATGTCAACTGTTTTGAGGAGAAGGTGGACAGGCCGGAGAGGGCGGCGGTACTGGTCAGCGACCGGCATTTCGGCATCGGGGCTGACGGGCTGGTTCTTATCTGCCCGTCGTCTAAGGCGGATGTGCGAATGCGGATGTTCAACGCGGACGGCTCTGAGGGAGCTATGTGCGGCAATGCCATCCGCTGTGTGGGAAAGTATGTGTACGACCGCGGCATGGTGAGAAGGGAACGGGTAACCGTGGAGACTCTGGGAGGGATCAAGGAGCTTGAGCTGCAGGTCCATAAGGGGACGGTGGATGAGGTGACCGTGGACATGGGTATACCGAAGGTGATCAGCAGCCGGGTTCCGGAGCCTATTAATATAGAAGGAAGGGACACGGAGTTTGTGGGGATCTCTGTGGGCAATCCCCATGCGGTGTATTTCCGGGAGGAGATCGACAGCCTGGACCTGGAGCGGATGGGGCCGTATTATGAGAATCACAGCCGGTTTCCTGACCGGGTTAACTCAGAGTTTGTCCAGGTAGTGGACCGGGGACATATCCGCATGCGGGTGTGGGAGCGGGGCAGCGGGGAGACCTGGGCCTGCGGCACCGGGGCTACGGCCAGCGCGGTGGCCTGCGCTCTTATGGGTTACACGGATGATGTGGTGAGGGTTTCCCTGCGGGGCGGGGAGCTTACCATTGCCTGGAACCGGGATACGGGCCACGGATTTATGACAGGCCCTGCCGTGGAGGTGTTCCGGGGAGAGATCTTCCTGGATGGGTGAGACGGGGAGATCGGATGAGGCGGGACAGGAGAGGACGGGCCGGGCGGTTTTGGACCGGGCCGGATGTTTGGAAGGCTGCTATCTAAAAAAATGCGTTGTGGATATGGGAGGATGAATGACATGTTTAGAGTGAATGAAAATTATTTGAAACTGCCGGGGAGCTATCTGTTTTCCACCATTGGAAAGAAGGTGAGCGCCTACTGCCAGGCCAACCCGGACCGGAAGATCATACGGCTGGGGATCGGGGATGTGACCCAGCCGCTGGCGCCGGCCATTATAAAGGCCATGCATGAGGCTGTGGACGAGATGGGAAGGGCGGAGTCGTTTCACGGGTATGCGCCAGATCTGGGGTACGGATTTTTGCGGGAGGAGATCGCCAGAAAGGATTACCAGGCCAGAGGGTGTGAGATCAGCGCGGATGAGATCTTCGTGTCCGACGGGGCCAAAAGCGACTGCGGGAATATTCAGGAGATATTTTCCCAGGACTGCCGGATCGCGGTGTGCGACCCTGTGTACCCGGTGTACGTGGATTCCAATGTGATGGCGGGACGATGCGGGGATTACGATGAGGCCCGGAGGGTGTGGAGCAATGTGATCTACATGCCGTGTACGGCGGAGAATGGGTTTGTGCCGGAGATTCCGAAGGAGAGGCCGGACCTGATCTATCTGTGCGTGCCCAACAACCCTACAGGGACGGCGCTGACCAGGCAGCAGCTGAAAGTCTGGGTGGATTATGCCAATGACACAGGGGCTGTGATCTTGTATGACGCGGCTTATGAGGCGTATATTGCCGATGAGGATGTGCCTCACAGTATTTTTGAGATTGAGGGGGCAAGGACCTGTGCCATTGAGTTTCGGTCTTTCTCCAAGAACGCGGGATTTACGGGGGTGCGGCTGGGATTTACGGTGATCCCCAGGGATCTGACAAGCGGCGGTGTGCAGATTCACGGGCTGTGGGCCAGAAGGCATGGGACCAAGTTTAACGGCGCGCCTTATATTGTGCAGAAGGCAGCTATGGCAGTTTACACGGATGAGGGCAGGGCGCAGCTTAAGGAGCAGGTAGCTTACTATATGAACAACGCCAGGGTGATCTTTGAGGGGCTGAGAGGTGCCGGATATCAGGTGTATGGCGGGGTCAACGCGCCGTATATCTGGATGAAGGCGCCAGAGGGCATGAGTTCCTGGGAATTCTTTGACTGGCTTTTGGAGACGGCCAATGTGGTGGGGACGCCGGGAAGCGGCTTCGGTCCCAGCGGGGAGGGGTATTTCAGATTGACGGCTTTTGGGACATATGAGAGTACGGTGGAGGCTGTGGGGAGGATTCTACAATAAATTGGTGTATTATTGAGTGAGCAAATGGGGCGAGGGGTGTCGTGGAGCCAGGGAGGGAAGGGAGGCTCTTTGTGCCTGATTTTATGAGATGATTTTTTGTCAGATGTGCATAAATTTATGAGGCGTACGTGGAACGTACGTTGATTAAATTTATGTGCATATGACGGAAAATCATCCACAAAGGCAGGTGCAAGAGAGATTCCGAGAGTACATCCCTGGCAAAAGCAGGATTCGCTGGTCGGTGATGCTGACAGCGATTTCGGCAGGGGTTTCGGAGCCGATGTCAAGGCCTATGGGGGTGGTGATGCGGGATAAGTCCCGGTCAGTGAAGCGCTGGCTGCGGAGGACGGAGAACACGCCGGCGGTTTTGCGGGCGCTGCCGATGACGCCGATGTAGTGGGCCGGGGTTTTCAGGGCCTGGGCCTGGATCAGGGTGTCGTTTTTGCGGCCCCGGGTCATGACCACTATGTAGTCGTCCTCCCGGATGGCGATGAAGTCCGCGACGCGGGTGTTATTTATGAGTATGGCTGCTTCTGCCTGGGGGAAGAGCTCCTTTTGGCAGAAGTCCCCCCGATCCTCCAAAACCGTGCAGCGAAAGTCTACGGCCGAAAGGGCGGGAACCAAAGCCTGGGCTACGTGGCCGTCGCCGATGGTGCCGGCGATACGGTCGTCTTTGGTGATGAGCATCCGGGCTCCCGCACCCGGGGGGAGCCGGAGCTGGCCACTACGGTGACCAGGACAGCGTCCTGACCCTGGGTTAAGGTGGTGTGCAGTAAGTGGAACAGTTTTTTTATAGTGGTATCTCCTTTTATGTATGGATATATATTGTGGTCTTATACCTATTGTATCAGTTTATTTTGAGAATGCCAAGATTTTCAAAGATTAACTCTTGCGCAATATTACAGGAAAGTGCTAGTATATCTATATTATGTTAGAAAAGGGTTGATTAAAAATGAAACTGACAGAAATAGATCGGATGATCCTTCAATCTTATGATACGGTTCTTGATGGATTAGCGCAGTATTTAGGTGATGGGTGCGAGATTGTGCTCCACAGTCTGGAAAACCTGGACAAATCCGTGATCAAAATTGTTAACGGCCATCACACAGGAAGAAAAGTTGGAGCGCCTATCACTCATTTGGCTCTTGAAATGTTAGATGAAATTAAAAAGAAAGGAAAAGAGACAGGGATCTCTTACTTTACCCATAATAAAAACGGGGAACCTTTAAAGTCTGCCACGATTGTTATAAAAGGAGAAAATGAAAGGATCATTGGTCTCTTATGTATTAATTTTTATTTGAATATGCCCTTATCAAGTTTTCTCAATGTATTTACTTTGCAGAATAAGATAGACGGGAAAGAGACCTCCGAGTCATTTTGGGAAAGCGGTTATGAGTTGATCGCTGAGGCAACTTCCCACGCAAGACAAGTTGTGCTTTGCGATTCAACGATTTTGCCTTCTCTTAAAAACAGGAGTATTATTCAGATTTTATATAAGCAGGGAATTTTCAACATGAAAAATGCGGTGGATCTGGTTGCTGAACAGTTGAAAATTTCTAAAAATACGGTGTATATGCATTTGCGGTGCATAAAAGAGGAAAACAGCGAGATTTCATAGAGTTTATGTAGAAAGACGGAGGGAGTTGACAGCAACTCCTCTTTTTTTGCCCTTATAGTAAAATAAAATTTAGTAAAATAGATATTGACTAAAATAAATTTTATTGATATAATAAAAATGCACATAAAACATGTATGAGAAGAGAAAAAAATTGACAAAAATGACAAGGAGGGTAACATGGCAAAAATTATTTCAACAGACAAGGCTCCAAGGGCTGTCGGTCCGTATTCCCAGGGGATGTTAACCGGGGGAATCCTGTTTGTATCGGGGCAGCTTCCGGTAGATCCCACTTTAGGATGCCCGGTGGATGGAATCGAGGCTCAGGCCGTACAGTGCTGTGAAAATGTTGGGGAGATACTTCATGCCGCAGGGATGTCTTTTGAGAATGTGGTCAAAACCACATGTTTTCTCTCGGATATGGAGTATTTTGGGAAGTTTAATGAGATATATGAGAAATATTTTGTATCAAAGCCGGCAAGAAGCTGTGTGGCGGTGAAGGAAATTCCAAAAGGAGTGTTGTGCGAGATTGAGGCAATTGCGGCGATAAATACATTTGGAGGGTGTAAAGATGCATAAATTTACCAACAGCGAAATAAATTTGGATGTTTTGAAGAAGCGCGCTTATAATCTCAGATGGGCCGAGGTGGAAGAAGGGGTGATTCCGCTTACGGCAGCCGACCCGGATTTTCCGGCTTCTGACAAGATAAGGGATGCATTGATTGAATATATACAGGGCGGATATTTTTCCTACACGCCGAAAAGAGGGTTTCCGGAGTTTGGTAAGAGCCTTTGCAGGGCTTTAAAAGACAGGAAGGGTGAAGATATTGATCCGGAATTAGTGCTTCCAATTGACAGCGCAGCCCGCGGGATGCATGTGATCGCCCAGGCGGTCTTACAGCCAGGGGATGAAGCGCTGGTGTTTGATCCTGTGGATTTTCTGTTTAAAACCAGTGTGGAAGCAGCCGGAGCAACGGTTAATCTGTTTCCGATGACATTTAAGGAGGATGGTTCAATTGATTTTAGCGGCATTGAAAGATACATCACTCCAAAGACCAAGATGCTGGGTTTGTGTAACCCTCACAATCCTCTCGGAAAGGTTTATCCAAAAGAAGATCTGGAATATCTGCTGGAATTGTCTGAGAAGTATGGATTTTATATTATGAATGATGAAATATGGTCGGATATAGTATATTCGGACGCGGAATTTAACAGTATATGTTCTTTTGGCAGGGAGCGGAATAAACGGACTTTATCCGTATTCGGTTTTTCAAAAAGTTTTGGTATTGCGGGATTGCGGGCAGGGTGTATTTATTGTCAGGATGAAGAACTGTTTGAAAAGATCGTGAATGTATCTCTGGTCGATACTACCATTGGAGGAATTTCCTCTCTTTCTCAGGTTGCGGCAATAACCTGTCTTGATGAGTGTTATGACTGGCTGGATCAATTCGTTGCGCATCTGCAGTCTAATCGGGATTATGCGTATGAGCGTTTGATCCGGATGCCGGGTGTCGCGTGTGAGAAGCCCCAGGCTACTTTTGTCATCTTCCCTGATGTGTCGGCTTTTTTGATGAGCGCGGAAGAAGTGACGGAGTATCTAAAGAGAGAAGAGCAGGTGGCGATCGTGCCGGGCGGGGAACGCTTTTTCGGCCCGGGCTCTGAAGGGCATGTGAGAATCTGTCTCGCAACCAGCAGGGAGCTGCTGAAAGAGGGATTGGACCGCATAGAGAGGGGATTGGCCAGACTTCCCAGGAAAGGAGTCTGATCTATGGCAAAGATAATCGTTGCGCTTATTTATATGTGTTTGATTTTGGCTATTGGTTTTGCAAGCGCGAAAAAGGTTAAGACGGCGGAGGATTTTGCCACTGCGGGGAAACAGATTCCTTTTTGGACAAATGTATACTCTATGGCATCTGCACAGATCGGCGCAGGGGCTACAATGGGTGTGGCCAGTATGGCATATCAGTTTGGATTTTCCGGAATGGTGCTGGGATTCGGAGCAGCCGCGGGAGCGATTTTATCAGGGCTTATTTTTGCGAAAAAGATCAGAGAAGCAAATGTGACTACCATTCCTGAACTGATACGAAACCGTTTGGGAGAACGGGTTGCCAATATGATCTGTATTTTAACAATTGTCCAGGTGTTCGGAATATTGGCGGGACAAGTCAGAAGTCTCGGAACGATTCTCCAGATTTTTATTCCGTCTTTGAGTCTTTTAAACGCGATTATCATTATGAGTGTGATCATGATGATATATTCTGTTATCGGCGGCATGGTTGCGGCGACCAGCACAGATAAACTGAATGTAAGCATTATGATCATCTCGGTTATGGTGATCACGCCGATTGTGGCTATGACAAAAGTTGGCGGAACCAGAGGGATTGCTTTGAATCTGGCGCCTGATAAGTTAAGCCTTACCAATATGGGAATTCCAACCATGATTTCCACGTTTCTTTATTTCGGACTTGTGGGAATGATAAATAACGAGAATTTTCTTAGGATCTGCGGGGCGAAAAACGCGCGGGAGGCCAAAAGGGCGACTTTGATGGCAGCGCTGGCCATTTATCTGCCATACATGATTTTTGCCGGTTTGATCGGCATTATGGGTATCCTTTTGATTCCTGAGCTGGGAACGTCAGATTCGATTATTCCGGCTATGATTGATAAGACTACAGGGGATTTGACAGGGGCTTTCCTGCTATCAGGACTGCTGGCGGCAGTTATGGGGACAGCGGCATCTGTGGCTATGGCTACCAGCATTACTTTTACGCGGGATGTAGTAAAACGCATAAAGAAAGATATGGATGGAAAACAGGTTTTGCTGACCCAGCGGGCTTCGCTTGTGGTATTTACAATCCTCGCGATTATTATCGGATATCAGGGAAGTTCTATTGTTACGATTATGGAGGATGTGGGAGCTCCATGTGTGGCGGCATTGATTCCGATTTTCTTTGGGATGTTTTTCTGGAAAAAGACCAACCCAAAAGGGGCGGCGATCACCATAGGAGTGGCTGTTATTTCCACGATCGGATACTGGCTCATGGGTTCTCCTCTTGGAATCAGCCATTTCCTGGTCGGATTAACATGTTCAGCTGTCTCCCTGTTTGTTAGCTGCAGTTTCACCTACAAAGGAGTCAATGGTCAGGAGGTGTTATAAATGTTGTATGCTATACTTGATATCATTATTATCGGAGGGGGATGTGGAATCGCGATTTATCTGCTTTATAATATGTTGAGGGAAACTTTGAAAAAAGAAAAATAAGTGATATCCTAAAGTGCCACAAAAATGGCGGGAAGAAAAATTCTTTCCGCCATTTGACAGTCTGTTGTCAGAAGTGTATTCAAGATCAGGGTTGTATGCCAAGAAGCCGTGGAATCTCAGTCAGGCTGGCGATCTCGTAGTCTGCCAGGCTGCGGTCAAAGCCGAAGCGGTCGTCGATGAGGGCGGCCACGGTCATGCCGGCGCGGTGGGCCGCTCTGATCCCCAGGGTGGAGTCCTCGATCACCAGGCACTGTTCTTCCGGGGTGTTTAGGCGGGAGGCGGTGTAGTGGTAGATCTCCGGGTTTGGCTTGCTCTCTTTAAACTGGTTGCCTGTGACAATGACCTGAAAATAGTCGGCTATCTGATTTTCGGAGAGAACCCGCTCAATGATATCCATCTGGGTAGAGGAGGCCAGGGCTATGTTGTAGCTGTGGGACTGCAAGGTCTTTAGGACCGGGATCACTTCCGGGCGGAAGATGGCGCGGTAGTCTACCTGGGTGAAGACGTCGATGGATGCCCGGTATTCATCCCGAAGCTCCTGCCAGGACTGTCCGTTTCCTATGGCCTGGGCCATGATGCTCCAGGCAGGCTCCTTGGACGCGCCCACCATACCGTAAAGCTGGTCTATGGTGACATTTGGGTTCTTGGAGCGGGCAAAGGCAAGGTCGTACTGGAGATAGCAGATCTCGCTGTCAATGAGTACACCGTCCATATCGAAAATGACTGATCTTATCATGGGTTTTATCCTTTCATTTACGTGTAAGGTTTGAAGACGCGGCGCTTTTGTGCCGCATGTATCTGATACGGCAGATATGTCCATTATACCTGCGTTTTTCTCGAATGAAAAGGGTTGCTGCCATATTTTTTTACTTTTCTTATGTTTGGGTTAGAATAAACAGCGGCGCTCTGCTCCACTTTTGGTATTACCTGTGATCTACGCCGCTTTTTCTCTGACCAGGAATGTATTATATCCGAAACGCTTCAATTCCTGCTCCATCCTTACCGCGTTGTCCATATTGAGAAATGCTCCGACTCTTACTTTAAATACACCGTTATCATAGATCATAAATGCCGGAAATCCCTGTGATATCAGCTGATTTACCTGCTGCTGCGCGGCCTGCTGGTTTTGGTATACACCAGTTTGGACCTGATAATATTCTGGGTGGGATTGTTCTTCCTGGCGGATCGTGGTCAGGATGCCGTTGGCAATGGCTTGGGCAATGGCGGAAAAATTCTGGTCAAAAAGGCGGTTGTCGGCTTCATTGTCTATAAAGCCTGCTTCTACCAGAACCGCGGGCATTTCCGTGCGGCGCAGTACTACCAGCCCCGGGCGTTCGTTGATTCCCAGATCGGTGAATCCGGCGGCGCTTAAGGCGGAGTTGATGTTTTGGGCCAAGAGGGCCGGTACGCCGGAATTTTCATAGACAAGGGTTTCCGCACCGGAGGCTGTGCCTGGCACAGGCATGGCGTTTCGGTGGATGGAGATGAAATAGTCGGCTCCGGAGTGGTTGCCCATCTGGGCTTTTTCAAAGGGTGTGTTGTAAGTGTCGTTGACGCGGGTGTAAACCACATCCACCCCCTGCTGGGAGAGGATAGACCCAACTGCAAGGGCAAGTTTTAAAGTATCGATTTTTTCCTGTCTGCCAAAGTAGGTGGCTCCGGGGTCAGCTCCCCCGTGTCCGGCATCAAGAATCACTTTCACTGTATCAGCCAAATTAAGAACTCCTTTCAGATCATGATCAATAAGTTTACCGGCGGACAACTGTTACATCAATTCCGCAATCCTGGTGACTCCCACATAAATATGGGAAATCTTGTACCAGGTGGGAAAGTCCACAACGCCGGTTTGAGGCAGGCCGAATACGGACTGGAACTCCCGCACTGAGGCGGCTGTGTTGGGACCATAGAAGCCGTCGGGGGCTACATGGGGAATGGCGATGTACACTGTGGCGATGGTGTCAAGCTGTTCCTGAAGCTGCTGTACCTTCTGGCCGGAGGAGCCGATGGTTAAGTTTTCGCCAGGCCAGGAGGCGGGGATTCCGGCAATCTGTTCTGCGGTATTGATGTAGATGGTGGAGCCATAGAAGTGGCGGAGGATTTCAATGGGGCTGTAGCCGCGCTCGCCAAGGGAACAAGATCCCCACTGTGTCATCCATCCCGGGCAGGTAACTTGCCTTCCGTCACAGTATTGGGTCAGGATCGGCTGCTTTACGTCAGGTCGGGATAAGTAATTGTCAAAGATCTCATCCACAATCAGGGAGATGCTCTGATAAATGTTCCGGCCGTGGATCCATTTGTGATCGTAAGCTGTGGAGGAGGTGATGGTGAAATCATAGCCCTGATTGCGATACCACTCTGTATAAACACGGTTTAGCGTAAAGGACATGATAGCCAGCACATTGGCTGTGATGGTGGACTGAGGCCAGGTGGCATAGATTTCACTGGAAGCCACATTTTTGATGTAATCCCGGTAGGGGACATAGTAGTTGACAGCGGAAGAGTCTGTGGGAGGGCCGTCATGGACAATGATGGTCTGGGGGACTACTACCCGGCTTAGTACGATCTCACCTGATTCATTTACCGGTTTCACCTCCGCCTCGGCAATCTTTGGAGGGTAGTTGCCGTACAGGGTGTGGTCCGGGATGATGATGGTCTGGTCCAGAGGCTCCGGGTCGTCCTCCGGTTCCAGGGCCACAGGCTGTATGGCCGTGGTATCGGGTAGGATCTCGGTTCCGGAGATGGTCTGGGGCTTGAAGCCAGGCGCTGAGATCTCCAGGTTATATTCTGTGTATGGGCGGTCGCTGCTAGGGATCAGGCTGTACTCTAAAGGAGGAGCGTCCAAAGTGACCTGTTGTGTCTGGCCGGAGCTGTTGGTGGTAACCTGTTCTATGGTGTTGTCGGGAGTGGAGGTGTTGGCGATGCGCACCGTGGCATTTTCAATGGGAAAATTATTGATGATGGACACCACATTGACCTGGAGAAGTCCGTGGCTTCCCTGATCTGTGGCACAGGTCTGGATATTTTTTTTCGGAGGCTGTGGTTTGGTGTCTGGGTGCGGATCAGCCAACATCCGAAAAAGCAGCTTATTGTTCATAGAAATCCTCGCAGAAAATGGTTACTGCCATTATATGCGCAAGAGGAGATTAGGGTGACAGAAAAATGATGAAATAGGTGTATTATTGAGTGAGCAAGGGGGCGAGGGGGTGTGGGGCCAGGGAGGGAAGGCAGGCTGTGTGCCGTTCGGGTTCAGATATGCCAAGCATTCCGATGAGCCCTTAAAGCGGGAACCAGTCGGGTATCAGCCCTCCTGTTTCCCTGGTCTCATCTCGCAGGCAAAAATTCACCCGCCCGGCACACAGTCTGCCTTCCCTCCTCTGACTGGCATCACGACAACCTTCGCCTTTGCTTGCTCGCTCAATAATACACATAATATGACGAATTTAAAATCCCAGTTTATCCGGGCTAGGTTACAGGTTACAGCATCACGTACTTGATGACAAACAACAATGCAAGGACATACATGAGAGGGCTTATACGTTTTTTGGACGCGTTGCCTGTGGCAAGATTAATGGCCACATAGGAGATAACTCCCAGGGAGATTCCCTCGGAGATGCTGTACATCAAAGGCATGGCGATGATGGCAATGTAGGCTGGGATTGCTTCTGTGTAGTCCTCAAAATTGATCCTGGCCACAGAGGTTATCATGAGGAACCCTACCACCACAAGGGCCGGAGCCGTGGCAAAGGAGGGGATTGCCAGGAAGATCGGGGACAGAAACAGAGATAAGCCAAATAAGATGGCCGCGACCACTGCCGTAAGGCCTGTCCGCCCGCCCTCGGCCACGCCAGAGGCGCTTTCTACAAATGTGGTGGTGGTGGAGGTTCCAAGCACTGCGCCAAAGGAGGTTCCCACAGCGTCTGCCAAAAGCGCGCCCTTGATGCGGGGCAGTCTGCCGTCCTTGTCCAGCATATCCGCTTTGGATGCCACTCCGATCAGGGTTCCAAGGGTGTCAAAAAGGTCTACAAACAAAAACGCGAACATGATCACAAAGAAATCCAGAGTCATAATTCCCTTAAAGTCCATTTTCATCAGTGTGGGAGCCAGGCTTGGCACAGAGATCCCGCCGGAGAAATCAGGGAGAAGACTAAATGCCCCCAGTTCCGGATTGACCTTGTAAAGCCCGGTCAGCTGACAGAGGATGCCAAGACCCCAGGTGATGAGGATACCCCAAAGGATGTTGCCTTTTACCTTCTTGATCAGGAGCACCCCTGTGATGAGGATGCCTATAAGGGCCAGAACAACCGTGATGCCCTCGCTGGCAAAGGTTTCGGATTCCACGGAGGTTTTAAAGGAATAGATGGATACTAAGGTCGCGCTGTCCACCACGATCTTGGCGTTCTGCATACCGATAAAGGCGATGAAAATTCCGATGCCCACGGATACGGCGTGTTTTAAATTCATGGGGATGGCGTTGAAGATGGCTTCCCGCACATTGGTCAGGGATAAAATGATGAAGATGATTCCCTCAATAAATACGGCTGCCAGGGCCATCTGCCAGGTGTATCCCATCTGCAGCACAACCGTGTATGCAAAATAGGCGTTAAGCCCCATGCCCGGCGCCAGCACAAAGGGATAGTTGGCAAACAGAGCCATAAGCAGGGTCGCAAAGAGGGAGGCCAGGGCTGTGGCCGTAAACACGGCGCCGCTGTCCATGCCTGAGGCGCTTAAGATGTTTGGGTTGACTGCCAGGATGTAGGCCATGGTCATAAAGGTGGTAACGCCGGCCAGAACCTCTGTCTTTACGTCTGTGTGGTTCTCCTTCAGGTGAAACATTTTTTCCAGATTCATGGTATTGTTCTCCTCTAATTTGATTTTCGGGTGACAGCCTGCGGGATTTCGGACAATTGTATAGCAGAAGGCAGAATTATCAATCTGCCAGCGGCCAATCCCCCAATCTTCCCCAGGACTTTATGATTGTACCACCAGTTTTCTATAAATACTACCTTTTTTAGAATTATTTTGTTTATAAACTGACAGACCGGCGAGGAAGCTTAGGATGGAATAAAAGGCCGGGAGGAGGCGGAACAGGAAAAGGGTAAGAAAGTGCTGTTAGAATCACAACTATTAGCAGGCTTTTCTGGCGGGATTTACTATAATAAACATAAAGCAGCAGGCTTTTTACAGCCCGCGAAAAAGCGGATTCGCGGATTTGTGGAGGAGGATAAAAATGAATTATCTGGTTGGAATTGACGTGGGTACGTCGGCCGCTAAGACCGTGCTTTTTGTATTTCCCCGGAAAGCTTTTCCCTGGCAGACACTCTGGGGCTGGGAGAGCTGATTGTGCTTTACGATTCCAACAATATTTCCATTGAGGGCAGCGAGGCTCTGGCGTTTATGGAGAATGTGCAGAAGCGCATGGAGGCTTTCGGGTTTCAGACCCTTACGGTGGAGGACGGCAATGACATCCAGGCCATAGGAGCTGCCATTGACGCCGCCAAGGCAGATAAAACCCGTCCCGGTTTTATCACGGTAAAGACCCACATCGGTTTTGTATGTCCGGCAAAGGATGGGAAAGCCTGCGCCCACGGGGAGCCTCTGGGGGAGAGCAACGTGACTGCCTTAAGGTGGTTCCGGTAGGGTTGCGGTTTCGACTCTGTAGTGGAAAGATATCTGTTTTATCAGCCGCTGGTACATCGTTGCATTAATAACTGAGTAATAGTGCTTGATATCTGCGTCAGGTGTGCGTCTGCGAAGCGACGGTGTAGTGGACCCTACATCTAGCTTCGCAGACGTGCTCCTGGCGTAGAGAGCGAGTACTATTGCTTAGGAATTAATGCAACGCTGTACTAGGTTTGTGCATCATGTTTATCGGAGCAGATCCTGCCTGGCATATTAACAATGAGTATGGCGGAGAGTGCTACTGTGAAAACTGCGAGAGGGCGTTCCGGGCATGACTTAAAGAGAAGTATGGGACCATAGAGAAGTTTAATCAGGTTTGGAATACCGGCTTTGGGGGCACACGTTCTATGACTGGGAGGAGATCGTGGCGCCGAATCTTGTCAGCGAGCATTTTGAGGAGAACAGGACCATATTCCAGGGGATTTCCCTGGATTATCAGAAATGGGCAAAGTATATGGATTTTTCGACCATGGGGGGAATGAGAATACCAGGATGTTTCGGGAGGTACAGGCTCTTGGGCAGGAGCTTGCGGCTTTGGGAGGAGAGACGCTGGGGACCAGGGGATCGGCCAGGGCTGTCTTGTGACCACCTTCTTTTCAGGGATCGCCGATGAACACGACTTGGTGGTGACAGGAGGATATCCGGGGAGATTGAAAGATATTTTCGGGATATGGGTGGAGGAGTCGGATGCGCTGTCGCCGGGGGTGAAAAATGGGTTTACATGGAATGGGAAACACTATCCGGCAGAGCTTCTCTGCGATATTATGCACATGGAAGGGTGCAGGCCCGGGCAGAATATGAGTCAGATTTCTATAGGTGTACTCCGGTCCTTGCCTGCAACCGCCTGGGGGATGTGTGTAATGGCGGTAAAAACTCTTTGACAAAGCGGCAGTTTTTCGCTATACTTAATGTAATCTTCGCCGGAAATTCTCTTCGGCAGGGTTGGCAGGTCGTATTATCGTACTGTGTTTTCTGCAGATATTTCATAGCAGAGGAAACGATGAAAAAGTGGTTGAGTTACATCGGAAAATTGCGTATAATCAGTGGTAGAAAACTGTTTTGTCCACCGCCTTTTCCATGTAAAGAAAGGAGGGTGGATAGATTATGATCTTATTAAAAGTGTCTGTGTTTTGACAAGTGAGGTGTTGATGTGGAGATGGCAGAGAAATTATATAGTAGTTTTACAGAGAATACGGGATAAATGGAATGACGAGATAAAAGGCGGCTTTGCAGTGCCGCCGCAGAAAAGGAGTGATGAAATGACATTGACTAATGATGATTTAATGGCGATTTCGCAATTGTTAGATGTTAAGATGGAAACTGCTTGGGAGCCTGTGAAAGATGAGATTGATGATTTAAAGCAGTATACTGTGCATATGAGCGATCAAATCCAGGGGGTTAAGCAGCAAAATACGCGCATGGAAGCAGAGTTTCAGGGGTTAAAGCAGCATATAGAGACAGTAACGGATAAAAATGTGTCAAGACTGACAGAAGAGGAACTGCCTCAGATAAAAACAGAGCTTCAGGGGTTGAAGCAGCATGTCCTGCATACAGAAAAGAAACTGCCAGTAATAGAACATAAGATTCATATCCTGAATCAACATGTGGAGAAACTGCCAACGATGGAGGAAGAGATCCATGCACTGAACCAGCATGTGGAGAAGCTGCCGACGATGGAGGAAGAGATACGCACGCTGAATCAGCATGTGGAGAAACTGCCGACCATGGAGGAGATACGCGCGCTGAACCAGCATGTGGAGAAACTGCCGTCTATGGAACATGAGATCTGCGCGCTAAGGGAGGAAATCGACGACTTAAAGCTGCATATCGAGAACGAGACGGATAAAAACATAAGGTTGCTGGCGGAGAACTATGTGCCGGCAGCCAAGCGGTATGAGGCGGCCATCCCAAAGCTGGAAATCATAGAATCAGACATTGACATCATGAAAAAAGTAATTACGGAACACAGCAAAAAGCTGCGCGCATTAGCATAAAGGCCATGCCCAGGGAATAGAGAAAGACGCCGTGGAGATAGTAGTTCCAGAATCTTCACGGCGTTTTTGTATCTTAAGTTCTAATTATTAAGGGTTTTCAGTACAAAAAGTAAGGTGTTTTTCTCAGAGATCGTGTGATAGTATGAGGAAGTAAAAGACAGACTATAACGAAAAAAGCGGGGTATAAAAGATATGAAATTTCATAATGGCTGCTGGCTGTTAAAAGAGGGGTACGGAAGTTTTTCTCCTCAGCAGGTATATGAGATCCGCAAAAGCGAATATGAGGTGCAGCTTTGCGCGCCTACGAGAAAAATACTGAAAAAAGGAGATACCCTGGATGGGATCAACCTGACGATACGCGTCACCGCGCCGATGCCGGAAATGGTCCGGGTGAAGGTGATCCACCACAAGGGCGTTCAAAGAAAAGAGCCAGAGTTTGCCTTAAACCTTCCCGGACTCAGTCCTCTTAAGGAGGAGGGAAATCTCTTAAAGGTTATAAGCGGCCATTTGGCCCTGGTTGTGGACAAAGAGGACTGGTCTATGAGGTATGAGCGGGGCGGGAAGCTTTTGAGCAAAAGAGGAGAAGGGGATCTGGCTTACATAAAGACCAACTGGACCGGGATTCCCTATGATGTGGGGAAAGAGAATGAAGCTTACATGTGTCAGCAGATGGGAGTGTCCGTGAGGGAGCTGATCTATGGGCTGGGAGAGAGGTTTACCCCGTTTGTAAAAAACGGACAGTCGGTTTCTATCTGGAATGGGCACGGAGCAGGTGACAAAGGCTGCGTTCAGCGTGCAGGAAGAAAGCCTGGACTGTTTCTTTATAAACGACCCGTCTATGAAGGAGGTGCTGAGGCGGTACACGGATCTGACAGGAAAGCCGGTCAGACTGGCTCCATGGACTTACGGTCTGTGGCTGTCCACCTCATTTACCACGGATTATGACGAAAAGACGGTTATGAGTTTTATTAACGGTATGGAGGAGCGGGGGGATCCTTCAGGTGTACGCGCGTCCTGTTGGGGAAGAGAAGGGGGCCAGTGGGCTTTTCCAGGAATTGAGAGGAATTGAGAAGGTATTTTTGAAACCAGGGGAAACCCAGATGGTGTTTGTGAAATTACAAGGAGATTTGGAAGGAGCGAGGATCGCGGTGGGATCTTCCTCCAGGGATATCCGCATTTTGCTGTAATGGAAGGATGATGTGGAGGCAGAGCCGGGAAGTTTTCAGCAGGATCGTCATAATCCCGTCAGAGGACTTCAAAAAGGCCAGTAACCGCCGACGCTGACAGTCCCCCGCTGTTTTGGATACAGTGGGGGACTTTTGTTGGAAATCTTCCTTACCCTTTCACAAACTGCTTATCAAATTCCGGATTGAAATAATAAAAATTATTCTCATCCAGCTTATCTTTGATCTTTTCCATGGCCTCCCCGAACCTCTGGAAATGGACGACCTCCCTGGCCCGCAGAAACTTAAGAGGAGTTCGCACTTCCGCGTCGTCGATGACGCGGATCAAGTTGTCATAGGTGGTGCGGGCTTTCTGTTCCGCCGCCAGATCCTCCATCAGGTCTGTGACGGCGTCGCCTTTGGACTGGAACTCGCAGGCATTGAAGGGAACGCCGGCAGCGGCGGTGGGCCACAGGGCTGAGGTGTGGTCCACATAGTAGGCGTCAAAACCACAGGCTTTGGCTTCCTCCGCTTTCATATTTTTCGTCAGCTGGTAGATAATGGCACATATCATCTCCAGGTGGGCCAGTTCCTCTGTTCCAATATCCGTCAAAAGCCCGCCTACCTCTTTGCATGGCATGGTGTATCTCTGGGAAAGATAACGCATGGAGGCTGCCAGTTCCCCGTCGGGGCCGCCGAACTGGCTGATGATCAGGGACGCGGTCTTAGGGCAGGTCTTTGTGATGTGGACCGGGAACTGAAGACGTTTTTCATAACTCCACATGGTTACACACCTCCTTTCGGAAACATAAGGGTACAGCAGTTGTTGGCGGCAGCGTCCCAGGGAATGGGGCCGTCGCTCCAGGTCCAGTGTTTTCTCCCTGCATAGAGGGTGTCTGAGGCCGGGCTTCCGTTTGAGTCTAAGTCAACACAGTGGCAGGTGAGAGGCTCAAACTTGTCCGCGTAGGTTTTTAAAAGTTCCAACCGCTTTTGGTGATTTTGCTGGTAAAGCTCCAAAGCTCTCTCCTCCTGCGGGTGGGTGTCCAGGTACAGGCGCAGATCGTCCAGGAAGAAGCTCACTTCCCCGATCTCCTTTAAAAGGGTGTCTCTGTCATCCATTGGCCTCACCTCCTGTCACATAAAAAGGAAGATTCAGGCTCTGGAAAATGGTTCCGGTTTTCAGGGCCTTGCAGGGATCGTAAGGTTCCTCCCAGGGCTGTATGGGAACCGTGGTCATTGCCAGGGACAGCGGGCGGGCCGGGGCGGCGCCGGATCTGTCAGAGGAACAACAGCAGCTCATAAAACATCGCTCCTTTCATTTTCAAATTAAGATATCCACCATAGTATGTGTCTTTGGAGTACATTTCAATATGGAGGATTTCTGTTAGGGTTTCCAGATAATGATTGTCTGTGGAAATCTTTGCTGTGGATTGGATACAGACAGGACATGACTTTGATCGGGCAAAAACAGGATTGGCGTAAGTTACTGACATTGGGGATGATCTGTACAGTATGTATAAAAAATAGATGCATAAATCGGGAAAGTGTATAAAATGTGAAATATCTATTGACAAATAGCGAAATATATAATATTATAATAGTGCATATAACGTTATATAATATATTGTTTCAAGAAACCTTTATATCATGAACCTGAAAACCTATAAAAGAAAGCGGAGGATTAGATGATTATGAAGCAAGAACACATGGACCAGATTGGCGTTGCAGTAAAGGCGGTTGCCGCGAAGAAGGACATCAACCATTTCTATTTCGTGGCCTGCGGCGGTTCCCAGGCGTTTATGATGCCTGCCCAGTATATGTTTGACCGGGAGATCGCCATCCCTGCCAGCATCTATTCGTCCAATGAGTTTGTACATAGATTGCCAAAGGCCCTTGGCCCGGATTCCGTGGTCATCACCTGTTCCCATTCCGGCAACACTCCGGAGACGGTAAAGGCTACAGAGATCGCAAGGGAGAAAGGCGCGACCACCATCGCCCTGTCCAACCTGGTGGATTCCCCTCTATGGAAGGCCGCGGAGTATCCCATCCACTATGACTGGGGCAAGGAAGCAGATGCCAGCGATCTGAACAAGGCTGTTTTGTACTCCCTGATCTTTGGGATTCTCAATACGGTGGCTCCCTGCGACAAGTACGAGAAGGGCATTGCCTCTGTGGAGAACATCAATGAGGTTATCGAGAAGGCGAAGGCCCAGTACGCGGACACCGTAAAAGGGTGGGGAAAGAAATATAAGAGGGAGAAACTGATCTACACCATGGGCAGCGGCGCCTGCTACGGCGAGACCTACTCTTTTGCCATCTGCCTGTTGATGGAGATGCAGTGGATCCATTCCAGCTGTATCCACTCCGGAGAGTATTTCCACGGACCATTTGAGGTGACAGACTTTGACGTACCGTTTATCATCGTAAAAGGACTTGGAGCCACCAGGCCGCTGGATGAGAGGGCTCACAACTTCTGTCAGAAATATTCGGACAACATCATGCTTGTAGACTGCGAGACCTTTGATATGACCGGGATCGATGAAGAGGTGAGAGAGTATTTCGCTCCGCTGGTGGCCGGCGCGGTGCTTCGCTCCCTGGCAGACGCTTTTGCCTACGAGAGAGGCCATGACCTGGGCGTGCGTCGGTATATGTGGAAAATGGAATATTGATAGATCTGTAAACGGATAGGAGCGACGGGGTTCTGGCAAATATAATAGGGCTTGAATTCCGTCGCTTTTAGAACCGGAGATCCATGTTCCGGGGAAATAAAAACAGCAAGAAGGAGGATTTGGAAATGAAGATGAAGAAAGTGGCAGCCCTTACATTGGCAGCGGTCATGGGCTTGTCCCTGGCAGCATGCTCAGGCGGCGACGCCGGCGGGACACAGGCGGCAGGCGGCGCCAAAGCTGGCGCGGGAGCCGGGGACGGTCAGACAGGCGTGGATCAGGTGGTCATCAATTTCTTCCACCGCTGGCCCAATGATCCGAAGAATTCCATGTTCAAGGAACTGATCGACCAGTACATGAAAGAAAATCCCAATGTGACCATTAACATGGACTGCATTTTAAATGATCAGTACAAGGAAAAGATCCGCATGGTTGTCAGCACTGACGAGGTGCCGGATATTTTCTCCTCCTGGTCAGGGACTTTTGCCCAGGAGATGATCGCCTCGGGCAATGTGACGCCTCTCAATGAGATGTTTGAGGCGGACACAGAGTGGTCCGGCAAGATCGCCCAGGCCAGCGTGGACGGGTTTACCTTTGAGGGCCAGATCTACGGGGTGCCCTGGTCCCAGGACGGGAAGGTGTTCTGGTATAACAAAAAGATATTTGCGGACAATAACATCCAGGTTCCCACCACATGGAATGAGTTTATCGCGGTTCTGGATACGCTGAAGGCCGCGGGCTATGAGACTCCGGTGGTGGAGGGGCTGTCCGACAACTGGGCCATCCTCCACTACCTTGGGACCATGAACCAGAGAATGGTGGACCCGGAGGTTCTGGCAAAAGATTATGACGCTGCCACCGGCGAGTTCACGGACCCTGCCTATGTGGAGGTTTTAAAGAAATGGCAGCAGCTGACCACCTACATGGGAGACACCTGTGTGGCTATTGACCATGAGGCCGCGAGAAATAATTACTTCGCCACAGGCCAGGCCCCCATTATGTATCTACAGCTGGCTGAGATTCCACATGTGGAGAAGGTGATCCCTGAGGATTTTGAGTATGGATTTTTTAACTTTCCGGCGTTTGAAGAGGGAAAAGGGGATGTCAACGCCCTGACAGGGGCTCCGGAAGGGTTTATGATCAGCAACAAGGCCAAGTATCCCGAAGAGTGTCAGAAGTTTTTAAAATGGCTGGTGAGCAAGAATGGCGGTGAGGCTTTGACTACCCAGTGCGGGGATATCTCCAGTGTGGACGGCGCTGTGGATGAGACCAACGCTTTGCCATCCCAGCTGGAGGCCATGGATCTGATCAAGTCCGCGTCCACTTTGGCTCCGTGGTTTGACAATGCCTGCGACGCGTCCGTCTACACCGTGTACGGACAGGGCGCCCAGGCCATCGCTACAGGCGACGAGACTCCGGAGAGCGTTATGAAACAGGTACAGGAAGCGGCGGCTTCTCTGCACTGACAGCGGATGACCGAGGATCTGGGGGCGCGGG
Source organism: uncultured Hungatella sp. (assembly GCA_910588505.1). Taxonomy (GTDB): domain Bacteria; phylum Bacillota; class Clostridia; order Lachnospirales; family Lachnospiraceae; genus UBA3402. The sequence continues at coordinate 10,917 of CAJUPQ010000014.1, read as the reverse complement.
TTATTGGATCAGCGGTTGGACGGAAGCTTTCCGGCGGGAAGCGGACGTGACAGATCTGACACACGACGATGGGCAGGGGGAGAGGGAGGAGAAGCTTCTCCCCCATTTGCAAAAAGATGGGATTGATTTAAGTGAAAAAGAAGAGAAATATGGAAGCCCTGGCCTTTACGGTCCCGGCTTTGGCGATATTGGGTGTGTTTGTGTTTTATCCTCTTGTGAGGAACATTATCTACAGTTTTCAGTCCTTTACTTTGTCCTCCGTGACAAAGGAGTGGGTGGGGTTAAAAAATTACGCCACGCTTTTTTCAGACAAGGTCATTCTGACCTGTCTGAAAAATAATATTTTGTACGCCCTCATATCCATTGTAATACAGGTGGGTTTCGGCCTGGTGCTGGCAGCGGTTCTGGAGGATGTGGCTTTTCGAAAGCTGGCTCCCACCCTGAGAAGTATCTATTTTATCCCCACAGTGATCTCCATGACTGTGGTGTGCCTGCTGTTTGACTTTATCTATGATCCCCAGATGGGCCTGCTCAACAGTTTTCTGGAGGTGATCGGGCTTGAGGGGCTGACAAAGATCTGGCTGGGCAGCAAAAAGACGGCCATGTACGCGGTTATCGCCGTCTCCCAGTGGCAGAGCACCGGGTATGTGGCAATGCTGTTTATTGTGGCGATTCAGAAGATTCCCCATGACTTATATGAGGCGGCGGAGGTGGACGGCGCAAGTAAAATCAAACGGTTTTTTTATATTACAGTTCCCCAGGTGCGGCAGATGTTTTTTGTGACCATGATCCTGACGGTTTCCGGAGCGTTTACCGTGTTTAATGAGCCCTATATCCTCACAGGCGGCGGGCCTGGGACAGCGACCATGGTATTGTCCCTGCACATGTATCAGACAGGATTTGTGAAAAATAACATGGGCTATGCGTCCACCATTGCCATGCTGATCTTTGTCATCACGGCGATCCTGTCCTCAGTCCAGTTTTTCAGCTTTGGGGCGGAAAAGGAGGAGCGGTGATGAATAAGGGAAACATAAGAAAGCGGAGAGTCTACGGTATGGGGGAGATCCTGTGGCTTTTGATCTTGTTTGTTCTGGCAGCCATGATCATTTACCCCCTGTTCTGGATCCTGATGTCCTCCTTTAAGGACTACCAGGGAATCTACGGCGATGTGTGGGGGCTTCCGTCGGTGTGGCATGTGGAGAACTACATGACAGCCTGGAACAAGGGAATCTCCCAGTATTTTATCAACAGCGCCATCGTCACGGTGGCAACGATCATGGGAGTGGTGTTTACGGCCTCCTTTGCGGCCTTTGGCATCTGCCAGATGATGGGGCCTCTGGGGAACGCCATCTTCCTTCTGTGCATGTGCGGCCTGCTTTTGTCGCCTCAGGTGTGCCTTCTGCCTTTGTTTATGCTCCTTCGGGCTTTGAAGCTTAAGAACACGCTGTTTGCCATGATCCTGCCCTACATCGCGTTTCGGCTTCCTGTGTCCATTATGATGATACGGTCTTTTTTTGTGGGGATCTCCAAGGAGCTGGAGGAGGCGGCTACCATTGACGGGGCGTCTCTGTTCCAGATCTACCAGAACATTTACCTGCCTCTGTCCAAGCCCATCTTGTCCACAGTGGTCATCATGACCGCCTACTATGGGTGGAATGAATTTATGTTTGCCACCATTTTTGTGGACAGTTCCAAGCTGCGGACCATTCCTGTGGGCCTTATGACGTTCCGGGACGGCCTGATGACGGAGTGGGGCGTGGTCCTGGCGGGAATGGTGATCGCATGCGTGCCGATCATGACGTTATTTTTGCTGATGCAGAAGAGCTTTGTCCGGGGAATGACTGCCGGCTCGGTGAAAGGATGAGACATGAGATTAATAGCCATTGGAGATAATGTGACGGACTGCTATGTTGACGAGGGCGTGTATTTTCCCGGGGGGAACGCGGTCAATGTGGCGGTGAACTGCAAGAAAAACGGGGCCGCCCGGGTCAATTATATAGGCGTGTTCGGCGATGACGACAGGGCGGACTACATTAAGGAGTGTTTAACAGAGGAGGGTGTGGAATTTCTGCGGTCCAGGAAGGTCTGCGCCCACACAGCCCAGCCCCGGGTGTACCTAAAAGACGGGGACCGGGTCTTTGGACCAGGGCCAAGGGACAGCTGCCAGCACCTGTTTGCCATCAAGCTGGTAACAGAAGACATGGATTTGATCCGGGAATTTGACATCTGCCACACCAGCTGTTATTCTAATTTAGAGTACGAGCTTCCCGCCCTAAGCCGGATCTGTCAGGTGTCCTTTGATTTTTCGGACAAGAGGGACGACGCCTACTTAGAGCGGGTCTGCCCCTATCTGACCTTTGCCTTTTTCTCCGGCTCCGACCTGGAAAAAGATCGGTGCCAGGCTCTGCTAAGAAAAGCCCGGGAGCTCGGCGTGAAGATAGCCGGCATCACCAGAGGCGCGAAAGGAGCCATATTCTACGACGGAGAAAACTTTTACCATCAGGGGATCAAAGAAACAGAGGTGGTGGATACTATGGGAGCCGGAGACAGCTTCATCGCCGGATTCCTGACTGCTTACGGGGACAAAAAGCCCATAAAAGAAGCACTGGATTACGCCGCCTGCCGCTCAGCCCTGACCTGCACCGTGCGGGGCGGATTCGGCCATCCCCATAAAGCATAAAAACAGTCTCCATACAAATGTAATGAACACATCCCAAGGACTTGCCAGATTTGGATTGGAAGTTCCTTGGGAGTTTTTTATACTAAATAATACGCCTAATTTGATTATTGATAGGAAATGTTTTCTGTTATATAATAAGTAGGATTGGATAAGGGGCAGGGGAGCTGCCGCCAAAAGCATCTCCCCAAAAAGGTTGAAAAAACAGAAATTGACAGAATAGGAGAGGGTAACCATATGTTGGACCAAAACGCGGCGACGCCGCTTTATGAACAGCTAAAGCAGGCGATCAAGAAAGGGATCCGCGACGGGGAATATCCGCCGGGCAGCAGGATGCCCAGCGAGGCGGAGATGGAGAAGCTGTATGATGTGAGCCGCATCACGGTGCGGCGGGCTGTGAAGGAGCTGTGCGAGGAGGAGATCCTGGCAAGGAAGCAGGGGAAGGGGACCTTTGTTTTAAGTTCCGCCCAGATCAGTTATAACCGTTTAGACCGCACCGTAGGCGGGTTCCACGATTCTCTGGCCAGGGACGGGAAGGAGGCCACAGTGGATATCCTTGAAAAAGCCATTATCCGGGTCAGCGCATCCTATGCCAGGGATCTGCAGATCAGTGTGGAGGATGACGTGGTCTACTTAAAGCGGCTGATGTACGGCAACCAGGTGCCGGTGATGATCGACACTGCCTACATTCCGGCAAAGCGTTTTCCGGGGATCTACGATAAGCTGGTGGGCAATGTGGCCCTGTTCCACCTGATGGAGTCCGAGTACAGGGTAAAGCTGGAGCGGTATTACAAGGTGCTGAAGGTTCAGAAGGCCGACAGGGAGATGAGCCGCCTTCTCAACTGCCATGTGGGGGATCCTATGTTTGACCTTTTTAAGATCACATATAATGAGGAAGGAATTCCACAGAATATCTCCGTCTCCATCTTAAGCGGTGAGAATACCTACTATGTCATCTCCAACGAAGAGGGGGATCAGGTAAACCAGAGCGGGCTCAGCTGGAAGGTTTAGAGGGAACTATCATGAGCGTAATATGGCAGGTATGCTGGCCTGTGCTCCTCTACGGCTTGATCATCGACGGGGCGTCGGCCTTGTGGGGAGGCGGGATCCTTGAGTGTACGGCGTTGGGAGCCGCCTTTGGGGTGCTGATCTTTGGGTTTCTGTACAAGGAACTGACGGGGGATGGTTTTGGCAGAAAAAAGGATTTTGGCCTAAAAGATACAGGATTTTGTGCTGTGGTGGGAATAGGGGCGTGGGCGGCAGTGAATACTCTGATCATGATAAGTCCCCTACCCAGGTATTTTACCGGGTTTTCTTCTGCGGCAGAAGAGATTTACGGGCCGCCTGTTTTTATACAGCTGGCAGCTGTGGGGGTGATTATCCCTGCGGCGGAGGAACTGGTGTTTCGGGGAATGGTATTTTTAAGGCTTCGGAAAAGGTACTCTTTTGCAGTGTCGGCGTGGGTGTCGGCAGGGGTATTTGGGCTGTACCACGGAAATTTGCTCCAGGGAATCTACGGATTTGTCATGGGGTGGATCCTGGCATGGGCCATGGAGAGGAAAGGGACCATTAAGGCCGCTATGGCGATCCATATGGCTGCTAACATTGCATCAGTGGTTTTGACAGAGGCAGGTTATTTATTTACAAGATAAGGAGGAACATCACTTGAAACTGCTATCGGTAGCGATTCCATGCTACAACTCAGAGGATTATATGAGGCACTGTATCGAATCCCTTCTGGAGGGAGGGGATCAGGTGGAGATCCTCATTGTTGACGACGGCTCCGTAAAGGACCACACGGCCCAGATCGCCGATGAATACGAGCAGGCCTACCCGGGCATATGCCGGGCCATCCATCAGCAGAACGCGGGCCACGGAGGAGCGGTGAACACAGGCCTTGCCAATGCCAGAGGCATCTATTTTAAGGTGGTGGACAGCGACGACTGGGTGGATAAAGACGCCTATATGGAGGTCCTTAGGGTCTTAAAGGAGTTTGTTTACGGGGACGAGACGCTGGACATGCTGATCTCCAATTTTGTCTATGAGAAACAGGGGGCCAAACGGAAAAAGGTGATGAATTACCGGAGGGCCCTTCCCAAGGACCAGCTGTTTACCTGGAAGGACACAAAGATGTTTACCCTGGGGCAGTATATCCTGATGCACTCGGTTATCTACCGCACCGAACTTTTGCGCCAGTGCGGATTAAAACTGCCGGAACACACCTTTTATGTGGATAATATTTTTGTCTATCAGCCTCTGCCATATGTAAAGACCATGTACTATCTGGACGTGAATTTTTACCGGTACTTTATCGGGCGGGAGGATCAGTCGGTCAATGAGACGGTGATGATCGGCCGGATCGACCAGCAGATCCGGGTCAACAAGCTGATGCTGGATTATTATAATGAGTCGAAGATCACCAACTGGAAGCTGCGGTATTATATGGTGCGGTATCTGGAGATTATGATGGTGATCTCGTCGATCCTGGCCATACGCTCCGGGACGGATGAGGATATGGCAAAGAAGAAGGAGCTGTGGCAGTACGCCAGAAAGGGGAATTTTCTGCTGTTTTTAAGGCTGCGGTTCGGATTTTTAGGCCAGGGGATGAACCTTCCGGGAAAGGGCGGCAGGCAGGTGTCTATTGCGGGGTATAAGATAAGCAGGAAGTTTTTTGGGTTTAATTAGGTGTATGATTGAGTGAGCAAGGGGCGAGGGTTGTCGTGGAGCCAGAGAGGGAAGGCAGGCTCCACGACAATCTTCGCCCCCTTGCTCACTCAACATATGACAAATTTAAAGTTCCGATGTATCCAGCTTAAGATGCGCCATTAGATTTTACAGGGCATCAGCGCCCTTTTATGTCGGACTGGGAGGAGTGCCGGGAAAAGTGTTACAGATTGCTCTTGTAATTTTTGCCCGCATTCTTTATAATGGATAGGAAAGAAGTAAAAAAGAGTCAGCATTTACAATAAAAGTAACATGTTTAGGAAGGAATCAAGATGAGCAAGGAACAGGAATTAAAACAGAAAATACTGATTGTAGACGACTCAGAGATGAACCGGGCGATTTTGGCGGATATGCTTGAAAGCGAGTATGAGATCATAGAAGCGGAGAACGGCGAGGAGGCCATCGGGATCCTGGAGGAGCGCAGGGCCGAGCTGTCCCTGATCCTTCTGGATATCGTGATGCCCAGGATGGATGGATTCGGAGTCCTGGAGATCATGAACAAGCGGGACTGGATCGAGGATGTGCCGGTGATCATGATATCCTCGGAGAGCGGAGCCGCGCCGGTGAAGAGGGCCTATGAGATGGGTATTTCGGATTACATAAGCAGGCCCTTTGATTCCACGGTGGTCCACCGGAGAGTGGTCAACACCATCATGCTGTATGCCAAGCAGAAGAAGCTGGCGGCTCTTGTGATGGAACAGATCGACGAGAATGAAAAGCAGAGCGCTCTGATGATCGATATTCTCAGCCATATTGTGGAGTTTCGAAACGGGGAGAGCGGCCTTCACGTGCTCCATATCCGGATACTGACGGAACAGATCTTAAAGCATCTGTCCCAGATCACGGACAAATACTCCTTTACCCAGGAAGAGATATCCCTGATCAGCACGGCTTCCGCCCTCCACGACATCGGGAAGATCTCCATTCCCAGCGAGATACTTAACAAGCCGGGACGTCTGACCAAGGAAGAGTTTGATACCATGAAGACACACACCACGGTTGGGGCAAAGATGCTTGACAACCTGGCCTTCCACCAGGACGAACCTCTGGTGAAGGAGGCTCATGCCATCTGCAGATGGCACCATGAGCGGTATGACGGCCGGGGATATCCTGACGGGCTTAAAGGGGACGATATCCCCATCTCCGCCCAGGTGGTGGCCCTGGCGGATGTGTATGACGCCCTGACCAGCGAGCGTGTCTACAAAAAGGCCATTCCTCACGAGGAGGCGGTCCGCATGATCTGCGACGGGGAGTGCGGCACGTTCAACCCCCTGATCTTAAAGTGCCTCAATGATATCGCGGATATTCTGCCGGCGAAGCTTAGGGACAGCAATCCGGGCCGGACCAATGAACAGGAGCTGCAGGAGATCCTGGAGAATAAATTGCAGCCAAAAGATTCCCTGGCGTCGGAGCGGACTCTGCGGCTTCTGGAGCGGGAGCGGATGAAGTGCAGTTTTTACGCCGCCATGTCCGACGAGATCCAGTTTGAGTACACCTTATTCCCGCCTATGCTTACGCTGCCGGATTGGGGTGCAAAGAAACTGGAGCTTCCGGAGATCATTATGGATCCCTTTAAAGAGGGAAGCCCTCTGTACGCCATCATAGACAGGGGAGATATCGCGGAATTTCTGCGCATCCTGACAGAGTCCTCCTCCCAGAAGCCGGTGGCAAAATATGACTGCAAAGCCAACATCGGCGGCGAGTCCAGATGGGTGAGGATCGTGTGCCAGTCCATGTGGTCCTTTGACGATGAATCCCAGCTTGCGGGGGCTATCGGGAAAGTGGTGGATATCCACGATTCCAGAACCCGCATGGACGCCCTGGAGAGGATGGCTTCCCACGATGCCATGACATCCCTCCTCAACTACGATTATGCCAAAGAGCAGATCCAGCAGCTGCTTAAGAAATCCACAGGAGAGGATTATGCTCTGATGCTGGTAGATGTGGATGGGATCAAGAGGGCCAATAATCTTAAAGGCCGGGAGTTTGGCGACAAGGTCCTTATACATGTGGCGGAAAAGTTGAAAGAGGCTGCGGATGAAGGCGAGATCGTGGCAAGGATCAGCGGTGACGAGTTTTTGTTCCTGGCAAGATGCGATGTGGATATGAACAAAGCAGCGGAAAAGGTTGTGCGGGCCGTGGAGGGAGAATACGAGGGATTCCAGATCTCTGTCTGCGTGGGGATGGCCGGGACCAGATATATGGGGACCAATTATAATGTGCTGTTCCACGGGGCGGACGCGGCTTTGCGGGCGGCGAAGAAAAGCGGGCCGAAAAACAGAGAAGACTATATGAATCTGACATCTATGAAATGTGGAGGATAAATTATGAATTTACAGGAATGTTATGAAGCTCTTGGAGGAGATTTTGAGGACGTCCTAAGCCGTCTGCGCAGCGAAAAGCTGGTCCAGAAATTCGTCCTTAAATTTTTAAACGACAAAAGCTTTGACCTGCTGTGCAGTTCTCTGGAGGAGGAGAACTATGAGGAGGCGTTTAGGGCTTCCCACACCATAAAAGGTGTCTGCCAGAATTTGAGCTTTACCAGATTATACGAATCCAGCCATGCGCTGACAGAGGCCCTCCGATCAGGATGGAGCCAGGAGGCGGCCGGTCTCACAGAGCGAGTGAAATCGGATTATGAGCAGACAGCCGCGGCGATTCGGGAGTTTCAGAAAGGGTTAGAAGGATAAAGTATGAAAAACAGGATAACTCGTTTTCTAGCTGTCAGTGCCGTAGAGATCCTGACATTGTGCGTTGCCGTGTTTTTATTTCTGGCATTTTACATGAACAGGCGCAGCACGGAGACCATTACGGAAGTGGGTACCATCTATATGACAGGTATGAACGAGAGGATCTCCATGCATTTTCAGACTACCATTGAGATGCGGCTGATGCAGGTAGAGGAGCTGGTGCAGGAGTGCCCGCCCCAGGGAGGGGATGAAGACAGGGAAGAGCTGGCTTACAGCGCTAAGGCCAGAGGATTTAACCATCTGGCCGCGTGTTCCCAGGATGGCGGGTTTGAGATGTTTTTTGGAAGCCCTGTAAAAGTGACTGATCCGGAACCGTTTTTAGAATCACTGCGGAATAATGAGAAGAAGATTGCGGTGGGAACCGACGAGGAGGGCAATCCTTTGATCCTTATGGCGGTTCCGGCCAGCTATAGGATGGCAAATGGACAGGAGAGCAAGGCTCTGGTGGCAGGGCTTTCGGTTGATTATATCAAGGATATCCTCTCTCTGGACGCCAATAACACGCTGGTGTATTCCCACATCATCCGAAAGGACGGCAGTTTTGTTATCCGCAGCGCCGGGGCTTTTCGGGATACGTATTTTAACCGGATTCGGGAACTTTTTAAAGAGGCCCAGGCCCAGGGGGCGGAGGGGTATGTGGATGCGCTGCGGTCAGCCATGGAGGATAACCGGGACTACTCCAGCATCATCAATATGGGAGCAGAACACCGCCATATGTACTGCGCCAAACTTCCCTACTCGGAGTGGTATCTGGTGACCATCATGCCCTACGGCACCCTGGACACTACGGTGAGCCATCTCAACCGGCAGTGGGGCTACATGGCAGTGGGAAGCTGCAGTCTTGTGCTGGCAGTGCTTCTACTGGTCTTTTTGCGGTATTTTCAGCTGAATAAACAACAGCTTCGCGCCCTGGAGGATGCAAGGAGGGAGGCGGTGGCGGCCAATAAGGCCAAGAGCGAGTTCCTCTCCAACATGAGCCATGATATCCGGACTCCGATGAATGCCATTGTGGGCATGACGGCTATCGCCTCGGCCAACTTGGAGGACGGGGACCGGGTGCGGGGCTGCCTTCGGAAGATCACCATGTCCAGCAAGCATCTTCTGGGCCTGATCAATGATGTGCTGGACATGTCAAAGATCGAGAGCGGAAAGATGACGCTGAGTATGGAGCAGGTGTCTCTGCGGGAGGTTATGGACAGCATTGTGAATATTGTGCAGCCTCAGGTAAAGGCCAAGAACCAGCAGTTTGAGGTGCAAATCTACGATATTCTGGCGGAGAACGTCTACTGCGACAGCGTGCGCCTGAACCAGGTGCTTTTAAACCTGTTGTCCAATGCCATCAAGTTTACGCCGGAAGGCGGGAAGATCAATATCGCCATGTACCAGGAGGAGTCCCCTCTCGGGGAGAAACATGTGAGAAATCACATTGTGGTGGAAGACACAGGGATTGGTATGTCCGAGGAGTTCAGAAAGAAAGTCTTTGAGTCTTTTGTCCGGGAAGATAATGCCAGGGTCAACAAGACGGAGGGCACCGGCCTGGGTATGGCTATTACCAAGTACATCGTGGATGCCATGAAGGGCGCCATTGCGGTGGAGAGCGAGAAGGGGAAGGGAACCAGGTTCCATGTTTCCCTGGATATGGAGAAGGCGGAGGTCGAGGAAGTGGATATGATCCTTCCTGACTGGAATATGCTGGTGGTGGATGACGACCAGCTGCTCTGCGAAAGTACCGTGGCGTCCCTGCAGGAGATTGGCATCAAAGCAGAGTGGACCCAGGACGGAGAGAGCGCCCTGGAGATGGTAAAACAGCGTCACAGGGAGCACAGGGATTACCAGATTATCCTTCTGGATTGGAAGCTGCCGGGGATTGACGGCATTGAGACGGCCCGCAGGATCAACAGGGTCTTAAAAGGCGACATCCCCATTATTCTCATATCGGCCTATGACTGGAACGATATCGAGAAGGAGGCAAAAGAGGCGGGCATAGGCGGATTTATCTCCAAGCCGCTGTTTAAGTCTACCTTGTTCTACGGACTGCGCCAGCATATGGGGTGGAATGAAAAGGCGGCGGAGGATACCGTAAATCAGGAGGGGCAGCTGGGCGGATACAGGGTACTGCTGGCTGAGGATAATGAGCTGAATTGGGAGATCGCCTCTGAACTTCTGTCCGCTGAGGGTCTGAAGCTGGATTGGGCGGAGGACGGACGGGCCTGTGTGGATAAGTTTGCCCGCTCCCAGCCAGGGTATTATAACGCCATCCTTATGGATATCCGTATGCCGGTGATGACGGGCTACGAAGCCACCCAGGAGATCCGGGCCCTGGACCGGCCGGACAGGGACATCCCCATCATCGCCATGACCGCCGACGCCTTCGCCGAGGATGTGAAAAAGTGCCTGGACTGCGGCATGAACGCCCATATATCCAAGCCCATTGACGTCCGGGAGGTGGCCCGGCTGCTGGATAAATTCATCCACAGCAAATAACCGAAGGAGGTCTCCCCATGAAGATCATCAATTTCGGCTCCATGAACATTGACCGTGTCTATGATGTGGCCCAGATGGTGGCACCCGGGGAGACCATCTCAGCCGGCGGCCTCCACATTTACGCCGGCGGCAAGGGTCTAAACCAGTCGGTTGCCGCCGCCCGGGCCGGGGCCCAGGTCATCCACGCCGGGGCCGTTGGCCCTGAGGGAGGTTTTCTGGTGGATGCGCTTACCCAGTCCGGGGCAGACGCCGGGCATCTGCTCCGACCGGAAACCGAGACAG
>CAJUPQ010000013.1 GCA_910588505.1 uncultured Hungatella sp. | reverse complement strand
TCATCAGCCACAGGCGGGTGGATTCCGCCTCGATCCTTTCCGGACAGTTATCCGGCACGGAGTAATATTCCAAAAAACTGCAGGGTCTCCCGCCGTCCTCCGATATTATGGTGTCTGCGGACAGAACCGGCAGGTTCACATATTTTTTTACATATCCCTGGCCTCCGCAGCCACCGCCTGAATCCAGGGGGCGGATGTCAGGGAAGCCGTCCCCGCTATCCTTTACGAATGCATAAACCCGGCTTCCGTGGGCCCGGATGATGGAACGGCCATACTCCGCATTGGGCCTGCAGCGGCACCCGATGTAATGCCCCAGGCTCTCCTTCCCCGGTTTCCAGTCCTCAAGCCTTCTGTCCCACATCAAAGCCGTTACATCGCCTATGTATTCCTCATCCGGAATCCGGGTATAGGCGGAATGGGGCCTTTTGGCCCGGATAATCAAAGACCTCAGTGGCAGGTTAGCAGGGATCGTGCCAAAGGGGCCGGCGTAGGTATTCCAAAAGGCTGTGGCATAGTCTGCTGAAGGATTGCGTTTGACTACCGCCGCAACCTGGTCAATATTGGAATCCGTCCATGTGGATGGGTTATTAATCTCCCACTTATCGTTCTTCCCATCCCCATTCTTATTTCTGATATTTTTCTCCGCCATGCTTCTGGCGGAACCCTCCGTTCCTTCCATATCCTGCCGGTTTCTCTCTATAAATTCTGCTGTTTTCTGTCTTTTTTTCCCTTTCATGCCATATCCTCCTTTTTTAGAAACTCTGCTCTTTTAAAATTTTCTGCCCGGCTATGCCGCCTTAGCCTCTCCCCATGCCGCCGTTTTCCCTATGCTTTCCGGAATGCCGGACGGCCTCCGTGCCGCCCTGCCTCTGTTTTTTCATCTCTTTTATTTTCTCCAGGGTCCAGGGTTCCTCTTTCCTTACGGTTTCCGGCCTCTTATCCGCTGCCGCATCCTCCCTGTCCGATTCTTCCGCCTCCTCTTCCCTCTCGTCGGAAGCTCCCGTTTCCTCCCTCTGGTCCATGTTCAGCATGGTATTTAATTCCGCCAGACGCTTAAGCATTCCTGCCAGTTCCTCCTCCTTCGGGAAAGGTTTCTCCACTTCCTCCCGGGCCGCTGCCAGCTGCCGGTTCAAACTCTCCAATTTCCGCTCCGCTTTGGGTATCTCCCCTTCAATCCCGGCTAACAGGTTCTGGAGACGTTTTAAATTCCCCAGGGAATCCTTCCCCATCTCCATCCTGTAGTTCCATTCCCGGCCGATGGTCATCAGGTACTGACGGTTAAAGCTGTCGAAGCTGACCGACAGACGGAAGCCCTGGAAAGTCCCAACCTGTACCGGGACCCGTGAAGCCCCTATGCCCGCACACGCAGCCAGAAGAGCCAGCCCCGCTTCTTTTCTCTCCGTATAAAGGACCCCGTCTACCGTCATGGCGAATGTGTCCTTCTCCCCAAGGATCCGGGCCGCTGCCTCCCAGTCCCCTTTTAGTGCGCTGATCCGCCGTTTCACCGCCTGGATTTCCACCGGGTACTTCCGGGCAATATCCGTCTCCAGGCGGTATTTCTGGCTGGTATGGTTTGCCTTTAACAGCTTCAGCCTGCTGGCCTGGATATCCAAATCCATCTTCTCTTTTATGAAAATATTCCCGGTAGCCAGGGCCTTGATTTCCGCATAACTCAGCGCCGCATCATCCACATCCTCACAGGCACGTACCGGGGATTTGCTGGTCATGATCTGGCTAATAAATTTCTGCTTGTTCTCCAAAATCTGCCAATTGTAGCAGTCGAACGTATTTTCGGTTACATACCGAAATATCTTCACCCTTTTGTTCCGGTTTCCCTGCCTTAAAATGCGGCCCTCCTGCTGTTCCAGATCCGAGGGCTTCCAGGGGCAGTCCAAATGATGGAGGGCGATGAGCCTGTCCTGGATATTGGTCCCCGCCCCCAGCTTCGGCGTGGAGCCTAAGAGGAGGCGCACCTGGCCGGCACGCACCTTCGCAAACATCTCCGCCTTCTTCGCCTCCGTCCCGGCCTCATGAATGAAAGCTATCTCCTCCCTTGGGATTCCTTTTTTCACCAGCTTCTCCCTTATGTCGTCATAAATATTGAACCTTCCGTCATTTTTGGGGGTTGATAAGTCGCAGAAAATCAGCTGGGTGGAGCGGTCCTGACTTGTTTCCTTCCAGATATCGAAGGCATTTCTCACGCACCGGTTCACCTTGCTCTCCTCTGCGTCCGGCAGCATGTCATTTAACAGCCGCTGGTCCAGGGCGCATTTCCTCCCGTCATTGGTAATGGCAAGCATGTTGTCCACCGAAGGATCCACTTCCCCCTTTCGGACAACCTCCGCCCGTTCCCCGAAGGACGCAACCATCTCCTTTTGCTCCTCGGTAGGCTTTAGGACTTCATTAATATATTCCGCCTCCGGCACCGGCAAATCCAGCATGTCCGCAGTCTGGACATCTGCGCTCTCCTTAAAGATGGAGATTAATTCCGGCAGGTTAAAAAAGCGTGCGAACCGCACCTTTGCCCGGTACCCTGTCCCTTCTGGGGAAAGCTCAACCGATGTCACCGTCTCCCCGAAAGCTGCCGCCCAGGCATCAAAATTCCCCAGGCCCATCTCCTGCAGGGTGTCATACTGGAGGTAACGCATAATGGTGTAAAGCTCCACTGCGCTGTTGGATATGGGTGTTCCGGTAGCGAACGTGATCCCCCTTCCCGCCGTTAGTTCGTCCATGTACTGGCACTTCATGAACATGTCGGAACTCTTCTGTGCGTCCGTCTGGGATATCCCCGCCACGTTCCTCATTTTTGTATAAAGGAACATATTCTTGTAAAAATGACTCTCATCCACAAAAAGCCTGTCCACCCCTAGCTGTTCAAAGGTCACCACGTCATCTTTCCTCTCCTGGCTGTTTAATTTGTCCAGCCGCTCCTCCAGGGATTTCTTCGTTTTTTCCAGCTGCTTGACCGTGTAACGGCCTCCCTCTTCCTCTGCCATAGCCTCGATTGCCCTTACGATATCCCCGATCTGCCGGTTTATGTATGCCTTCTGCCTCTCTATGGAAAGGGGTATCTTTTCAAACTGTGTATGGCCGATAATGACTGCATCGTACTCCCCCATGGATATGCGGGAACAGAACTTCTTCCGGTTTGCGGGCTCAAAATCCCTCCTGGTAGCCACCAGCACGTTGGCCCCAGGATACAGGCGTAAAAAGTCGCTTCCCCATTGCTCCGTCAGATGGTTCGGCACCACGTACAGGTTCTTCCTGGCAAGCCCCAGCCGCCTCCCTTCCATCCCCGCCGCAATCATCTGGAACGTCTTGCCCGCCCCCACGCAATGGGCCAGCAGGGTGTTCTTCCCGTACAGGATATGGGCCACCGCATTCTTCTGGTGGGGCATTAACGTAATCTCCGGGGTCATCCCCACAAAACGGATATGGCTCCCGTCATACTCCCGGGGACGGACGCAGTTAAACAGATCGTTATAAGTGCGGCATAAGTCCTCCCGCCGCTCCATGTCCTTAAATACCCATTCCTTAAACGCCTCCTTGATTAGTTCCTGCTTCTGCTGAGCCAGCATGGTCTCCTGTTTGTTTAAAACACGGTGTTCCCCCTCGTCATCCTCTATGGTGTCATAAATCTTGGTAGCACGCAGGTTCAGGGCGTCCTCCAAAAGCCGGTAGCCGCTGGCACGCCGGGTCCCGTAGGTCATGGTCACCAGCGGGTTACCCCTCCCGTCCAGGTTTTTCCCGGAAATATTCCACTGGCCGTTTACCGAGGCATATTTTACTTCTATCGAAGACCCCAGGTAGTAGGGAGGCGTGTTGAACAGCTCCCCCATGAACTGGGTGATATATTCCGGCTTTACCCAGGTTGCCCCCAGCCTTATTTCAATCTCCGACGCCTCCAGGTCTTTGGGCTGCACCTTCTCTAAATATTCCTGGTTTATCTCAAACTCCGGGGACGCTTCCGCCATCTGCATGGCTACCTTCAGCTTCTCCCGGACATTGCCTGACAGGTATTCGTCCCCGGTTTCCCACCTCCCCGTCATGGGGTTTTTAAAGATTACCCCTGCCAGTTCCTCGATGGTCTCCCCTTCCGTTTTCCTGGCTAGCGCCGCCATAAACGAAAGGTCAACCCCCGCCTTCTCCCCGATGGAGACGGCCAGGGCCTCGCTGGCAGTCTCCACGAAAGTCACTGGCTCCGCCTTCCGTATGGTACGCTTGGTAAAGATATCCGCCTTCCTTTTTAACTTCCCGTCCTCGTCCACCAGTTCCAGGGAAGACAGGAGACAATAGCTACTGTCCTGGGAAAATGCCCTGCGGTTGGCAGCGCTGTTAAGCAGGCCGTAACGTTTGGTAAAGCGGTCATATTTCTCATTTAATTCCCTCTGCAGGTTCCGGATTTCTTCCTCGCTGCCGTCTTCCGTCTGGCACTCAATTAGCCTCCTTGCCGTATCCCTTACATGCACCATGCCCAGGACCCGCTCCCTGGTCATGGCAGGCAGCTTCACCCGATTCATCCTGGAATTCTCCCGGTAATATACCTCCCCGTCTATATCCGTGAAGCTGTAATTCTTCACGGAGGGGTCTGCCGGTATGGAGCCGGAACCGGTGGGTTCCTCCAATCCGGTTTCCTCCAGCTCCGGTTCCTCAATCTTCCCTTGGATACGGCCTACAACGGCCTTTAGCTGTTCGGAAAGTACCGCCCCTTTTATGGGGATAACGGTCAGTTCCTGCCTGCCGTATTGGCCGCTCTCCAGGGCATATTCCCCAAGAACCATCTCCGGGTGGGAGACAAAATAGGCATTGACAGAATGTCCTTCCGGGGTTACCCCAAGGCTTACCCACTCCGGCTGCTCCAAAGAGGCTTGATCCCGCTTCTGGAAAAACAGGATATCCGTCACCGTCTTTGTCCCCGCATTGCCAAGGAAGGCATTATTAGGGAGACGGACTGCCCCCAGCAGGTCGGCACGGCTGGCCAGGTACCGGCGAACACCGGAATTCTGCTTATCCATGGTCCCGCTGGACGTGACCACCGACACAACTCCGCCTGGCCGCACCAGGTCCAGGGATTTTGCGATAAAATAATCATGGATCAGGAAATTATGGCGGTCATATCTACGGTCTGAAACCTTGTAAGAGCCAAAAGGCACGTTCCCAATCACACAGTCAAAGAAACTATCCGGGTAATCCGTGGATTCAAAGCCCTGGATGGCTATGGGGTTCTTCTGGTACAACTGGCGGGCAATCCTGCCGGAAATACCGTCCAACTCCACACCATACATCTTAAGGCCGGACATTTCTTCAGGCACCAGTCCCATAAAGTTTCCAATCCCGCAGGACGGCTCCAAGAGATTGCCGGATTTCAGTCCCATGTTCCCCAGCGCTTCATACATGGCCTTTATGACTACGGGAGGCGTATAAAAAGCGTTCAGGGTGGTGGCCCTGGCTTCCTTATATTCTTCCGGGGTTAATGCCTCTTTTAACCGGATGTATTCCTTCTCCCAGTTTTTGTTCTTTTCATCAAAGGCTTCCGCCAACCCTCCCCAGCCCACAAATTTAGACAGGGTTTCCTGTTCTTCAGGAGAGGCAAGCCGTCCCTGGGATTCCAAGGTTTTTAAAAGCTGTATGGCTTCCAGGTTGGCACGGAATTTCTGTTTAGGGCCGCCGGTTCCCAGGCCGTCATCGGTTATGCGGAAGTTGACCCGCTCCTGTATTTCCGGAAGTGGTTCCGCTCCCCTTCCGCTTTCTCCTGGTTTTTTCTCTTCCGGATTATTCCCTTCCGGGCTTCCTTCCGCAAAGGTTTCCTCTCTTTGTTTCCTGCCTTCCCCTGTCTGGCCATCTGTCCCGGCTCCCCGCCGGTTTGAATCGTCCAAAGGTTCCCCAATAGTGTCGTTATCCATAAAATCAAACAGGGACATCTGCCGGTTTTCTTCCGGATAAGGGGCCTGGCTCCTGGAATCTGCCTGGTGGGGAATGATTGTTTCAGCGCTTACGGAGCGTGCTTTTCGTTCCTGGCCCCCTGCCTTTTCCGCGCTTTCTTTCCGCTTTTGAGGATTCTGCTCTGTTTCCCGGCTCTGCTCTCCGTCCTGTATCTGCCCTTTTCCTTGGCTCTCTCCCCGGTTCCGTTCTTCTCTAAGGGGGCTCATCTGCCCTGGTTCTCTCTCCTGTTTTTTCTCTTTCCCGCCGTCCTCCCTTTCAACATAGGTTCTCTTTTGTTCCGGGAACAAAGTATAAGTTCCATCCACATATCCCTGCAGCTCTGACAGAATCCGTGCCCTCTCCCCATAATCTTCAAAATCTAAAGGCAGCTTGGCCAGCGCCTGCTCCATATGCCTTGTCAGTTCTGCCCTTCGGTCCGGATGGGACAGCAGGATTATCACATCCTTGTACCAGCTGGAACTGGAATGATCCGGACTCCCGTCCCAGGGCCGTGCCACCTGGAAGGGCATTCCCCAGTAAAACTGCATGACCTGGTTTGCCATCTGCCCCCTTTCATACAGCTCCATCCTGGCAAAATCCCCAGGCTGCAGATACCGCTCCCGTTCAATCAGGGAAGCGATCCGTTCTGCAGCCTCCGGCCACTTCAGGAAAATTTCCGCTTTTGGCTGAAGCAAGTCCCCCCTGGTAAGCCGTACCCCTTTGCCTGTGTAATCCGCAAAAGAACCATCCGCACCGGAAAGGGCACGGCTGCATCCCCCGGTTCCATAACTTTTTTTCAGGAAGCCAGCCCTCTCATTTCTGCCCTCATTCTTCTGGTAAAACGCATAAATATCCAATCTCCCATTCGCAGAGGGCCCATGGCTGCAGAAATAAGCGTCTATCTCATCCTGGGTGATAAAAATTGGTAGTTCCTTTCCCGTAAATCCATCCCTGGCCTGATAGGGCGAAACTTCCTTTGCAAATTTCCGGAGCCTCTCTAATACCTGATCCGGGCGGTGTATGTGGTATCTCATGATATCCCGGTTTTCTCTGTAAGATTCTGACAGGCGTTCCAGCTTCCCCATAAGCCTTTCCACATATTCCGGCTGGGACAGCAGCCCCGCCATATGAACTTTTCTGTCAGGGAATCCGCCGGGGACAATCTCATCATCACTGAAAATGTCGCCTCCCGCCATATCCTGCCACATATACAGCAGGACTTCCGCATGTTCCCTAAGGGCATTCTCTCTGGCACCGTCCAGTATTTCCTGCGGGGCATACTCCCCTGCTTCAAGCATTCGGTGTATCCTGCCGCTTACCTCCTCCCAGGAAAGGAGCCTCCTGCCCAGGCCTGCCTTTTCCGCCTCCACGGTTTCGCCTATGGCAACCTGCATTCCCGGTTTATCAAACCATACGGAATACCTGCATCCGTCAATCTCCAGGCCTTTTCCTCCGGTGCCGTATTCCTGGCGGATAAACTCCGTATATTCTTCCGGGGACTGTTCTGACATAAAATTATAAATAATCCGGTAACAGCTGTTCCTCCGGTTTCCACCGGTGCGGAGAACCTCGTCCACCGCTTCATCCGGAATCAGGCTCCCCCCGGCATACAGGCTCTGTGCCTGCTTCTCAATGCCATAAACCTGTTCCTCCGCCGAAGGTAATCCGGGCAAAGATAAAGCAGAGGCTGTCTCTTCCTCTGCTTCGGTCATGTCATTTTCAGTTGTATTTTCTAGCTGTAAACCAGTTCCGTTAAGACCGTCTCCTCTGCCATGGCCGTCAGGCCGTTCATATGGGCTGCCCAGGCCATCTGGTCGGCCTCCTTGTCCGGTGCCGGGAACCTCTCCAACAGGTTCCCCATAATCACTTCCATCCGCTCCTGCGCCGTCCTGTCGATCTCCGCCAAGTAGCCGTCCAGCTTCCCGCTCAAAAGCAGCCCCTGATACCAGCCCCTCCGATTCTCCTTCATGAAGGTTTTCCGCAGCATCCCGTACTTTCCGATTGTTATGCCCTGCTCCTCTATTGTCAGGTTCGGGAACAGGTAATCCCCTTTGCGATGATAGGTCAGTTCCATAGATTGTTTCCCCTTTCTTTTTATTGTTTTCGCGCTTTAAAGTGTTAAATTCATTATATACCAGGTCACTTTCATTTGCAAGGGTTTTCTGTGTTTCCTGCTGATAAATCCGGCGTACCTTCCTGCCAATATCCCTTAGCACCGGCTCCGCAATCCGGCTGGTATTCTCCCCAAGGAAGGACAGGGCCGTCAGCGTATTAAAATCCGTAATCCCTGAAAAATCTTCCGCCTTTAAGTAGTCCATGGGTTCCAGGCCGCAGCGGCGGGCCAGGACGTAAAAGACGCTGTTCCGAAAGAGCGTCTGAAAAGACTCCCTGACCGCATTTTCATCCTGCTCCCTTAACCGTGAATCCCCCATCTGGGTATCCAGCCCATTCATTGCGGCTTCCAGGCCTGCCCTTGTCAGATTGGAAGCAATCTCAAATAATGCGGTATGGAGCTGGCCCGTATCCTTATCCAGTTGGTATGTGTCAACTAACAATTTAAAGATAGTCTCCCTCTGCCTTTCCGGGATCTGCCAGAGGAACGGTATCCTGCTTCCCGGAAGGAGCCGGGTATCCGCCATGTCGAATACATACCAGAGTCTCCGCTCCGGCCCCGTGTCGTCAATCAGGGCAATGCCCTTGACGCCCTTCCTGATCCAGCGTCCCATCTTTTTATTCCAGATCCGCATGGACGCACAGGCCATGATATCCGGGCGCTGTGCATGGATCAGCAGGCTGTCCGAAAACGGATACCGGTACAGCCGGGCAGCCGTATCCAGGTAGCCGGTCCATGCCGCCGGGGAACTGCTGACCTCTGCGGCTGTCTGCTCCGCCAGTTCCTGAATCTTGTGCAGCTTTGGTATCTTTGCCATGATAAACCTCCCTTCTTTGTGTTAATATGTGATCGTAAAGCTATATCCATAAAATACGGGACTGTTACAGCGGGGTCTTTATGTCTTACATTCTCTTTCGCTGTCTGACGTTTTTATCTTCCTCTGGCAAATATAAAATTCAGCAGTTAAATATTTTTCCATCCCTGCCTGGTACAGCCTCCGTTACCAAATAGATTTTCCTCTTGCCGGATTATATTTGACAGACGGAAACTTATCAAGGATGCTTCGCACCGCTTTGCGGCTTCGTCCTTGACAAGTTCCCGCCTGCCAAATAAAGCATGGTTAAGAGGAAAATCCACAAATATATGCCGTTTTATACGACATTACGTTTTATCCTGGCAATATACCCGGAAATTATTTAAAAATTATTCGCTATGGCCCCTGTTGGTTTTAACCTCCTCGTCCTGTTCCCGCCATGTCATGCCTTACCAGGCTTGAATAATACTGGCTGATTGTTACCGGCGCATTATACAGGGCCGAAAGGATATAGGCACGGATGTTCCCTACCGCCGTGGTGTTGCGATCCAGGCAATCCATCACGTACCGGATGTGTTCGCTGTCCAGGCTGAGGAACCGGCTTTGCACGGTTTCCACCGGCATATCCTCCTGATTGATGCGGATGGCTTTTCTGGTACTGCAGCATGCCTCCGCCATCAATTCCACAAACCCGTCAAGGCGTTCTCTGTCATAGGGGTTATCGTGGACAAGGATATCGTAGGAGATATTTTTCTTTATCTGCTGACGGCAGCCCTTCATTCTGTCCGTCTGGTCTGCCCTGGCTGCCCCTCCTGCTTTGTCCGTCCCATCTATCCTATCCATCCCATCCTTCCTGTTTCTGCCATCTGTCACACACCCGGAATCCGGTTTCCGGCCTGTACCTACCTCCCTTTGGGGTTCCGGCTCCTCCTGTTCCTGATTGATAGATGGATAGATATCATTCCACTCAGTATTATTTATATCAGTATTATTAGTTTGTGATTTTCGCAAATCTTGCTTTGTGAATTTCACATTTCCAGATTTGTGATTTTCACAATTCTTGTTTTGTGATTCCGGCAGTTCCCCACCAATAAAATTTTTTACATAAATGACGTTAGGTTTGCCCAATCCCCGCCGTTTCCGCTCAATCAGCCCGATGCCCTTTGCGCTGTCCAGTTCAGCCAGGAGACGGTTCACTTTCTGCTCCGCACATCCAAGGGTCTCCATGATATCGGCGATTGTAAAAATAATATACACACGTCCTTCTTCATCCAACCAGTTGTTCCGAATGGACAGGGCCATGCGGTCAAGGAGCAGGCCGTACAGGACCTTGGCTTCCACCGGCACGTTTTTAAAGCGGCTGTCCGTAAAGAGGACTTTGGGGATACGGTAAAAGCTGTACTGGTCCGCCTCGTTGCCATAGTAATACTCCAGGTTCAATGACATGTTTCGGTCTCCTTTTCACACCCCGGATTGCTTTTTCTGATAAATTCTTTCTTGAAGACATCTAAATTTATCTCTATTTCAGCAAAAAGCCACCGGACAGGGAAATACACAGCCTGCCTGGTGGCTCAAATTTCAGAGTTTTTTCTTCACTTTTATGACGGTTCCGGTTTTACACCGTCTCCCTTACACGAACGGTCAACCCATCCATATCAATCCCCTTATGCCCTGCCAGATAATAATCAGAACCGTCATGTTCTACCCTTGTCCATACCCAGTATGGAGAATCATGCCGGTTATCCGATACAAGAGCCTCAATACCACTTCCACAAGTATAATAATGTCCCTGCCGCGTCTCATATCGGTCTGATCTGTTTCTATGGAGACAGCTTGTCTCCTTTATCGGCCGGGACAGGTATTTGATTTTATCCCTGACATTTGTAAGCTGGTTCATAATCTCTCTCAGTTCGTCCATCAGAAACAGTTCATCCGGATTATCATAATTAATGCTAAGTCCGCTTAAATCATCATAATCATTATAAGTGGAAAGTTTAAGAAGACTTTCAATTTTCCACTTCATTTCCATAGTTTTTGCCATCACTTCATTTAAATTTGTCATACCGTGCTTCCCTCCTGCATAAAATAAAGCGCTAATGCCTTATCAATAATTGTTTCCATTTCTTCTCCTGACTGCCCAGCAGTAAAATATTTTGTAATTATGGCAGGTTTTATCTTAAATGGCTGCGGCTTATCTGCTTTCGGTTTTTTTGTTTTCTCCCCGGAAAGTATCTGCACAATCACAGGATTTGTCAGTTCCCCCGCCTCATAACAGCTGCGGAGAAGCCTTGCTTTTCTCATATCCACTTTATAATTTCCCAACTGTATCAGGTCTGCTATCTGCTGCTGAATGCTCGTATCCGCCACAAAAGCTAAGTCATATGCAGCAAGAAAAGCAATTTCTCCCGTATCCACACACATTAAGAGAGGTTCAATCAGTGAGGAAATCTTTATATATCTGCCTACTTTTGATGATGATAAACCGTATTCCTGTCCTACTTTTTCCCGGCTTTCCAACTTCTGTTCAAGTTGAACAGAAGTTGCACCCTCCCCTGAATCATGAGGAGACATCAATCCTTCTATCTCTGTTAAGAGATCACTTCTTTTACCCTGTGACTTCAATGCCTCATAATGCTGTGCCAGGCAATACGCTCTTTCGGAATGACTCATATCTGTAAAGGAACGCTGACGCAGATTTGTTTCAGTTACAATCAATACTGCTTCGTCACAGGACAGATTTTCCTTTATAATAACCGGCCCTTTCGTAAATCCTGCAATCTTAGCGGCATTACAGCGGTTATGTCCGCTTAGAATCACATATGTATCATCTTCTCTGTGCCACAGGATTATTGGGATTAGGATACCAAACTGCCGAATACTCTCTACCATATCCGCAAGCTGTTGTCCCTCATACAGCTTAAATTTATGGTTCGGAAACGGTTCCATCCGTTCAAATTCCATTTCCATGATACTTTTGGATTCAGGAGACGGTGTTGCCACAGCAGATGCAACCATCCCTGGTTCCGGTTCAAAGTTCAGCATATCATTGAAATCTTCTAACCTGACTTTCGGCTTTCCCATCTTCATTCGCCTCCTTATTTTTCTTCATATTCCAAAAATTCATCTGCAAACCGCTCATAAGCAACAGCCGCCGGATTGCCCGGCATAAACTGACAGATTGTCTGGTGATACAACACCGCTTCCGCAACTTTGATGGAACGTGGAATGCGGGTTTTAAAAATCGGTACGGAACCTACAAATCTCTGCTCAATCAGTTTATTTACCTGCACTGATAAAATCGTATTCGGAGAATCCATTGTAATCAGGATTCCGGCAATTTTCAATCGATGATTACTGTTTCTTTGGACTGCCTGGTAATGTTTCAACAGTTCAGCAAGCCCCTGGGTGGATAGAAGTTCCGCCTGAGTAGGGACAATGATACTGTCTGCACACATCATCACATTAATCATGGGAGTTCCCATTTGCGGCATAGCGTCTATTATGATATACTGATACTTGTCCTTAATTGTATCAACAAACTGGGACAATATCCGTTCCCGGAAATCCACGTTGCACAGATTACGTTCCAGTGTAAAAAGCTGGGAATTAGATGGTATTACGTCCACCCCGCATTCTGTTTTTAATACGTAACTTTCCAATTCCGGCAGCGGCTCGTCCTCCATAACCATTTTAAGAAGTGTATTGATTGTCACTTCCAGTTTATTTATATTCTTCACTCCAAAAATGATACTGGAATGTCCTTGTCCGTCAAAATCGATGAGGGCCGTGCGCCGTCCTCGTTTTGCCAGCAGATACGCCAAAGTAGTAGCCGTGGTGGATTTCGCCGTTCCCCCTTTCTCGTTCATGAGTGCTATGACCTTTGCCATTCATCTTCTCCTTTCGCATTCTGAATTTGACATACTTCTAATTATCTAAATAGGGCAGGGTATAAAAAATAGGGATAAAGCAAGTTCAACCATCGAAAGGTTTTCCTAACTTTATCCCTATTATAACAGCCGAGTAAGACCGCGAAATCCCCAACGCCCCCGCGATCTCCCTCTGGGTAAACTCCTTACTTCCAAACAACCCGTACCGCATCAGGATCACCTTCTGTTCCGTAGGCTTCAGACACAGCTTAAACGCCTCATAAAGCTCCTTAATATCCTGGCTTAAGATCAGATCCTCCAGGGCGTCCTTAGTCTCCATCTCGATCACGTCCACCAGGCTCACCGACTCTCCGTCCTTATCCACCCCAATCGGGTCATACAAAGAAACCTCTTTGGAATACTTCTTGTGGGCCCTAAGAAGCATCAGGATCTCGTTCTCCACGCACTTGGCGGCATAGGTGGCCAGGCGCGACCCCCGGTCCACATTAAAGGTGTTCACCGCCTTGATCAGCCCGATGGTGCCTACGGACAACAGATCCTCCGTCTCATAATCCGTGTACTGATATTTTTTCACCACATGGGCCACCAGGCGCATATTATGTTCTATGAGTATATTTTTCGCTTCCTGGTCACCCTCTTTTAAGCGTTCCAGGCACTCTCGCTCCTCGCGGGCATTTAATGGTTTGGCAAAGGTTTTCAAAGAAAGCCACCTAAAAGCAGAACTTAATAAAAGTTTATGCTTTGGTGGCTTTTAAAGTGCTTTTACACCTTTCTGCGAAGCTTATACTATTTTCAGGCGGAACAATCTTATGGCGTTTTCCTGTAAGATCATCCGCTTCTGCTGACTTGTCAGCCGGGAATCCGTGACCCTTGCCCTCATCATGCCAATGTGGTGAAGGGGCGTGTCCGTGCCGAAAAGGATTCTCTCCGGCCCGATCTGCTCCACTGCCCACTCCAGGATGCCGGGCAGGATGCTCTTAACACTGGACACGTCCGTGTATATATTGCCGTTTCTGCACGCTTTTATGGCCCGAACCTGATGGCCAGGGTCCCCGTCGCTGCCGCAGCCTAAGTGGGCCGCGATCACCGTTACCTGGGGATATCTGTCCGCAAAAGGCACCAGCTCCTCCGGCATACTTCTGGATTCCCCGCTGTGTATCTGCATGATCGCCCTGTGCTGATGGCAGAAGGCAAACAACTCATCCCCGTACTCCTTCACTGAAAAACGGTGGGCTTCCGGATGGACCTTCACCCCGACGCATTTGGGGTTGGCAAGGATCCTCTCCGCCTCATAAAAGCTGTCAGGCTCCAGAGGGTTCACCACCACCCATTGATAAAGCCAGTCCGTCTCGAAGGCAAGCTGCTCAAGGTGCAGATTGCCCTCCCGGACTCCCATATTGTCCACATAAAACAGGCTCTCCATGGAAGAGGCCATGGCAGCCCGCACCCCGGCCTGCCGGTAGTCCCTGTCCAGCTGCTCCATAGACAAGGTACACAGCTGACGCTCCAAAGCCTTTTGGGGCAGCCCTCCAAGCTGCCCCAAATGACCGTGGGTATCTATGGCCCAGTCAAATACTCTCTGATCTTCGTAACTCATTCCATACTAATTGTACACAACGGAAGACTTCTTCGCCTCATCGAGGATGGCGTTTCCGTTCTTTACATAGTCATCCAGAGCCTGCTGCGCGGTCTTCTCCCCGGTCAGGGCTGCCTGCAGCTCCGGGAACAGCACGTTCCTAAGCTCCGTGTAGCCCGGAAGGTTCTTGGAGAAGTTAAACAGATACTGGTCGTTTTTATTGTAGGCCTCCAGATAGGGCAGCTCGCCGGATACCTTAGATACTACAGATGCCCGCACCGGAGTTCCGTTCTTGGAAGCTGTCACCAGTTCCTCGTCGGTACAGAAATATTTCACAAATTCCTTGGCAGCCGCTATCCTGGCCTCGTCGCCGGTGTTCATGACCATGGCTCCGGTCACATAGGTAAATCCGTTGGGATGGGGGTCGCCGGGGATATTGGCCAGCCGGTAATCAAAGGCCGGCAGCGCCCCTGACTCCATATCCGCCGCTAAGTTGGCTAAAAGCACGCTGTTGGTAAAACTGACGGCGATCTGCTGATTCTGGAACATGGCATTGTTGGTGTTGGAATCCAGGCTCTCCGCTCCGGGAACAGTCAGTCCGCTGTTGTACAGATTCAGAATGTACTCCAGAGCTTTGACGCCGCTGTCCTCATTTACTACCAGGTGATTGTCATCGCTGTAGAACTGGTTGCCGAACATCCGCAGATAGGCCAGGTTCCAGGTGTCCGCCTGATTGTTCAGGGCGAACAGCGCCATGGGATACACATTGGGATTGGCTGCCTTTAAGGCCTCCAGAATACCTACAAACTCGTCGGGAGTCCAGGTGGCGATCTCATATTGTCCCGCTACCTTGTCATCCAGCCCGGCGGCGCGGAACATATCCGCATTGTACACCAGCGTACCCGGCATGTGGAAGAAGGGGTAAATAAAGATCTCATCCTCGATCATGCAGTTGTTCCAGATTCCCTCGGAGATATCAGCCTTGTCCTCATCCGTGATCAGGTCCGTGATGGGAACGATGGCTCCCTTGTGGTAAAAGCTGGACATGGTGAACGCGCCCTCAAACATAATGTCAGGCAGCGTGTTGGTCTGCTGGGCCACGGACAGATTCTCATCTCTGGTGCTGCCGTCGATAACCTCCACCTTGATGGTCACGTCCGGATGGCTCTCCATATAGCGCTTGGCCGCTTCCTTGAAGAAGCTGTCATAATCCGCACCCTCCTCCGTGCCGCTAAACACGCCCTTCCACTGTGGGGTCAGCCACACGGTCAGCTCCGTGCCGCCTGCGCTGCTGCCGCCTGAAGAAGAGCCGCCTGAGGGCTGTCCCTCTGTCTGGGCGTTTCCCGCCTCCTGCTTCGTCTCCCCGGAACCGCCTGCCGAAGAGCAGGCTCCAAGTATCATGGCCGCCGCCATACCCAACGCTGCCAGTCTTACTCTTTTCTTCATCCTGAATCCTCCTTAATATTATTGATCTTGCAACTTTACATCTATGTTCTGCCTGATCTGTCCTAATGGGTATCTCTACCGCATATCACAGGCATCACAAACTCCTATCATGGGGCCGCTATACCCCTGCTGTCTGACCAGAAACTGCCTTAGACCGCTGGAGGCCCGCCGCAATTCTCACCCAGCCATCCCGCCACGATACCCCGGTCTGCCTAAGCTGCCCGGACACCCGCCGCCGGTCAGCCCTTCTCCGCTCCCACTGTGATCCCGGCTGTAAAGTAGCGCTGGAACAGAAGGAACACCACCAGCATAGGCACGCAGGCCACTGTAGCGCCTGCCATCTTGTAGGCAAAGTTAGGGTTGATCTCCTGCATCAGGCTGGCCGTGCCGACCATAAGGGTCCTCATATTCTTGGTCCTGGCCATGAGCATCTGCCACAGGTAATCATTCCACACATTAACAAAGTTTAAGATAAACAGAGCTCCCAGCCCCGGCTTTACGATGGGGAGCACCAGCTTCGTGAAGATGGTCAGCTCGCTGGCGCCGTCGATCTTGCCCGACTCCCGGATGGAATCCGGCACCGTGTCAAAAAATCCTTTCAGCAGAAACACGCCGAAACAGGACGCCACTGTGGGGGCGATCATGCCCATATAGGTATCGCTCCACTCCAGAGCCTGGACAATCTTGAACAGCGGAACGATGAAGATCTCCTTTGGCAGCATCAGGGAGCAAATAAACACCATATACAGCGCGTTCTTCCCCTTAAACTGCAGTTTGGAGAAAGAATACGCGGCCAGGGACGAAAACACGATCACAAGCACCGTGGACACTGTGGACACCAGAATACTGTTAAAAGCCCACCGAAATGCCGGCTGTCCCACAAACAGATCCCGGTAATTGCCGATGTTGAACGTGGTGGGGAACCAGTCCGGCGGCATCTTGTAGATGGCTGCCGACGTCTTAAAGGAACTGGTGATGAGCCAGTACAGGGGAAACAGATTTAAGACCGCCCCCAGAAGGATGATAATATTTAAGATCAGATCCGGCTTCTCCATATGCCTGATTCGCTTCAGCATAGTTTTTTACCTCCCGTGTTAATTTTTGGCTTTCTTTTTCGGCTCGATCCCCGCCAGGGTCCTGAACTGGGGAAGGGTTATGATAAGGGCGAACAGGAACATCAGAACGCCGATAGCTGCCGCCGTATTGACCTTGTCGTACTTAAAGGCGTTCCGGTACAGGTAGTACATCATGGTCATGGACGCGTTGTTGGGGCCGCCGTCTGTCAAAAGCTGTACGATAACAAACAGCTTCAGCATATTGATAACCTGAGTCACCGTCAGATAGAGGGTCGTGGGCTTTACCAGTGGGATGATCAGGTAAATGGCCCTCTGGAACTTGGTGGCCCCGTCGATCTCCGCCGCCTCAAACATCTCCCTTGAGATCCCGGCCAGGGCGGCGATGTACATGATCATGCAGGTGCCCAGGCTGGCAACAATGGTCACAATGGCGATGATCCACAGAACATACCGCTTATCTCCCAGAAGGTTCACATTCCCCATGCCCATGTTCCTCATCAGGTAGGGGATAAGGCCGCTGGCCGGATTCAAAAGAAAGCTCCAGATCATGGCCATGACCACCGTGGACACTACAACCGGCAGGTAATAACAGGTCCGTATAAAAGATATGTAGGCCCCGCTTTTGTCAAATACGCCGATGGACACGGTCAGGCCGATGAACAAGGACACAACGGTGACAACCGCCGTCAAAAACAGGGTGTTCCACACGCTCCTCAAAAACACCGGGTCCGCGAACAGATCCACATAATTCTTCAGCCCCACAAAGGAGTTCCTCACCGCGTCGGTCTGGTACAGGCTGATGCGGAACCCCTCAAAAATAGGGTAGATGGTGAACACCGCAAACACCAGAAACTGCGGGAGAACAAACAGATATCCGCTCAGTGACTTTTTTAGTGTTGAATTTCTCATATTGACCTTTCATCCTCCTATCTGCAACCTTTTTTGTTACCCCGCCAGTCTCCCGGCAATCTGCACAACTAAGTATTATCTTTTCGATATATTTTTATTATATTCTAAAAGAAATTTTTTGTCAAGAAAAACTCGGAAAATAAAATTTCTCTTTTTATATTTATTCTGCGAAATAAATCCAAAAAAACAGGAGAGTATTTCGTCAATGTTGACAATAACACTCTCCCGACTATCCGTCATACTACTTTATGCAATTTTTCCCGCTGTACCCCTGACTTTTAATGGTGAAACAGCCGTATCCCCGTAAATGCCATGGCCATGCCGTATTTGTCGCAGGTCTCGATCACCTGGTCGTCCCTGACAGACCCGCCGGGCTGGGCGATATACTCCACCCCGCTTTTGCGGGCCCTCTCAATATTGTCCCCAAAGGGGAAGAACGCGTCCGACCCAAGGGCGACGCCCTTCATCTTGTCAAGCCATGCCCGCTTTTCCTCTCTGGTAAACACAGGGGGCTTTACCTTAAAGGTCTTCTCCCAGGCCCCGTCTGCCAGCACGTCCATGTACTCCTCGCCAATGTACACGTCAATGGCATTGTCCCGGTCCGCCCTCTTGATCCCGTCCACAAACGAAAGGGACAGAACCTGGGGAGCCTGCCGCAGAAACCAGTTGTCCGCCTTGTTGCCCGCCAGCCTGGTGCAGTGGACTCTGGACTGCTGCCCCGCGCCGATGCCGATGGCCTGGCCGTCCTTCGCGTAGCACACGGAGTTGGACTGGGTGTATTTCAGCGTGATCAGGGAGATCATCAGATCCCTCTTGGCTGCTGCCGGAAGTTCCTTATTCTTTGTGACCACGTTGGCTAAAAGCTGCTCATTGATATCCAGGTCATTTCTCCCCTGCTCAAAGGTGATGCCGAACACCTGCTTATGCTCCAGAGCAGCCGGAACATAAGTCTCGTCGATCTGGATCACGCAGTAGTTGCCCTTTTTCTTCTCCTGGAGGATCTTTAGGGCCTCCGGCTCATACCCCGGGGCGATGATCCCGTCGGACACTTCCCGCTTTACAAGTCTGGCTGTATCCACGTCGCAGGTATCGGACAGGGAAATAAAATCGCCGAAGGAGGACATCCGGTCAGCCCCCCTGGCTCTGGCATAGGCGCAGGCAAGAGGCGACAGATCCCCCATGTCGTCTACCCAGTAGATCTTTTTGAGAGTCTCGTCAAGAGGCAGCCCCACCGCGGCCCCTGCCGGGGACACATGCTTAAAAGATGCAGCCGCCGGAAGGCCTGTGGCAGCTTTTAACTCCCGCACCAGCTGCCAGCCGTTAAACGCGTCCAGAAAATTAATATACCCAGGCTTTCCGCCAAGCACCGTAATGGGCAGCTCCCCTTCTCCTTCCATATAGACCCGGGACGGCTTCTGATTCGGATTGCAGCCGTATTTCAGTTCCAGTTCTTTCATTTGTCAGATATCCTCCTTATTTTTTGTTCTTGTTTATGATCCTGCTTGCGCAGCTTCCTGTCTCAATATTGATGTACCTGACAAACAGGGAAACTTTATTATCCTCATTAAGGCTCTCCCACACCATGTCCGTAAATTCCTCCATGGAATCCAGGATCCCCACCAGCTTAGGCTCACCCTCAAAGCTTGGCAGCGGATTGCCGTCCCCCATGTAGGTGTGGATGAAATGTCCCTCCCCGGCAGCCGGGTGATTGTAGGCAAAGGTGTAGCGGTTACAGCTTTCCGGATCTCCGTTATTGCTCTTTAAAATGGACATGGCGTAATTGTAGGTTCCGTTTTCAATGTGCATGATCCCGGATATCCTGGGGGTATAGTTTGGCCCGTCCGGCTCAAATTCCCTGGAGCGCAGGGACTGTTCAAAGGTCAGCTGCCGATCCATGCCCTCATAGATGGTGTCCGTCTGATCTCCGTTGGTCACAATGGTCTTGTTGCCCAGAACCCGCACCGGGGCGTAGATGATCAGGCTTGGGTCCTCCATCTTGGACGGGTCAAAGGCCTCTGTACGGATCCCCTCCCCCTCTGTCACAAACACCCGGTTTCTGCTGTTGGCGCTTCTCCCCATGATAAAATAGGCGGTAACCGCCTTTGTCCCGTCGGGGGTTTTTCCTATGATGATCCCCCGTCCCGGGTAGGGATTGCCTTTCAGTTCCTCTGCCAGATTAAGCATCTTCATGTTGTCTCCTCCTTGTACGCAGTATTGCCTGCCGCCTTTGCCGCGCCGATATCCGCTTTCAGTCCCCGCGCCGCGTCAGTTTTGCTTCGGTCTTCTCATCTGCAGACGCAAAAAGACCTGGACGCCCCTTGTGATGGGCGCCCAGGCGGTCGGCTTTACTTTCTGTAACGTGCTCCCCTGTGGTTCTCCACTTTCCGCCAGTCGCACGCTCTTGTTTCATCATAGCCGATTCCCTGTGGAATTGCAAGTCCTTTTTGAAAAAGGTATAGCCATGAAGCCTGCAATTTGGTACAATAGAAGACAAAGATCACGTTCGGGCGTATTTGTAAAACATTCTCACACATTCCTGGCAGAACATTTTGTTCAAACACGCTCCAAAACATGGATAACAAAATACGCAGGAAAGGAATATGGATATGAATGACACCGGATTTAAAAAAAGACTGGCAGTCTTCTTGAGCTTTGCCCTTGCGGTATGTATGTTAGGCGGGTTTGCCCCCATCTCTGTCTACGGGAAGGAGAAGCGGACCGTGAAAGTGGCCTTCTTCCCCATGAACGGGTACAATGTAAAAGAGCCGGACGGCACATATTCAGGCATGGATGTGGAGTACCTGGACGAACTGTGCCGCTATGCGGACTGGGAGATCCAGTATGTGGACTGCGGCAGCTGGGACGCTGCCCTGGAGCTTTTGAAGGACAAAAAGGTGGACCTGGTGGGAACTGCCCAGTACTCTCCCCAGCGGGCCTCCATCTAT
Source organism: uncultured Hungatella sp. (assembly GCA_910588505.1). GTDB lineage: Bacteria > Bacillota > Clostridia > Lachnospirales > Lachnospiraceae > UBA3402. Next base: position 36,557 of record CAJUPQ010000013.1, on the reverse strand, counting down.
GATTACGCAGAGCTGCCCAGCGGCTACACCTTTGGCATCATTGCCACCACCCCTGACAGTTCCCTGGCCTATGAAGATTTTGAGGCCATGAAGTCCGTCACCTTCGGCATGGTGAAGACCTATGTTCGCAGGGATGAGTTTCTCCAGTATCTGGCTGACAACGGGGTCCGCGCCCCAAAGATAAGGGAGTACGACTCCACGGCTCAGCTTCTGGAGGCTCTGGAGACGGGCCAAATCGACGCCATGGTCCACACCTTCATGGAGATCAAGGAGGGGCAGCGGCTTATCGGGCGCTTTGCCCCAAGGCCTTTCTACTATATCACCTACTCGGGCAATGAGGACGTGCTGCGGGAACTGAATTACGCCATCGCAGACCTGAAGATGAACGCGCCGGAGCTGGAGACCAAGTTGATGAACAAGTTTTATCAGAGCCGCCTGGACAAGACCATTGTATTTACCACTGCGGAAAAAAATTATATTGCCCAGGCCGGGCGCATCGTGGTAGGGTATCTGGACGGCTATTACCCCTTCCTCTATGAGGAGGACGGGGAGTGCAAAGGGCTGACCAGAGATCTGATGGAGGGAGCTGCCGCCGTGGCGGGACTGACCCTGTCCTGGCAGAAGATGGACAGCGAGAGCCAGGCAGGACAGGCACTGGCCGACAAAACCATTGACATCATGTCCTACAGTGTTGATAAGGAGGACGCAGACCAGCCGGGCCTGACGCGGATGAAGGATTACACCCAGATTCCCCTGGTTCTGCTGATGAAGGAAAACCGGGAGTTAAGCAGCATGGAGACTCTGGCCACAGTCTCCTACCTGGCCGCCGACGCCGCCGAGATGGTAAACCTGGAAAACCTTTCCCTGGTCACCTATGACACCCAGCAGCAGTGCATGGACGCGGTGAAGGACAAAAAGGCTGACGCCGCCCTGTGCGACGGCTACCTGGCGGAGTATCTTCTAAGTTCCCAGATGCGCTACTATGACCTGGAAGTCCGGAGCGTGCTTAACGGGGAGCACGGCATAGCGATGACGCTTAGAAGCGATGACCAGCATCTTGCGGGCATCCTGAACAAGACCATCCTCACCATTGACGCCAAGGCTGCCAATGATTACATGCTGGAGCACAACATCCACTCCATGACCAGCATGGCCCAGTTTATCCAGGACCACAGTTCTGCCATCATTCTTATCCTGCTCTGCGCCATAGCAGCTGTCATTCTGGTGGCCTTCCACATTGTCAGGGACAGCAGGAAGATACAAAATCTGATGTACAAGGATGTGGAGACGGATATCTGGAACCTGAACCACCTGCTGTTCTGGGGCAAACAGGCCCTGAACACAGACCGCTCAAAGTCCCGGTACGCCATTGCCTATGTAAATATCTCCCAGTTTCAGCGCTACAAGGTGGTGTACGGCTGGAGCAACGGCCAGAAGCTTTTAAAGGCCATGGCAGACTCTTTCTCCCGCAGCATCATCAGCCGGGAGGAGGTCTACGCCAAAGCTGACGGGGATCACTTTGTCCTCATGCTCTGCGCGGACAACAATGATACGCTGAGCAGGCTTAAGAATATGGTGGCTTCCACAGAGGACCGGATTCTGCAGTGTACAGGGAACCGCATTGAGCTGCAGGTGGGCGTGTATTACATTCCCAAAGGCAGCGATGACCTGCGGGGGGCTATCGTGTGCGCCAGCCAGGCCATTGATTTTATCCACGAGAACAGCGCCCAGCGGATTATGGTCTATGACGAGTCCTTAGAGAAGGCGATCATGGAGCGCCATGACCGGGAAAATCTTCTGGATTCTGTTGACATTGACGGAAACTTTGCCACCTATTATCAGGCCAAGACAGATGTGAACACGGAGCAGATCGTGGGGGCTGAGGCTTTGGTGCGGTTTTTGGATCCCACAGCCCAGGGAGCTGTCCGGTCTCCCAGCTTCTTTGTGCCTTACTATGAGGAGACCGGAAAGGTGATGGACATTGATTTCTTCGTGCTCCGGTGCGTGTGCAGGATGCTGCGCAAACGCCTGGACCTGGGCCTCTCTGTGGTGACCATCTCCTGCAATTTCTCCAGGCTCCACTTTATCAAGGACGGGTTCGTGCAGCAGTTTGAGGATGTCCTTGACCAGTACGGTATTCCCAGAGAGCTTATTGAAGTGGAGATCACAGAGACCCTTGTTATGGAGGAACTGCAGGAAAAGATCGCCAAGCAGACGCTTGACGACCTTCACGCCAGGGGCATCCGCCTTTCCATCGACGATTTCGGCTCCGGCTACTCGTCCCTGGGCGTCATCGAGAAAATCCCGGCTTCTGTGATCAAGCTGGACCGCTCGTTCCTCCTAAACCAAAAGGATCGGGACAGACAGGTAAAGATCATGAAGAGCATTGTGGACCTTGCGTCGGAACTGGGCGCGCAGATCGTGTGCGAGGGAGTGGAGACGGACGCGGATGTGGAGCTGATGCGGGAAATCGGAGCCTGCGTGGCCCAGGGATACCGGTACGCAAAGCCTGTGCCTGAGGAGGAGTTTGAGAAGAAGCTGGCAGGGGCGGCGGCGAACTTCTAAAAAGGGATGAGCGTAGATTGGCGTGACTTATTTGGGAGCTTAAGGAGGATTTCCTGCGCATAATTGATATATAATTGAGTGAGCAAGAGGGGCGAGGTTGTCGTGATGCCAGTCAGAGAAGGAGAGATGTCCCGTCCGGGTTCAGATATGCCAAGCATTCCGATGAGCCCTTAAAGCGGGAACCAGTCGGGTATCAGCCCTCCTGTTTCCCTGGTCTCATCTCCACGGCATAAATTCACCCGGACGGGACATCTCTCCTTCTCTGCCTGGCAAAACCAGAATTCGTCGGCTAAGGTTTGCTTACTTCAGGTGTTTCCGGTAGGGGACGCTGCCGCAACTTTGCGGTGAAAAAATAGCTGCCTTTTATGGGCTCAGTATATTCATGTTTCAGATATGATGCGCAAACCTTGTGGCCGATAAAACAGCTATCTTTCTGCTACGGAGTCGAAACCGCAACCCTACCGGAAGCACCTTTAAGTGAGCAACTCCCAGCCAGCGAATTCTGTTTTTGCCAGGGAGGGAAGGGAGGCTGTGTGCCGGGCGGGTGATTTATGCCATGGAGATGAGACCAGGGAAACAGGAGGGCTGATACCCGACTGGTTCCCGCTTTAAGGGCTCATCGGAATGCTTGGCATATCTGAACCCGAACGGCACACAGCCTCCCTTCCCTCCCTGGCATCACGACTCCCCCCGCCCATTGCTCACTCAATTATATATCAAATAGAATACCTTAAAAAGCAATGTCATCAACACAATCTTTCTATAAACAAAGAAAAAAGCTCACCTACCATATACAATACAAACAGGTGGACTTTTTCATGTTCCCAATGTCTCTAAATGCAACAGTAATGAATGTTTATCTGTCCGTACTTTCGGGAGAAGCTGTCTTTCTCTATATCCCAACAATTTCTTTTGCTATTTCGTAAACTGTTTTGTTGTTAGTTTGCACCTTTACACTGCTGACAGACTGATAGAAAGGAAGCCTTGCTATACTTCTCTCAAGTACATCGGTGCCACGGCTCCCACTGTCAACATCCTTCATAATCCTTTTGGTCAAAGTCTCTTCATTCGCCATCAGAGAAACTACTTTCACAACACAATCCGTAATCTTTACTTTATTTAGAATCGTATCTATGATACTTTGTTCATGCATTACCCAGCAAAAAATAATATTCTCATAAGCTGAACACTGAATAAAATGATTTAGCAGATAGCAAATATTATCAATAACCATTTCTTTGGTTTCTTCCGTTACAAGAAACGGATCCGCATCCCAACACCAGTCACCGTCAAGGAATACCGCATTGGGTAATTCCCGTTTCAGACATTGGCTTACGGACGTTTTCCCAACGCCCATTGTACCGCCTATCATATATAGTTTTTTCATCGTCTCGTCACCTGAAAATACCGATTTTCCAGTTCTACAAACTAAAAGTAATTTTATTTATGTTCCATAAATCCAATAATTGAAAAAAACAATCCTACAATCCCAATTCCAACAGAGAGCAGTTCCATTCCTGATGAACAAAGAGAAATTACAATAGCAAAGAGTAATATTGCGATACCTAATCCAATTTTTTTCATTATAAATCCTCTCCAAATTCGATTGAACATAACTATACCATAGTTTGTATAATTTTAAAAGTAGAATATTTAGAAAATATATGTATTTTTCTGAATATAGCTTATCACAAAACCCCTCTTTCATTTTTCCAGTTTTTGCCAGGGAGGGAAGGCTCCACGACTTCCCCCGCCCTTGCGGCAAAATCAATCTTCCAATCTACCCCGGCTATGTAAAAGTGACAGGCTGCTTCCTATATCACTCATTTCGAATCGCCGCCAGAGGACTTAACTTCATAGCCCGCAGGGACGGAAAGAATCCGGCTGCCATGCCCACAAATACGGCAAACACCACGGCGGACGCTGCCAGCCACAGTGGGATTCTGGAGATGTCCCCATCCACTCCCATCATGGCCTGGCCCAGGCCTAAAAAGTTGTTCATGGCATAGGATACGGCAAAGCTGATAGAAAGGCCAATGACGCCGCCCATAAAACCGATAAACCCTGACTCTATGAGAAACATGTTCCTGATATTGCCCATGTCGCACCCCAGAACCTTGATAACCCCGATCTCTTTGGTCCTCTCGTAGATGGACATCATCATGGTGTTGGCAATGCCGATGGCCGCCACAAACAAGGAGATGGCTCCGATTCCTCCCAGCACCATTTGGATGATGTCATAGGTCTGCTGGGACTGTTCAATCCACTCCATCTGGCTGTTTGCCTGATACCCCATGTCGCTTATGACCTTCTGCACTTCTGTCACATTGGCCATGTCGTCCACAAACACCACCGCGTTATCGTAGATAAAATAAGGGTAAGGCTTTCCCTTTTTGTTGGTGGGCTGGTTTGGGATGGGCTTTTTCTTGAAAATCTGCTTTAGCTGGGCTTTTAAGCCCTCGATCTCCGTGTATACGGAGTAGGCGTAGCTGTTGTACTCGTCAACGCCTCCCTCCACCACGCCGGCAGTCTCGATCATATACTTTTTCGGCGGCTTGGGCGCGTTCTCCCCTCCGCCCTGGGACTGGTAGTAGCTGTCCATGTCAAAAATCACAAACATGGGCTTGTTCATAAAGTCCACATCCGGCAGTTTTTGGGTTTCCCAATAGCCCTCCCCTGTCTTGCTGTTGCGAAACCACTGAATGACGCAGTTTCCGTAAATAAGCTTCATAGGACCGCCCTCTTCCGGAATCTGCCCCTGTCCCAAGGGGATTTTCTCTAAGTATTCCTGGCTGACCCCTGTGATATCAACCGTGGTCTCGTAGAGCCCCTGCTTAAACAGGACATAGCAGCTAAGCATAGGGGACACGCCGTCTACATGGTCCAGATGCTTAAACTGCTCCAGCACCTCGTCGGTCAGGTACATAGGCTCCGAGTCGCTGGACGCGGCGTCCATATACCGGGAGTTGGAGTAGACGGAAATGGTGGTCATATCCCCGTAGGAGGAATACATCTCCAACATCAACTGATTCAGCCCAATCCCTAAGGAAACCATGATGACCACCGACGCCACGCCGATGATAACCCCCAAAACCGTAAGAGCCGTCCGCAGCTTCCGCCTCCTTAAATTGTTGACGCTCATGGAGAGCAAATCAAGAAATCTCATTGTCTATCTCATCCTCTTCCTGCCGGGCCTTTCTCTTCTTTCTGATCGTCATGACCCCAAAAATACCCAGCGCAGCCGCCACCGCAGCCACGGCGATGATCGGTATCTTATACTTCGCCAACAGGGACGTATCTTCCATGGGAACATCCGTAAAATCCCCCACCTCGATGTCCATGCTCATGTCCTCGCCCATATCTTCCGTCACAAAGAGAGAAAGCTCCTTCTCCTCCGCCTCCTGGACCTCCCCGTTCTCGTCCTCATAAGTAATAAGGACCTTCACCTTGCCCTCGTCCAGGGTGGGGGCGGCGCCTGTGACCATCACGTCCACATTGCCTGTCTCCCCGGGCTTTATGTTGCCAACATAGGTGTCCGTGGTTTGGATGGAATCCGCCTCAAACTTCACCATCACATTGTACAAAATCACCTTTCCCGTGTTGTTGATGGGGAACATGATGTTGGTCTCCGAGCCTACGGTGATATTGTCCGGCATCACCTCCATGGTGCCGGTGTTCAGCCTTGCGATCTGTTTGATAGGAATGTCAATGGTCACAGACTCCGAGGCGTTCTTAAACTCCGGACTGTCGTAGGTCTCCTTGATGGTCAGGGAGTAGGACCGCTGGTCAATGCCCGCCCTGGACAGAAGGTCAATGGACAGCTCCGTCACCTCCCCCGCTCCCAGGGAATTGACCACCACCGACGAGGAGCCGGAAGCCGTGGTAAATATGGCGCTGTTGTCCACCTTCTCCGACTCCAGGGAGAATAAGATGTTGCTGGCCGCTATGCTGGAGGAAGCGTTCTTCATCCGCAGGATCAACTTAAAGGGCTCCCCGGCTATGATGGTCTTTGGCACTGTCTCAAAGCTGTCCACCACGATCCTGGCCTTGGTCCTGTCATTTTCATTGAACTCCCCGCTGGAATCCTCGTCCTTCTCCTTATTTTTGATCCGGACCCAGAAGGTCTCCTCCTCCTTTAAAAGCTCCCCGGTGGCTGTCTCCCGGTAATTGATCTCGAATTTGATCGGGTAATATCCCGAGTACACATCGGAGCGGATGGCCATGCTGTAGGGCAGCTGCACCACCTCGTCAGGCCCCACCCGCTCAAAATTCCGGTCATAATTTCCCTCGTTGATATCAAATGGAAACTCGGCGCTGTCTTTGCTAAGCACCATGGCTACATTCACATCCACAGCCTCCGAGTACCCGCTGTTTCGCATATTGATGGTAAAGTCAACCACGTTGGGGTACACGCCGTAGGGCGTTCCCTGGTTTTCTCCCAGCACAAACCCCACGTCCCGGTCCTTCTCCTTGTCCTCATCATCGGCCCCTGTGGACTTGGACACCCAGATGTTCACAGGCTCTATGGCCACCACCCGGTTGTCTTTGCTGCTGACCTCCACATTTACATGGTAATACCCCTCCGGCAGGTCTGCCCGCACCTTTGCGGACAAAGACACGCTCTTTTTTGCCCCTGACCGGATAGTCCCCACATACTTCATGTCAAAAAGCCCGGAGGTGACTTCAAAGGGAAACACATACTCCCCGTCTACCGCGTCGGGCCTGGCAATGTAGGACAAATCCTCGGAAAATCCCACCTCCACGTCCTCCCACGTCTCGCCGTCATTGTTTTCCAGGTTAAAAGTCACGCTCATCCGCTTCCCCGTCCTGCCTCTGGGCACATTTGGGGTGATGACCACATGGTTGTCCCCATTGTTCACCAGCTCGGCCAGGACAGTCACAGGCGCCGCCCCCGCCATGATAATGGCTGTAACAGCTGTCACCACAGCCAGAAAAAATGCCCTTCCTCTCGCCATCATGCTTCTTTTCATCCCTTTATCCCCTCTTCCTTTATGTCCTCTTCCTTTATGTCCTCTTCCTCTATATCCTCTTCGTCATGGTGACACTCCTCGATCTTAAAGATCTTGCCGTCCACAATATGAAACTGCCTGTCCGCATAAGACGCCAGATGATTGTCATGAGTGACCATAACCAGGGTCTGGTTCTGCTCCCTGACGATCCGCCGCATCAGCTTTAAGATCTCCATGGTGGTCTTGGAATCCAGGTTGCCTGTAGGCTCGTCGGCAAAGATGATCCTGGGATTCACTGCCAGCGCCCTGGCAATCCCCACCCTCTGCTGCTGTCCGCCGGACATGGCGTTGGCCATGTGGTTCATCTGCTTCTCCAGCCCTACCAGCTTCAGATACTTTCTGGCAATCTCGTTGCGCTTCTTCCTTGGCATCCCTCTGAACGAAAGGGGAAGGGCCACATTCTCCACGGCGTTCAGCGTCTTCAACAGATTATAAGACTGAAAGATAAATCCCACCCGCTTGCGGCGAAAAGCCACCAGCTCATTCTCTTTCATCTTCTCAATATGTACCTTGTCAATAACGATCTCCCCCTTGGAGGGCTTCTCCAGCCCGGCCAGCATATTCAACAGCGTGGACTTCCCTGACCCGGAAGGCCCCACGATGGCGCAGAACTCCCCACGGTACATGGTAAAATCCACACCCCCCAGGGCATACACCTTCGTATCTCCAACCTTATAGATCTTGTACAGGTTCTTCACCTCAATAATAGGCACCCGCTCCTTAAGCCCGCCAAAGTTCTTTCCCCTTAAGTCCTCATCCCGGGTCCCATCGATCTTACTTTCCTCTCCCACCGCGCCTTACTCCTCTCCCGCGCCGCCCCAGGCAGCGCCCTCTTCCAAAACCAATCCCCATTCACCCTTCATCTCCAGATCCCCCACCCCACAAAACGTTCCCGTATTTCTACACTGTGCCTATATCTTACAACCCAACAGCCGGTTTTGTCACAGCTTTTATTCTTAATGTTCTTTAAACTTTTCTTACAACCTGGTTGGCAGATTAAGTTATTATGGCTTCATACGTCATATTAGGTGTATTATTTAGTGAGCAATAGGGCGAGGGTAGTCGTGATACCTGGGAGGGACATCTCTCCTTCTCTGACTGGCCTCACGACACCCCTCGCCCCCCAGTATCCCAGTATACCACATTTTAAGAAAAAAGTAGTAGAAATCTATTGTAACATTCGCTATAATTGTAAAGAATAAAAAAGAAAAGGAGAACCCCTCATGAAACATCTGTTAAATCCCTTAGATTTTTCTGTGGAAGAGATAAGCAGTCTTCTGGATCTTGCCACAGACATTGAGCATGATCTCCCCCGATTCGCCCATGTCTGTGACGGCAAAAAAATCGCAACCCTTTTTTATGAGCCAAGCACCCGAACTCGTCTGAGTTTTGAATCCGCCATGCTAAGCCTGGGCGGGAGTGTTCTTGGCTTTTCTTCTGCCGCTTCCAGCTCCGCCGCCAAAGGGGAAAGCGTGGCAGACACCATACGCATGGTCTCCTGCTACGCGGACATCTGCGCCATGCGCCACCCCAAGGAGGGCGCGCCCTTAGTGGCGTCTCTCCACTCCTCCATCCCGGTGATCAATGCCGGCGACGGCGGACACCAGCATCCCACTCAGACCCTGACGGACCTGATGACCATCCGTTCCCTTTTAGGACACTTAGACAACATGACCGTAGGGCTGTGCGGAGACCTGAAATTCGGCCGCACCGTCCACTCCCTCATAAACGCCTTAGTCCGCTACCCGAATGTAAAGTTTGTCCTCATTTCCCCCACAGAACTAAAGATCCCCGAGTACATCAGAGAGGACGTTCTTCGGGCCGGCAACATCCAGTTTACCGAAGTGGACAACTTAGACGAGGCCATGCCCCAGCTTGACATTCTCTACATGACCAGGGTTCAGCGGGAGCGCTTCTTCAACGAAGAGGATTACATCCGGTTAAAAGACTGCTACATCCTGGATAAAGCCAAGATGAAACTTGCCAAGGAGCATATGTTTGTCCTCCATCCCCTTCCCAGGGTCAATGAGATCTCCGTGGAGGTGGACGACGACCCGAGAGCCGCCTATTTCCGTCAGGTGCAGTATGGAGTATATGTGCGTATGGCTCTCATCATGACATTACTGGAGGTGGAAAAACCATGTTAAATATCAGCGGATTAAGCGAAGGCATCGTCCTTGACCACATCCAGGCGGGAAAAAGCCTGGACATTTACTACCACCTTGGCCTGGACAAGCTGGAATGCCAGGTAGCCATCATAAAAAACGCCAGAAGCAGCAAAATGGGCCGCAAGGACATCATAAAGATCGAAGGCCCTCTTGACAGCATCAACCTGGAGGTTCTGGGCTACATTGACCACAACATCACGGTCAATATTATTCAGAATAACAAGATCGTGGAGAAAAAGACTCTGAAACTGCCGAAAAAGATCACCAATGTGATTCAGTGCAAGAACCCCCGGTGCATCACATCCATTGAGCAGGAGCTTCCCCATATCTTTTACCTGGCCGATAAAAATTCGGAAACCTACCGGTGCATGTACTGTGAGGAGAAATACGGAAAATAAAGATTGTGTCAGATAAAAAATAAACCGCCCTCCCGCTGATAGAGCCAGCGGGAAAGGCGGTCTGTTTTTTCAGCTTCAGAGCAAAACGATAAGCCGGGTTATGTCGTTGAATGGCCATCTATCTAGGCCTGGCGTCGCCGCCAGGCTCAAGCGACCTACCCGAAAGCAGACGGGCCGCCTTATGCTTTCTGTTCGGTCTTGCTTCGAATGGGGTTTACATGTGCCCTGTCTGTTGCCAGACAGGCGGTAGTCTCTTACACTGCCCTTCCACCCTTACCGGCCATGCCGGCGGTATATTTCTGTTGCACTGTCCCTGGAGTCGCCTCCGCCAGACGTTATCTGGCATTCCTGCCCTGTGAAGCCCGGACTTTCCTCTCCCGCCGCCTTTCGGCGCCGCGGCAGCGGCCATTTGTCTTACTCCGAATCCTCTGTTTTTTTATTATAATAGAATCGTTTGGGATTGTAAAGGTTAATTTCTACAAAGTATTGATATTGCTATACCATGCATAGATCTATCAAATTAGCGCATGATACTTTCGCAAGTTCCTTTGGTTCAATTTTCTTTAGCCCGCCACCATAAACACGCCCTTCTTCTTCAATCGCATCCTACATTTGCAAAGTCCCACGCCGATTTTGCCTCCAAAAAGTAACATCATATTGTATTCCATTTTTCGATGACGAATATCATTTATTCTCCAATACGTATGTTATGCTGTAAGCTGTCGCTTTTCTTGTGCATTGCGGATTATCGGATCAGTAACAGCTCCACACAGCCTATCGGCTACTATAGTAGATGAACGCATAATCTCTATGTGGTTTGTCAAAGTTTATCCCCATTTCATTACACCTTTCACTATGTATTAATCTCTTGGCGCTGGCACGCCCCTCCTACACCCGAAAACAACTCCCCCCAATAAACTCCCTCACAATGGAATTATGGGGGATATCCTCGCTGCTGATCCCCAAAAAATAATCCAAAAACTTCAAAAGCTTTTTTGCCTCCACATACTCTTTCGCGTCCTTTGGGATCTGGAACAACAGGGGCTGGGCGTACTGCTTTAGCACTGCCAGCTCGTAGACCAGAGCGGAATTAAACATCACATCCGCATCCTCCTGGAACGGAAAGATATTCTGCTCCTCCCCCCGCCGCACAGACGGCCATCTGCGGATGGTGTCCCGGGCCGTGGCCCCTCTGGTCCTGGCGTCCCGCACCATGCGCCGGATCAGCCTGGCGTCCGTGGTGGGGATCCGGTTGTGCTCGTCAATATTTAGCTGGGTCAGAGCGCTTATGTAGATCTTAAACTTGCTCTCCCTGGGAAGAGTGTAGGACAGCTTGTCATTGAGACAGTGGATGCCCTCGATCACCAAGATATCCTCCTCTCCCAGTGTCAGAAAGTCCCCCTTGTACTCCCTGGTTCCCGTCAGAAAATTAAACCGGGGAAGCTCCACGGTCTTTCCCTCCAGAAGGTTTGTCATGTCCTCATTAAACTTCTTGATGTCCAGGCACTCCAGCACCTCAAAATCATAGTTGCCCTGGGCGTCTTTGGGGCTGTCCTCCCGGTTGACAAAGTAGTCATCCACCCCGATGGGGTGAGGCTTTAAACCTAAAGCCCGAAGCTGGATGCAGAGCCTGTGGGAAAACGTGGTCTTGCCTGACGAGGAAGGCCCGGCGATCATCACAAACTTCTTGTCTGCCCCCTGAGCGATCATCTCCGCGATCTGTCCGATCTTCTTCTCCTGCAAAGCCTCCTGGATCAGGATCAGGTCATTGGCCTTGCCCCTGGCGATCTCATTGTTGAGGGCTCCCACATTGGCAAGGCCCAGTCTGTCGCCCCAACGGGAAGACTCGGTCATCACCTCAAACAGCTTCCGGCTGGTGTTAAGCTCTGGCACCACCTTTGGAGCACTGCGGCCCGGCAGCATCAGCACAAAGCCGTGGCCGTACTTCATCAGGTCAAAGTATTTCACATACCCTGTATTCTGGACCATGTATCCGTAGAAATAATCCTCAAACCCGGCCAGATTGTAGAGATTTACCCTGGAAGCCATCCGATACCGAAAGAGACTGGCCTTGTCAAACATCCCATGTCTGGTAAACAGCTCCACCGCCTGGTCTGTGTTGACACTGCGTTTCATGATCGGCAGCTCCTGGGCCACATAGTCCAGCATTCTCTGCTTCACCCGCAAAAGAAGCTGATCCGTAATGGTCACATCCCCCTTTACCTCCACAAAAAGTCCTTTTCCCAGGGAAAATTCCACGCAGATCCGCTCCACCCGGTCCTTTCCCACAATATCATAAAACGCTTTCAGCATAATAAGCTTGGCGCTGCGCTGATAAGCCTGCATCCCCGGCTTGTCCCTTGCCGTGATAAACTCCACCCTGCAGTCCTCATCAACGGTCTTGTGAAGCTCCATCAGCTTTCTGTTTACCGAAACAAGTAGGATATCATCCTCATACTGTGGCTGGTATTCCTGGGCAATCTGCAAAAATGTGGTGCCGGCTGCATACCCCTTCCGTCTTTCTCCTATGGTTACGTATTCCAAAATGCTCCTCCTTAGCAAAGCTTATGCTCTGTCCGCAGCCCTCCGGGTATCCCGAAGTCGGCTGCTCGTATCATAACTCTCCTGTGATCCGCTAGAGCGTGTTTGAAAATTGCTTTCTGACAGATGTGTGTCACAATTTGGCTCAAATATACCGCGAAGTGGGGCGCGCATCTGGCGGGAATGAATTTTCAAACACGCTCTTCGCCCCGCTTACATCGCCGTCACCGGAAACGCCTCCGGTGCCTTTATGACTACCAGATCCCGGTCTACCTGTTCTCTGATATAGGTTTCCATAAAATCCATAAACAAATGCTCCAGCCCGTAGTGGCCCCCGTCAATAACGAAAAGCCCCTGGGCCACCGCGTCGATGCCGTCATGATGCCCCACATCCCCGGTGATGAGAACCTGGGCTCCCAGACTTAAGGCATGGCCGCTCATCCCCTTGCCGGACCCGGGACACAGCGCCACACGGCTTATGGGTCCGTCACACTCCTTTGCCCCGTAAATATTGACAAATGGCAGCCCAAACCGCTCCTTCACGGTCAAAGCCAGCTCCTTTAGACTCACGGCCTTCTTAAGGTTCCCGCAGACACCGATGCCGTAGGGCATCCCGGTGTTCACATCCTCCCCCATCTTCTCCAGAGGCTGCGTGTCAGAAAGTCCCAGCCGCTTTCCCGCCGCGTCCCCCATACACCCCGGCGCGCAGTCAAAGTTGGTATGCATGGCATAATAACTGATATCCGCCTGGATCAGCCTCACCAGCCTTCTTCCGATAAAATCCTGGTCATTGACCTTTTTTATGGAACCAAAGACCAGGGGGTGATGGGTCAAAAGAAAGTCACACCCCTCGTTCACTGCCGTCTCCACCACCTCATCCGTGGCGTCCAGGGCTACAAGCACCCTGCTCACCTCCTTGTCCCCCCTGCCTGCCAAAAATCCCGGATTATCCCAGGAGCAGGCATAAGACAAAGGGGCCAGCCGCTCCAGACGGTTTATAAGCTCCCTACACTTCATAACTGTCGTTTATCCTTCCCTTCCATCCCGGGGATGTTCCCGGGATTTAGTAAATATCGTATCCCCTCAACCTTCCTCCCAAGCTCCTCTCTCCTGCTTTGGGCCTTCTCCCCTTCCTTCCCCTCAAGTCCCCTCATGATCCCCAGAAGCTGCCGCTCCTCCCTTTCAAGAAACTCCATCAGCACCTGGTTTCTCTCCCCGATCAGCTTTGGCCCGTACAGATACTCCGCCTCGGTCAGCGCCTTCTCCCCTGATCTGTCTCCCCGGTAAACCGCGTCCATGACCGTATAATACTTCCCCTCATCCTCCACCATGTCCTCTCTTGCCAGTTCAAACCCTCTGTCATACAAAAACCGCCTGACTTTGTCAAGCTCCGACTGGGGGGACAAAATCCAGTGCCTCACATCCCCCCACAAACGCCGCCCGTTTTCCAAAATATGTATCACCAGCTGGCCGCCCATGCCGGCAATGACCACTGTATCCGCCTCCCCCGAAGAAAGCCGCTCCACCCCGTCCCCAAGCCGGGTCTCGATCCTCTCCCAAAGTCCGGCCTGCCGGATATGCTCCCTGGCTCTTAAAAGAGGCCCCGGCCGCACATCCATGGCAATGGCCTTATAAGCAATGGCCCGCCGCACAAGCTCAACCGGGATAAACCCGTGGTCTGTCCCCACGTCCGCCACCCGGCCTCCGGGTTCCACAAAAGAGAGCAAAAGCTCCAGCCTTTTCGACAGTCTCAAAGTCCCGCCTCCTCCTTTCCTCCAACCGTGCCGTCACTCGTCCAGATAATCCCGAAGCTTCTTACTCCTGCTGGGGTGCCTGAGCTTTCGCAGCGCCTTGGCCTCGATCTGCCGGATCCTCTCCCTGGTCACGTTAAAATCGCGGCCCACCTCCTCCAGAGTCCTGGGTCTGCCGTCCTCCAGGCCAAACCGCAGCTTTAACACCTTCTGTTCCCGCTCTGTCAGCGTCTCAAGAACCTCCATCAGCTGCTCGTGGAGCAGGGTAAACGCAGCCGCCTCCGCAGGCACCGCCACATGCTCGTCCTGGATAAAATCCCCCAGATGGCTGTCCTCCTCCTCGCCGATAGGCGTCTCCAAAGACACCGGCTCCTGGGAGATCTTTAACACCTCCCGCACCCGCTCCACAGGCATCTGGGCCCGGGCCGCGATCTCCTCCGCCGACGGCTCCCGCCCCAGCTCCTGCAAAAGCTGTCTGGACACCCGTATCAGCCGGTTGATAGTCTCCACCATATGGACCGGGATCCGGATGGTCCTGGCCTGGTCGGCAATGGCCCTGGTAATGGCCTGGCGGATCCACCAGGTAGCATAGGTGCTGAATTTGTACCCCTTTGTGTAGTCAAATTTCTCCACAGCCTTAATAAGCCCCAGATTCCCCTCCTGGATCAGATCCAGAAACTGCATCCCCCGCCCTACGTACCGCTTGGCGATGCTGACCACCAGCCGCAGGTTTGCCTCCGCCAGGATCTTTTTGGCATCCTCATCCCCAAGCTCGATCCTCCTGGCCAGCCAGGTCTCCTCCTCCAGAGACAAAAGGGGCACTTTGCCGATCTCCTTCAAATACATGCGCACCGGGTCCTCGATGCCGACGCCCTCGGGAACGGACAAGTCGATCTTCTCCAGGTCGATCTCCTCCTCGTGGTCCAGGTCCATCTCCTCCTCCGCGAAAAGGTCCCCGTCCATCTCCCCCTCGTCCCCAAGCCTTAGGACGTCCACCTTGTTGGCTTCCAAAAAGTCGTAGATCTTGTCCAGCCGGTCCCCGTCCAGCGTCTCCCCGGAAAAAAAATCCAGCACCTCCCGGTTTTCCAGCACGTTTTTCTTCTTTCTGGCCTCCCCCAACAATAATGCCAGCTTCTCCTCAAAACCCAATGTCTTCTCGTCCATACGGTCCAACCTTTCCATAGTCTCCCTATAGTGTTGCCTCAATCAAGGGAAATATGCAGGCGCTTTAACTCGCTTTGCGCCCGGATGATATCCTGCATCTGCGCGATGTCCGTGGCCGTCCTGCTGGCCTCGTCAAGACTGTTCTTCTTTACCTTGTACACAGTCTCCGTAAACGCCTTATTCTGTTCCTCCCCGGACAGAGACTCCTTAAGCCTGGCGTGAAACAGCGAAGCCACGGTCTTGTACTCTTCCTGGTCATTGATAAAATGATCCAGGATGGCCGCCGGGTTCACTTCCCCCCTGGCATGGCTCTCAAACACCATGGCCGCCACCTTGTGGTACAAATCCTCCTTAAAATCATCCGGGGTTATAATGCCGTCGATCTTGTCAAACAGCCTTGGCTCCTCGATCAGCCAGGTGAGAAGAAGTCTCTGGGACTTTTTAGGCCCGTCCTCCTTCTCCTTTTTCCGTTGTTCCTGGTAAGAGGAAGGCTTTGGCTGCGCTCCCGCCGCCGGGCCTGTCCCCAGCCTGCTGCCCAGGCTGTTTACCAGCTTTTTAAGATCCTGGTAATTGATCATATGCTCCCTGGACACGGCCTGTATGTAATTGTCCCGCTCCAGGGCCTCCCTAAACTCCAAAAGTTTTCTGGCCGCGCTGTTGTAAAACCGGGTCTTCTGCTCCGGATCTTCCAGGTTAAACTCCTTCTTAAGTACGTCGATCTCAAACAGAAAGCTGTTTTTCGCCTCCCTGATCCGCTGCCGAAAGGCGTCCGCGCCCAGATTCTTTATAAACTCGTCCGGGTCCTTGTAGGGCTCCATGTTCAGCACCTTGGCGCTGACCCCCGCCTCCTTCAGGATGGGAATGGCCCTCAAAGCCGCCTTGACGCCTGCTCCGTCGCTGTCATAGGTCAGGATCACCTGGTCCGTGTACCGCTTTATGAGGGAGGCGTGCTGGGAAGTAAAGGCCGTCCCCAGGGAAGCCACCGCGTTGGTAAACCCGGCCTGGTGCATGGCGATCACATCCATATATCCCTCACAGATAAGCAGATACTTTTCCCTGGAGCTTTTGGCGTAGTTGAGCCCGTACAGATTGCGGCTCTTGTCAAACAGCCTGGTCTCCGGGGAATTTAAATATTTGGGCGTCCCGTCCCCCATGACCCGGCCTCCGAACCCGATGACCCGGTTATTTACATCCATAATGGGAAACATGACCCGGTTCCAGAACTTGTCATGGGTCCCCCGCTCCTCGATGGTCACCAGCCCAGTCTCCTTAAGGATACCGTCCCCATACCCTTTATCCCGCAGATACCGGTACAGATCGGCCCCGGTCTTGTTGGCAAACCCCAGCCCAAACCTGCGGATGGTGTCGTCCCCAAGCTGCCGCCCCCGCAGGTAGTCGTACCCCGCCTTTCCCTGAGGATGCTTTAACTGGTAATAAAAATAGTTGGCCGCCAGCTTATTGATCTCCAAAAGCGTGGCCTTTAAGTCCGCCTGGGCCCTGGCCTCCTTTGACAGCTCCTCCTTTGGAAGCGCCACCCCGACCCTGTCTGCCAGTACCTCCAACGCCTCGGGAAACGAGTAATTTTCATATTCCATGAGAAAGGTAATGGCGTTGCCCCCAGCCCCGCATCCAAAGCAATAGTACATCTGCTTGCCCGGAGACACTGAGAAGGACGGGGACTTCTCATTGTGAAAAGGGCACAGCCCAAAATAGTTGCTGCCCTTTTTCTGCAGCTTCACATACCCCGAAACAATATCTACAATATCTGTCCTGGTCCTTACTTCCTCTACAATCTCTTCCGGATAAAACATAAGCCACTCCTATCTGTCATTCCCCTATGTCAAACACGCGCTAAAGCGCCTTCCATGATTTCGGCACAAACAATTCCTCAAACATGTCAATTGCAAAGCGGTCGCTCATACCCGCGATGTAGTCGCAGACCACCCGCTCCTTTGTCTCCCCTCTCTCCTCCATAAGCCACAGATACTCCCCGGGAAGGATCTCCACATGTTCCATGTAGTACTCATACAAAAACTGTATCATCCTCTGAGCCCGCCCCTCCTCGGCCTTGGCAATGCTGTTGGAGTACACGGTGTTGAACATCCACGCCCGCAGATCCTTCATGGCCTTCTCCATAGGAGGGGACATGACAATAGCAGGCTTTCCCTGGCTGTTGGCGATAATGTCCCGGATCATGGTGTTGAGCCGCTCCCGCACACTGTGTCCTAAAATATCGGTGTACTCCCCGGGCAGGTCCTCCTCCTTAAAGATCCTGGCCCGGATAGCGTCGTCAATATCATGGTTTATATAGGCGATCTTGTCGGAAAGCCGCACGATATGACCCTCCAGGGTAGACGGTTTGGCGGAAAGCCCGTGGTTTAAGATCCCGTCCCTGACCTCCCATGTCAAATTCAGTCCCTGGCCGTCTTTCTCCAGCACCTCCACCAGCCTGACGCTCTGCCTGCTGTGAGAAAACCCGTGGCTGCACAGTTTATTTAGGATCTCCTCCCCGGAGTGGCCAAAGGGCGTATGCCCTAAGTCATGGCCCAGGGCAATGGCCTCGGCCAGGCTCTCGTTCATGTAGAGGGATCTGGCGATGGTCCTGGCGATCTGAGCCACCTCCAGAGTGTGGGTCAGGCGCGTCCTGTAATGATCCCCCTCCGGAGCCAGAAACACCTGGGTTTTGTGCTTTAACCTGCGGAAGGACTTGGAGTGCAGGATCCTGTCCCGGTCCCTCTGATACTCCGGCCTAATGTCGCACAGTCTCTCCGGCTTGTCCCTCCCCCTCGTATTTTTGCTCAGGGCAGCATAGGGGCTTAAAACCTGCTCCTCCAGCTGCTCCATGGATTCTCTGATGGTCAAACTTCTCCCCTCCCCTTCTCTCATATCCCCGTTTCGACGGCTTCCACCCCTTTTCCCCTGATCTGCCCGGATGAAGCCCTCTTCTTCAAAGTCTTTAACTATATTATATTTCCAAACCCTCAAGTTTACCACTAAATATTAGATAAAATATCCCTTTATTTTTTATGATATCATTATACAAGAAAGGGGGCGGCAATACAAGAAAGAAAAGGACTTGCCTTATTCCCGGCACCTTCCTGACTTGGATAAATCGGAGCTTTAAGTTTGTGTATAACCTTAGTGAGCAAAAGGCGAGGGTAGTCGTGATGCCAGTCAGAGAAGGAGAGATGTCCCGGCAGGGTGAATTTATGCCATGGAGATGAGGCCAGAGAAACAGGAGGTCTGATACCCGACTAGTTCCCGCTTTAAGGGAACAGAGGAAGCGTGCTGATGCACGCGCGGGTCACCAACCTAACGGTTGCCGACAAATTCTCATCGGAATGTTTGGCATATCTGAACCCGGACGGGATATCTCTCCTTCTCTGACCGGCTCCGCGGCACCTCTCGCCCCTTTGCTCACTCAATAATACACCAATTCATTTTCGAATTTTAACAGGGGCCCCTGCACTGATGTCCCAAAAAACCATCCCTGCAACAGCCCCTGTCATCACTGTCAATATCCCCTTTCCTATCTCACAAACCTCTTCATCTTCGATCTTGGAACCAGCGCCTTAAATCCGCGGCTCTCCCCCGTGTCGGGGTCTGTCTCGCAGCACCGCTCCCACAGCCTTGTAACCGCGATCCTGCTAAGGCCTGTGACGCAGAGGATCTCCCTGGCCGTGCCGCCCTTCAGATACAGCTCCAGGGCTCTCCGCCTGGTTCTGTACACACACCGCTCCGCTATGGTCAGCTCGCTCTCATCAATCTCCGCCCACTTCTCCGGCTGTATTGCTGCCAACACTATCAGCCCCTTTCTCCTGCCTGTCTGCCTGTGTCAGTCCTCTGCTTTCCTGTTCCTTTTCTTCCCCCCGGGGCGTCTCTTCCGGTCCTTCCTCACTCTCCCCCGTCTTCTCCTTTGTCTGTGTCTCCTGGCTCTCTTTGCCTTCCTCCGCGGCCTGGGCATCGGACTTTCCTCTCTTTTTCTTTCTCCCTGCCAAAACCGCCCAGATTCCTGCCAGCACAGCCGCGCCGCCGGCCAGGGCCGCCCAAAGGGCCGTATTTTTCTCCGGCTCCAGCACCGCGAACTCTCCCGAGCCGCTCATCTCAAACACCAGGTAAGGTCCGTCCCTTCTGCTGTCTGCCATACGGATGCTGCCGTCCTCCACAAGGCCGATGACCGCGTCCTTCCCATACCCGTCGGCCAATACGTGGACCGTGATGGTCTCCGGTTCCGGCACGCCCTTTGGCTGGGTGATGGAATACTGGTACACGCCCTTGACCTTTAACCCCTCAGGGATTGGCCATACTTCCTCTCTGACCCGGTTCTCCTCCTCATCCCCGCCCTGCTTTTCCAGGACAAGGGATGTGCCGGGATAGAAATTGGCCTCCGCCAAAAGTACAGGCATCTTGTCATCCGAGGAGGCGATGGTGGTGTTCCAGGCCCTGTACTCTGCCATAACCTTCTGATTTCCTTTAATGCAGGACAGATCCTTCTCCTCCCACACATAGTAGTACCCGTCCTTCTGGGGCACCTGGGGGATCTCATCCTTTGGCACGCCGGTGCCGTACTCGCAATTTACGGTCTTTAACACCTGATCCTCCACCTGGAAGGTAACTGTCAGGATGCCGAACTCCTCCGGCATACCCTCCATATCCTTAAAACTATCGTAGGGAAGCCCCTGGGCCTGGCCCTCATACGTCACACCGTCCAGAGCGCCTATGTTCTCATCCACATAAAAATTGCCCTGGATGACGCCCTCCTCATCAGCCTCCCCGGCCACTGCGCCCAGCCACTGCTTATCCGGGTTCACAAAAGAGACCATGGAAAAATTGTCCAGGATATCCGTTCCCCAGCCCGCGATGCCCCCCGCGTAATCATTGGCGTCAATGGTACACATATTGTAATTGCGCCGAAGCACGTAGGCGCTGCTTCCTGTGATTCCCCCTGCATAATTGCCGTCCTCGGCCGTGATGTCCCCAAAATTCTGATTCTGGATCAGAGCTCCCAGGTTTGCCTTTCCCACAATGCCACCCGCGTAATCATTGACCACGGTAATGTGTTCCTGATTCTTGCACTCCAGCACAATGGCTTTCAGGTTGCGGGTCACATTTAAGGTCCGCTCCTCTTTGGCCTCCAGATCCTGCTCCGGGTCCAGGCTGGTCTCCAGGCCGATGATGCCCGCAATACCCCCTGCCTGGTAGTCCGCAGAGACCTCTCCCTTATTTTCGCAGCCGTTTATCATTCCCAGATCCAGGCCGTCGCCCTCAAGGTCGGACACGTCCTCAAACAGCTCCCGATCCTCCTTGGCCCGGTCCACGCCGTCGGAGATGGTTCCCCGTATCTGGTCGATCTGGTCCTCGATCTGCCGTTTCTGGTTCCGGATCTGGTTCCTGCTGTCCCGCAGCCCGTCGGTCAGGGCGTGCATGCTGCTTGAGATGGCGTCTACCTGGGCCGTCATCTCCTCGTCCATGCTGTGAAGGTCCCCCCTGGCTTTGTCCGTGTTGACCCGCACAATGTCGATCAGGGTGTTGGTCTCCACCTGCAGCTCTTCCAGGTCGTCCCCAAAATCTTCCACCTGGTTTACCGTGTTTCTGGGAGCGTTGGCGGCCAGCCAGGCCACCTCCGCCTGAAGCTCATCCCCATACTTTGCCAGCTGCTCCAGCTGTTCCAGCCTCTTTTTCAGCCACGCGGCCAGCTCATCCGGCTGGATGTTCTCCACATCCCCCCCATACCCTTTCTCCATCTCCGCCCGCAGAGCCGCCATCTGGTTGACCTTCTGCACTGCCGCCTGGTAATGGTTCTTGGTGGCCTGATCCATCAGATCCAGGTTCATGTGGTCCAGGGTGTTCTGGATCTCATTGATGGAGCGGTCCGCATCCCGGTCAAAACCGTCTCCGCCCTCCCGGTACACGTCCTTGTAAAACCTGGCGATGCCCCGCATACTCTCCACCTGGGCGTCGATCCGGTCCAGGTTGCCGGAGGCTGTGTCTCCGGCATTCTCGATGATCCCTGACAGGGAATCGCCCATGCCTGACAGCTCATCCATCTGGTTTTCCAGGTTTCCGAACATATCCTCCTCGTAAGCCACGGTCACATAAGGCTCAAACTGCCCCACGATGCCCCCTGTATCCTTCCGCCCCTGAACCTTTCCGTAATTCCGGCACTGGTCCACCAGCCCGCTCTGGCGCCCGGCAATACCGCCCACATTGTACCCCATATGGGGATAGCCGACGGCCCCGTAATTTTCGCAGTTCCTTATGTAGCCTAAGGACAGGCCTGTGATGCCTCCCGCGTCATTGACCCGCTCCACCCGGACGCTCTCCTCAAGCCCCACGCTTCCGGCTGACAGCTGGCTGTCCGAGTCGTCCACCACCTCCTGGCCTGTGGCGTTTATGTCGCCCCGGTTGACGCAGTTTTCCACCTGCCCCTCATTATACCCGACAATACCTCCTGTCTTCAGGTTGCCCGTAAGCTGGGCCCTGCTTTCACATCCCGTTACAAGCCCTGTCTCCTCATTATAACCGACGATACCGCCCAGAGCCTCCTGAGCCATCATCTCCCCCTCAAAAGAACAGTTCTCCACAGTTCCCCGGTTGGTCCCCGCAATACCACCGATATTTGTCCTGCTGCCCTGGGGCGCGAAATTTCCGTGAACCTCAAGATTCTTCACTACCCCGGCCTGCTGCACAAAACGAAACAGCCCCAGATCGGAACCGCTGCCCTTCACGGACAGTCCCACAATGGCGTGTCCCCTGCCGTCAAAGATCCCTGCAAACACAGGCACAGGCACAAACTCCGCCCCCTGCATATTCAGATCCGCCCCCAGGGCAAAACTCTTCCCCTTAGAGTAGGTCTCCGACGTACAGTTTCGGGCAAAATCCAGAAACTCCAAAGGCGTGCTGATGACGATGACTCCCTCATCCTCCCCCAGGGCAGCGCCGTCGCCTGACAGTGCCTGGCTGTCTTCGGACCCGGCTGTCCTTGTATCGTTTGCGGCACCCTGGCTGCTCTCCCCGGTCTGGCCGTCTCCCGATGCCTGGCTTTCCTCCGCCAAAGTCTCCGGGGCCGCCCACGCTCTCACGCACCAGGCATCCTCCCCCCCAAGGCCCAGGACGCCGGACGCTGCCAGAACAGCCGCCATGGCAGCCGCGCCTTTGGATCCCCCGGTTCTCTTTCTGTCCGCCTGCCCGCTTCTATCTCTTTTCCTCATATTCTACGCCTCCTTCTCCTGTCCCAGCTTCACTGCCCTGGTAAGCTCTGTCTTGTCAATCAGCTTGTCGCCCACCAGCAGAAGCTGCGGCAGCACTGTCATGACCAGAATAATGGAAATCAATGTCCCCCGCCCCAGAACCTTTCCCAGGGACGCAATGACCGCGTTGTTGGTCAGATACCCAATGACAAATCCCGCGCTGGTCAAAATGGTTCCCGAGGTGATGATGGTGGGGAACGCCTCATTGAGAGACTGCACCACTGCCTTTTTCCTGTCCGGCATCCCCTTGCGCAGATCCAGATACCGGCTGGTGATAACAATGGCATAGTCAATAGTAGCGCCCATCTGGATGGAGCTGACCACCAAGTAGCTTAAGAAATACATGGTGCTGGAAGTCAGATAAGGCATGGAGAAATTGATCCAGATACTCCCCTGTATGGTCAGTAC
The DNA here is from genome assembly GCA_910588505.1 of uncultured Hungatella sp. Lineage (GTDB taxonomy): Bacteria > Bacillota > Clostridia > Lachnospirales > Lachnospiraceae > UBA3402. The sequence goes on along the minus strand of CAJUPQ010000013.1, from coordinate 13,282 downwards.
CAGCAAAAACGGCAGCCCGGCTGACTGGAAGGTAAACAAAAGGATAATGCCCACAAACAGGGCCGTCAGCACGCTGATGATCACATTGTCCCGCTCAAAGGACGTACTCAGATCACAGTTGCTGGTGGCGTCGCCTACCACGTAAACCTCGTCATAGTATTCCAGGGCGATATCCCGTATCCGGTCAATGGTGGCAAAGGTCTCCGCCCCTTCCACAGCTCCTCTTAAGGTAAACACCAGCCTGTCATAGCTTTCCCCTTCCAGCTGCTCCCTGGCGTCGCACACCGCCTTGTGAAGGTCGTCGATCTCATCCGACATCTCCTCGTTAAACTCGATACCGCCTTTCTCCTTCTGCTGATAGATAAAGTCGATCATGTCAATGATGGACACCCGGTAATCATCCAGATTCTTCATAAACGCGCTGTACTGCTCCCTGTCAAAAGCGTAAAACTGATACAGCACCCTCACCAGGTCCAGATCCACCCCGGCCACCTCCGAAAAATCTCTGGGACCCAGCTTATCCACCAGGATGTATTTCCCGTCGTCGCTGACCTCCACATTGGCCAGGCCTAAAGCTGTGTCCACCTCGTCCATGGCCTCCAGCCTCTTTAAGATCCGCCCCTCCTTCTCATAATCCCCTTTAGGAATCACGATGGCCATGGTATTGGTCACCTCAAAGGTCTCCTCGATCCTCTCCTTGGAGGCCAGAAACTCGTTCTTCTTGCTGGACTCAATGGAGTTGATATCATATATGTAAGGGCATTTCCCCGAAAATACACTGGCTCCCGCCACAATAACCAAAAAAACAGGAATCCCGATAAACCTTAACTTCACCACGATCTTGCCCCAGAAATTGATGGTGGGCACAAAGTTCTGATGCACGGTCCTGTCAATGGCCTTGGAAAACATGACAATAAGGGCGGGCATCAGAAGGAACACGGTCAGAAGGCTGATGATAATGGCCTTGGTCAGCACGCTTCCCAGATCCATGCCGATCCCAAACTGCATAAACATCAAAGCGATCATGCCCGACACTGTGGTAAGGCTTGAGGAGGAGATCTCCGGGATCGCCTTGCTTAAAGCCACGGTAATGGCCTCAATGGTTTCCTTATCCTCGTGCTCCTCCATAAACCGGTGAAACAGGATAATGGCATAATCAATAGCCAGGGCCAGCTGCAGAACCGCCCCCACCGCGTTAGTCACAAAAGAGATCTCCCCAAACCAGTAGTTGGTCCCCATGTTGATGAGAGCCGCCACCCCGAACACAGTCAGAAAGATCACGATCTCCATGTAAGTTTTGGAGGTGAAGAGCAGCACCACCAGGATGATAAGCACCACAATCACCACGATCACTTTCATGTCCGCCTTCAGAGAGGCCGCGTCATCCTTATCCACCGTGGTGTACACATAGGAAGGATACCCGGTCAGTTTCTCCCTTACCTGGACCATGGCGGCCTGGGACAGCTCTGTGTCTTCCTCCTCCTCAAACGTCAGGGTGTACAGCGCGCTGGCATCCCTGTAATAATCCCCGATCTCGTCATCATCATAGGCGCTGTCCTCCTCGTCATAGAAAGACACCGCCGAGATGCCCTTGATCTCCTCGATCTCCCCCGCCAGAGCCAGCGCCCTGTCATAGGTAATATTGCTCACCAGCACCTTGGCCGAACCAAAGGTAGTAAACTCCTCATTCATGATATCAAGGCCCTGTCTGGTCTCCGTACTCTCCGGAAGATACTCTGTCAGGTCATTGACCACCCCCACTTTGGGAAGGCATATGACACTGTAAACACACACCAGGATAAACAGGGCGATAAACGCCTTTCTCTTATTCACGATAAACCTTGCCAGTTTCATCATGAAATTTTCAGAAGCTTTCTTCTCTCCCATCTTTTCCTTACCCTTTCCTGAAAATTAGGTTTGTTGCCATAACCTTGCCATATTATGTACGATTATGGTAAAATATTCAAGAACCACTTTCCCGCAATCTGCCCCAAATGAGACAGATTCCGAAAAATTGTCCATTTTTATACAAATAAGGAGTTTTCATAGAATGATTTCTGCCGAAAAAAAAGAAAAAATATCCACAAGAAGAACCTATCTCCTCCTAAGCCAGGCCCTGTTTTCCCTTTTGGAGGAGAATCCCTTTGAAAAGATCACCTTAACTCAGCTGTGCGACGCGTCCATGGTGCCCCGGTCCACCTTTTACCGGTATTTTGAGGACAAGTACGACCTGCTGTACTACTGCCTCCAGACCTTTTTCGAGACTGTGCGGCTGGACAGGGACATCATGTACTTAAAGGACGGAAAAGGCCACGCCTTTGTGGACAAACTTATCTCTGTCATAGATCAAAACAAAGATTCCTTCACAAAGATCTGCCGGACCAACAAAAACGGGATCTTTATGGACATCCTCCGCAACTACCTGATGCAGATCATTGAACAGATCTTACATCAGCTGCAGAAGGAAGGCTGCGCATTAAAAATCAGCCAGCCGGTCTTTACCTACCTGCTGGCTGATCTCTATATCAGCATGGCCAAATGCTACCTGGAAGCCGACCACGGGCAGGATCCCGGATCCTTTGCCCGGGACGTGTGCCTCTTCGCGGTCCGGGATTTCTTCTCCTGACCCTGCCGGCGCGCAGCCGGCTCATCTGTCCGGTTTTCTTACCTTCAGGCCCCGGGGTGAAGCGGGGGCTGCAAAAGCGGTTTCGCGTTCTCTTACCTTGAAGCTCCGCGCTCATCCGGCAAGCTGACGATCTGCTAACCTGCCGATCCGCTGACCGGCCCCGTCACACAATGGCCCGGTTCAGGGCGTCAAACAAGACTGCCGTGTCAATGGGCTTGGCAATATGGCCGTTCATCCCGCTCCTTAGGGCCTCCTGCTTATCTTCCTCAAAGGCGTTGGCCGTCATGGCAAAGATGGGCACCCTGCAAAGCTCCGGGTCCGCCAGGTTCCGTATGGTCCTGGTGGCCTCATACCCGTTCATCACCGGCATCTGCACATCCATCAGGATCAGCCTGTAATACCCCGGCCCCGCCTTCTCAAGCATCTCCACAGCGATCTGCCCGTTGGACGCCACATCCACCAAAAGGCCTGCCTCCTCCAATATGGACACGGCGATCTCCTGGTTTAACTCATTGTCCTCCACAAGGAGTATCTGGCACCCGTCGGGTCCCGCAAAGCCCAGAGCTCCCTCCTCCCCGACGCTTTCCTCCGGTTCCTTTGCCTTGTCCTCCCTGCACAGGTCAAAGGTGAAGGACACCGTGATCTTTGTCCCCTCCCCCTTCTCGCTCTCCACCTCGATAAAGCCATTCATCATATCCACGATATTCTTGGTGATGGCCATGCCCAGGCCTGTGCCCGCCACCCCGCTTAAAGTGGTAGTATTCTCCCTCTCAAAGGGCTCAAAGATATGCTCTACAAACTCCTTGGTCATGCCGATCCCGGTATCCGTGATGCAGAACTCAAAGTTAGCGCTGCCAGGGGAGACCCCGGGCGTCTCCGACACGACCATGGTCACCTTCCCCCCTGCCTCGGTGTAGCGCACCGCATTGCTGAGCAGGTTTAAAAGCACCTGGTTCATGCGCAGACTGTCGCAGCAGACCTCCGGATGGACAAGGCGCTCCAGATCCACCTCCACGGTCAGGTTCTTCTCCAATACCTCCGCGTGTACCATATTCTGGATATCCTGGACCAATTCCGGAATCCTGCAGGGCTTCTCGTCCAGCTCCATCTTGCCGCTCTCAATGCTGCTCATATCCAGGATATTGTTCAGCAGGCCCAGAAGCAGTTTTCCCGATGACGTGATCTTTTCCAGGTAATCCCGCACCCTGTCTCTGTCGTCTATGTGCCCCAGAGCCAGGGACGTAAATCCCACGATGGCGTTCATAGGCGTGCGGATATCATGGGACATGTTGGACAGAAACAGACTCTTCGCCCTGCTGGCCCTCCTGGCCTGCAAAAGCGCGTCCTCCAGAAGGGCGTTCTTCTTCATCTCACCCCGTATCTCCTCGTCCACGCTACAAAATCCCAGGACGACGCCAAAACGCTTATCCTGAATCCCTATGTACGCCGCCTTCACCTGAAAATACCGCGTCTCGCCTCCGATCACTGCCCGATAATTCACATAGTCCAGCTGCAGCTGCCTGTCAGCCGCCTTAGTCTTAAGCCGCTCCACATCAAAAAACTGCCGCAGAGTCTCCTTATCCTCCCCGTAGACAAACCTGTCTATGTACTCTGTGGCGCTCTTTTTAAGCTCTAACTCCCCCTTAAACGCGTCGCCAAAGGCCTGGCCCTTTAAGTCATTATCCTGAAGAGTCCTTCCTTTTCCTGTGGACAGATCAAAAAAGCACACAAGATTATACTCCATGCTCAGAGCCTGAATCAGCTGGGCATGGTATCTCTCCCGCTGTTTCTCCTCCAGCTTCTGGGTCGTGGAGTCTAGGAGAAACCGCTGGTACACCAAGTCCCCATTTTCCTCTAAAAGCTTTACATTGCCCATAACATAGAGAAGTTCCCCGTCCCTGTGGCGGACCCGGTACTCCACGCTCACGGTGTCCCCCACCCGCTTAAGCCCCTGGATGGCCTGGCACAGCTTCGGCTTATCTTCATCCACAACCGTGGCCGCCACCATGTCAAACCCGTCGGCCGCCATCTCCCACAGGCTGTCATAGCCCAGAATCTCCAGGGCGGCGCGGTTGGCGCTTAAGATCTTCTTGCCGTCCGCGGAATGGCGCATCACCCCGCAGTCTATGGTGGTAAAGATGGTTTCCAGGGTCTGATTTTTATTGATGATCTCCTGCTCGTAGGCCCGCTCCTGGGTAATATCAATGGCAACCCCCATAGTCCCCATGATGCTGCCGTCCAAATCGTACAGCGGCGACTTGTAGATACTTAACAGCTTTAACCCGTCCCCTGTCTTTATGGTCTCCTCGGAAATACAGGTCTCCCGCCTCTCCATAACCTCTTCCTCGGACCGGATGCAGACCAGGTCATCCTCCACCACGTCCCAGATATAGGCGTGTCTCTGCCCTTCCACCTGTTGCTTTTCTTTGTTCACAGCCCTGCAGAAGCTGTCATTTACCTTTTCATGTATCCCGTCCTTATCTTTAAACCAGATAAGGTTTGGGCTGCTGTTAAGGGCAGTGTCCAGAAAATGGCTGGTCTCCCGATACTCCGCCGCCAAAACCCGGCCCTTCTGCCATCTTAAAAACCGAAACTGGGTCTCCTCCATAGACATGGGCGCGATCCACACATCCTTTATCTGCCACAGCCAATGTTCCACCAGAGGCATCTGGCTCTTGTCCGCCAGGATGATAAGCTCCGCCTCCCATTTCTTTACTGTCGTCAGCCCGTCCAGCAGCTCTGCCGCGTCTCCGTCCCGGAGATTTGCCACGATAACATCCGCCTTCGCGGCCTCCTCCTCCAAAAACTCCGCGCTCTCCCGAAATTCGTAAGTAAAATTCTCCGGAGGGGTCATACTCCTTATAACTTCCAGCTCCCTGCATGGCTGTCCGGTCAAATACAAATAAACATGGCAATGGTACATGTGCCTTCTCCTCCTCTGCCTTTCCCCAATGATGTTTTTACTTCAGAAACCCGTTGACGATCTGAGCCCCCGCTTCCTCCTCCGTAAGCCCCAGTGTCATCAGCTTGATGATCTGCTCTCCCGCGATCTTGCCGATGGCCGCCTCGTGGATCAGGGCTGCGTCCGTGTTGTTGGCCGTGATCCTGGGTATGGCGCTTATCCTGGCATTGTCCATGATAATGGCGTCGCACTCCGAATGGCCTGCGCATTTGGCGTTGCCGTTGATCTCCGCGTTAAAGATCTGGGTGGAATCCTCCTTGGCAACAGACCGGGAGATTACGTTGGCGCTGGAATCCTCCCCGTTTAAATTTACCACAAAGCTGCTCTCCGCAAACTGGCTTCCATGAGTCAGAAGCCTCTCCCGGATCACCAGCTTGGCCCCTGCGGCCAGATCCGCCTTGGTGGAGCGCCTGGTGGAGTCCACCCCCTTGATCTGAACCATCTCCATCTCCATGTAGCTGTTCTCCTCCATGGTCACTTCGGTCTGGGGATCCATCATCCGCTTTCCCCTGCCGTCGCCGGAGCCATAGTGCTTCTCCACATACTTTACCTTGGCGTTCTTTCCCACAAAAAACCGGTGGAGGCCGTCATGTCTGGAATCCCCGTCGCCGCCGTTGTGAATCCCGCACCCCGCCACGATCACCACGTCGGCGTCATCCCCGATATAGAAATCATTGTACACCATCTCCGTCAGCCCGCTCTGGCTTAGGACAACAGGGATATGGACACTCTCCTTTTTTGTCCCCGGCTTGATGCGGATATCAATGCCTGTGCCGTCCTCCTTGGAAATAATATCAATGTTGGCGGAAGCCGCCCTGGCAGCCATCTGTCCGTTGGCCCGGATATTGTACGCTCCGGCCGGAACCTCATGAAGCCCTGCCACTTCCTCCAAAAGCCGCATCTGAATAGAATCCACATTGGAAAATGTTACCGGATCAGCCATGTCACTGCCCTCCCTTATAGAACTTGCTGCACGCGTCCACTGCGGACGCTGTCCCCAAAAGCCCGGGAAGAATGTCCTCCCTTGATCCCTGGGCCGTGATCTTGCCGTCCGCGATGACCACGATCTCATCCGCGATATTTAAGATCCGCTCCTGGTGGGAGATGATGAGGATGGAGCCGTCGGTCTTATCCCTCATCCTCTCAAACACGGCGATAAGGTTCTGGAAGCTCCAAAGATCGATCCCCGCCTCCGGCTCGTCGAACACCGACAGCTTCGTCCCTCTGGCCAGCACTGTGGCGATCTCGATCCTCTTTAACTCGCCGCCGGAAAGGCTTGAGTTGATCTCCCGGTTAATGTAATCCTTGGCGCACAGCCCCACCTCGGAAAGGTAGACGCAGGCGTCCGCCGCTGCCAGCTTCTTTTTTGCTGCCAGCCGGATCAGGTCTAAAACCTGGACTCCTTTAAAACGGACCGGCTGCTGGAAGGCGTAGCTGATGCCCAGATTAGCCCTCTCTGTGATGTTCTTGTCCGTTATGTCCTCGCCGTCAAAGGCGATACGCCCCTGGGTTGGGCGCTCGATCCCCGCGATCAGCCTGGCCAGGGTGGACTTTCCGCCGCCGTTAGGCCCGGTTATCACCACGAATTTATGGTCGTCAATGGTCAGGGTCAGGTCGTGGATGATCTCCTTTTCTTTCCTGTCCTCCTGCACGCCAAACGACACGTTCTCTAATGTAAGCATGAGAAAGATCTCCTTAAATTTTTTTGTATTTTATGAAGCTTTTTTTACTTCCCTTGCTTCTCGTCCTCTTTTATGATACCCTGAATCTGTAAAATTAAAACCGTGATACATACACAGGGAGGGAAGGATTATGACAAAAAAGGCTTTTATCTTGTTGCTTGCAGGCTCGCTTCTCACAGCCGGATGCGGAGGCGGAGCCAAATCGAACACGCAAGCTGCCATGGCCACAGCCGCCGAAACCACTGCTGCCGCCTATGACGTCGCCATGGAGGGCGGTTTCCAGGAGGAGATATGGGAGGGAGAGGATATGGCCGCCCCTGTCCCGGGAGAAGAGACATGGGACACTTCCGGTCAGATCCCCACAGGAGGCCCCGCCGAAGCGCCGTCCGGAGTCTCCTCCTCCTCAGGCATCCAAACCCCCGCGGTCTCTGCCAGGAAACTGATCCGCAATGTGTACATGAATGTGGAGACCGATGCCTTTGACGCCCTTATCAGCCAGATCCAGTCCAAGGTTACAGAGCTGGCAGGTTATATGGAGCAGTCGGACATCTCTGGCTCCAGCGTCACCTTCAACAATGTCCGCCCGGACCGCTACGCCTCCATAACCGCCCGCATCCCCGCGGACAAGCTGGACCTTTTTATCGCGGTGGTGGAGGACAGCGGCAATGTAACCAACCGCTCCGAGTCCACCCAGGATGTCACCCTTCAATACAGCGACTTAGAGAGCAGAAAGAAAACTCTCTCCATGGAGCAGGAGCGCATCTGGGCCCTCCTGGAAAAGGCGGACACTTTAGAGGCTGTCATCGCCCTGGAGGAACATCTGTCGGAGATACGCTATGAGCTGGAATCCATGGAATCCAGGCTGAAGCTCTACGACAATCAGGTGGCCTACAGCACCATCGAGATCTCTGTCCACGAAGTACTCCCCGTAGATTTCACCCCTGTGGCCCCGGAGACCATCCCCCAGCGGATCCAGAAAGGTTTTATGCGAAACGTGAAAAACGTCTCCGAGTTTCTGACGGATCTGTTTGTGGGGCTCATCACCGGCATCCCCATATGGCTCCCCCTGCTGGCCGCCCTGGCCCTTATCCTGACTCTGTCCAAACGGATATTGAGAAAGAACCACTCTCTCCCATGGAGAGGACGCAAAAACAGCGCCGTATTCTCAGAGCCTCCTAAAGGCCCGTCTATGGAAGCCCCCGCCGGGGGCAGCTCCTCCCAGGATCGGAGTGAATAACCGGCCAAACGGTCTGCTGGTCTGCCAAATGGCCCTGTAACACAAAGACGGCGGCATCCTGCATATGATGCCGCCGTCTTTATCTTGGTCCGGCAAATATGAAATCTGTAATCTCCCTGTCCAAAAGGTGTGGTTATAGCAAAAAACCGAATCTTTTTCCCGTAGGAATCAGATTCAGTTTGCTATAATCGGATGCAGAAGAAGGGAGTCGAACCCTCAAGGTGTTTCCACCACACGGACCTGAACCGTGCGCGTCTGCCAATTCCGCCACTTCTGCACGAACAAGACTCATTATAGCGTAATTTCTGTGGGTTGTCAATCACTTTTTAAATAAGGGCAACCCTTTAAAGGTGTCACTGAAACGCCTTCAGATACTCCTCCACCGACCTGCTCATCTCCCTGGAAAAATCGCTGTCGTATTTTCTCCTGCAGAACGCCTGGATCCAGCTCTCAAAGTCCCCGTCCTCATTATACTCCTTCCGAAGCATGCCTCTAAGCTCCCCCTCATCCATAGGGCGGTATCCGTTCTCGTGGACAATATATTTTTGCTGACACCGTTTAGGCTTCCTCCTCTCCATCTGCTGCTTAGTGGGATACCCGAACACTACCATAGCAGCCGGCAATACATAGGGCGGAAGATGGAGAAGTTCTCTGTGGGTCTCGCACTGCTCCATGATATCCCCGATATAGCAGGATCCGATCCCCAGGCTCCAGGCAGCCGTCACCGCATTCTGGGCAGCGATGACCGCGTCGCTTACCGCCAGCATCAGATCCCCTGCCAGAGGCCGGCGGGGCTTGCACCCTCCGGCTTTAAAGGCGTCGTACCACTTCTGGCAGTCCGCGCAGAAGATCAGGACCATAGGGGCCCTGGCAATAAAAGGCTGATGGTCGCATGTCTCGGCCAGAGTACTTTTAAGCTTCTGGTCCGTGATGTCAAGAATGGTGTACAGCTGCTGATTTCCCGCTGTAGGGGCCTCCATGGCAGCCTGGATGATAACCTCCTTCACCTCCTTTGCGATCGCTTTATCCTCATATGCCCTGACAGATCTTCTCTCTGTCAATTCTTTTATGGTGCCGCTCCTATCCATCTGATCCCTCCCTGTCAGACGCCCCGCCAAACCTCCCCGTCCACAACAGAAAAATACTCTTCCTCCCCAATCTCCACAGCCGCCTTTCCGCTGGTACACTCCGTAATATCGGAAACCACCCTTTTCACCTTCTCCTCAGGGATCATGGCACTTATCTCCACGTTCTCCGTGTACTGGCTGTCCAAAACCGGGATCTGATTCTGTCCCAGAATGTACTGGATCTTTCCGATCCCTGCATAGTCCGTCCCGACCTTCACAAGCCTTCCCGGGTATTTCTCAAGGATCCGGCTGTTGTTCAGCCCCTCCTTTGCCGCACCAGAATAGGCTCTGACCAGACCTCCGGTGCCTAAAAGCGTTCCTCCAAAATACCGGGTCACCACCAGACATATGTTATGGACCTGGCTTGTGAGGATAACATCCAGTATGGGCCGCCCCGCCGTCTGGCTTGGCTCCCCGTCGTCGCTGCACCTCTGGATCTGATCCTTATCCCCGCACACATAGGCAAAGCAGTGATGTCTGGCATCCCAGTACTGCTTTCTCACGGACTCGATAAACGCGGCGGCCTCCTCCTCCGACTCCACAGGATGTGTCTGGGCGATAAAGCGGGATTTCTTCTCCGTCAGCTCCCCCGTCCCGCCCTGCCATAAGATTTTGTATGGTTCTAACATGACTGATCTCTCTTTTCTCTCTTCAAAATATATGGCGTCAATTCATGGTTTTATGTTACCACAGATACCTCCCCCAGTAAAGCACACTTTTGTCCTTCTTGATTCTGCCCCGATTATTTGCTATAATTAGGAAGCGTCCTGACACGCGCAAGGAAGGAGGACTTCTATGAACTACGGAAAAAAGGCGACGCAGAAAAAGCTAAACGACGCGGCTTCCAATACACGCAAGCTTACCAGCAGACTTTTCCTGGGATTTATCAGGACCTTGCTGTTTTCCTTTTTGATCCTGACCGCAACCGGCATCAGCGTGGGCGTGGGCATGATAAAGGGGATCATCGACGACGCCCCGGAGATCAACATCGAGAGCATTGTCCCCCAGGGGTTTGCCACCACGGTGTACGACAGCGCCGGCAATCTGACGGACACCCTGGTGATGGCAGGCTCTAATCGGGATCCGGTCACCTATGAAGAGCTGCCAAGGGATCTGATCAATGCCTTTGTGGCTATTGAGGATGCCCGCTTCTGGGACCACAACGGCATCGACCCCCGCTCCATTCTCCGGGCGGTAAAGGGAGTGCTCACCGGCGACCGCTCCGCGGGAGGAGGAAGCACCCTGACCCAGCAGCTGATCAAGAACAATGTGTTTAACGGCGGCAGGGAGCAGAGCTTCGGGGAACAGTTGGAGCGCAAATTCCAGGAGCAGTACCTGGCAGTCCAGCTGACCAAGACCATGAGCAAAGAATTGGTTCTGACCAACTACCTAAATACCATCAACCTGGGCAATGACTGCCTGGGCGTAAAAGTGGCCGCAAGGCGGTACTTTGGCAAGGAGGTGTCTGACCTGACCCTGTCCGAGTGCGCGGTCATCGCAGGCATCACCCAGAATCCGTCCAAGTTAAACCCCATCTCAGGCAAAGAGGCCAACGAAGAGAAGCGCAAGGTGATCCTCCAGTATATGTTTGACCAGGGCTACATCTCCAAAGACAGGCAGGAGGAAGCCCTGGCGGACGACGTATACTCCAGGATCCAGACCGTGGACTCCATGACCAAGGAGACTTCCACTCCCTACAGCTACTTTACGGACGAACTGGTGGGACAGGTTATGGACGCTCTGATGGAGAAGCTGGGCTACTCCTACAATCAGGCCCACAACCTGCTCTACAGCGGCGGCCTCCAGATCATTACCACCCAGGATCCTGTCCTCCAGGCCATTGTGGACGAGGAGGTCAATAATCCGGAAAATTACACCGCTGCCCGGTATTCCATGGAGTACCGGCTGTCCGTGACCCACGCAGACGGAACCACCACCCACTATTCCCAGGAACATATCAGAAGCTGGCACAGAAACACCCTGGGCGACACGGCTTTTGACGCCCTCTACAACTCCGAGGAGGAGGCCAGGGCGGACGCCGAAAATTACAAGGCCTCCGTCTTGACAGAGGGGGATAAAGTCATCGGTGAGAGCGTCAACCTGGCCCTTCAGCCTCAGGTATCCTTTGTGCTCATGGACCAGTCTACAGGCCAGGTCAAGGCCATAAACGGCGGCCGGGGACCTAAGACCGCCAGCCTGACTCTGAACCGGGCCACCAATGTACCCAGACAGCCCGGCTCTACTTTTAAGGTCATCACCGCCTTTGCACCGGCCTTAGACACCAGAGGAGCCACCCTTGGAACCGTGTACTATGACACCCCCTACACCATAGGCTCCAAAACCTTCCGCAACTGGTATTCCAGCGGATTCCAGGGTTACTCCAGCATTCGGGAGGGAATCATCTACTCCATGAACATCGTGGCGGTCCGCTGCCTGATGGAGACCGTAACTCCACAGTTGGGCGTAGAGTATGCCCAGAACTTCGGCATCACCACCCTGACGGACACGGATTATAACCCGGCCACGGCTCTCGGCGGTCTGACAAAGGGCGTCACCAACTTAGAGCTGACAGCCGCCTACGCCTCCATCGCCAACGGCGGTGTTTACACCAAGCCTATCTTCTTTACCAAGATCCTGGACCGCAACGGCAAGGAGCTGATCACCATGGAGCCGGAGACCCACCGGGTATTAAAAGATTCCACGGCCTTCCTCCTGACAGACGCCATGGCGGAGTCCATGATCAGCAACCGCAAATTTTCCAGGTCCGGCTCCGGCCCCTCCTCCACCAGCACCAGGGCCAAGCTTCCCAACATGTCCTGCGCCGGAAAGAGCGGTACCACCACCAGCAACAATGACATCTGGTTCGTGGGATTTACCCCCTACTACACCGCAGGCGTGTGGGGAGGATGCGACATGAATCAGAACTTAAGTTCCCAGAACGGCGGCACCTCCTTCCACAAGGACATCTGGCGAAAGATCATGACCCGGGTTCATGAAGGGCTGGCGGACACGGGATTTACGCCTCCTGACAGCGTCGAGACCGCCCAGATCTGCCGCAAATCCGGCAAGCTGGCCGTGGCCGGCGTCTGCAGCGGCGACCCCAGAGGCAACGCTGTGTACACCGAGTATTTCGCCAAGGGAACCGTACCCACGGAAGTCTGCAACAATCACGTGGCGGCAACGGTCTGCGCGGAGTCGGGCAGGCTTCCCACAGAGTTCTGCCCAGCCAGAACCACCAGGGTCTTCATCTCCATCCCCGCCGGGGAGACAGGGGAGACAGACGATTCTGTGTTCTCCCTTCCCGGGGCCTGCACCATCCACACAGCGGCTTCCACCATCATCCCTCCGGAGGAATCCCAGGAGGAGACCACTGCCCCCAGAGGGCCGGGCTATGGCCCGGGCTACGTGAGCCCTTCCGGCAGCAGCCCAGGTCCCAGCGCCGCCCCGGGGCCGTCGGGGAATGTGCAGTATATGGCGCCCTGATCAAGCATGTGACCGGCATAGCATAAAAAGAAACGGATCCGCAGATTTGACTGCATAGATCCGTTTCTTTTATTTTAATAAACTCAAACTTCGCACTTGAATAAGTGCCGATGCACCTTGAAAATCAATAAAAACTGGCAATAAGATAGCATGAAACCGTCTGGT
>CAJUPQ010000012.1 GCA_910588505.1 uncultured Hungatella sp. | reverse complement strand
TCATTACTATTTGTGCCGCCAACTGAAAGGCGGCGGAATGGAGATTTATATGAAAATAGCGATAGGCAATGACCATGCGGCTGTGGAGATGAAAGAGGCCATTAAGGCGCATCTGGAGGGCCGCGGAATTTTAGTGGAGGATATGGGGACCAACACTTGCGACAGCTGTGATTACCCGGTATACGGGGAGAAGGTGGGAAGGGCTGTGGCGTCCGGGGAGGCGGATCTGGGAATCGTGATCTGCGGCACCGGAGTCGGCATTTCCATGGCAGCCAACAAAGTAAAGGGCATCCGGGCCTGTGTGTGCAGCGAGCCTTGTACAGCCCGGCTGTCCAGAATGCACAATGATTCCAATGTGCTGGGGTTTGGGGCCAGGATCATTGGTATCGAGATGGCAAAGATGATCACGGACGCATGGCTTGACACGGAGTATGAAGGCGGAAGACACCAGAGACGGGTGGACCAGCTGATGGAGATTGAGAACCGATGAAGAAAATCGTGGTGACCATACCTGTTGAGGACAGGCATAAGGAGTATTTTGAAAAGATTGGGGACGGGAGCGCGTTTGTTTATACATCGCCGTCGGCTGTGACAGGAGAGGATATCCGGGACGCGGAGATCATCATCGGTAATGTAGAGCCGGGGCTTTTGAAAGAGGCGGAGAATCTTAAGTGGATACAGTTAAATTCTGCCGGCTCGGACAATTACTGTATTCCCGGCGTGTTGAAGCCCGGAGTGATTCTCACCAACGCCACAGGGGCTTACGGCCTTGCGATCTCCGAGTATATGGTGGGAATGTCTTTTTTGCTGCAGAATAAGTTTTACCGTTATTGCCGCAATCAGGCGGACCATCAGTGGAAGGATGAAGGGGATGTGACTTCTGTGTGGGGATCTGCCACCCTGGTGGTGGGCCTTGGGGATATTGGCGGAGAGTACGCAAAGAGAATGAAGGCTCTTGGCAGCTACACCATAGGAGTGAGAAGGACCCCGGGGGAGAAGCCGGAGTATCTGGACGAGATCTATACCACAGACAGTCTGGATGAACTTCTGCCCAGAGCGGATTTTGTGGCTCTTTCTCTGCCGAACAGCCCCAGCACATACCACATTATGGATGAAAGGCGGCTTGGGCTTATGAAGCCGGGGGCGTACCTGCTGAATGTGGGGAGAGGGAGCGCCATCGACGGGGACGCTCTGTGCAGGGCACTGAAAGAAGGGCATCTGGGAGGCTGCGGGGTGGATGTGACGGACCCGGAGCCGCTGCCTGGTGATCATCCTCTGTGGGATGCTCCCAGAATGGTGATCACACCCCATATTTCCGGACAGTACCATCTGAAGGAGACGTTTGAGAGGATCGTGAGGATCGCGGGGGAGAATCTGGAGAAGTTTTTGGATGGAGATGCGGATGGGATGAGGAATCTGGTGGATTTTGGGACCGGGTATCGGAAGCGATAGAGAATGTGCGGACGCTGCTATAATGGGGATGTGGGTCTCGATTTATAGCGGCGTTTTTTTCATAGAAAGGGAGACTGGCTGGTCATGAATATTGTGTATGCTTCTAATGATTCGTATGTCAGGCATTTGGGAACTTCTATGTGTTCTCTATTTGACGCGAATCGGGGATGTCCGCGTATTGCGGTGTATGTTTTGTCGTTGGGGTTATCTGCGGACAACCAGAACAGACTGGAGGAGATCGCGGCAAGGTATGGGAGAGAGCTGGTGTTTGTGGAGATGGGGGATCTGAAGGACCGGATTGGTTTTCAGGCGGATACCGGGGGATACGATATCAGCATTATGAGCCGGCTTTTTATGGGGGAGATGCTTCCGGACTGTGTGAAGAGGGTTCTGTATCTGGACTGTGATACGGTGGTTGTCCGGTCTTTAAAGGGACTCTGGCATACGGACCTGGAGGGGAAGGTTATGGGGGCGGTTATGGAGCCGACGATCTATGAGGCGGTGAAAGCGTCCGTAGGTCTTGGCAGGGAACAGCCCTATTTTAATTCCGGGGTACTTTTGGTGGATCTAGGGCAGTGGAGGGAACGGCAGGTTCAGAGCCGGCTTTTGGATTTCTGGAGGGATAAGGGCGGGAAATTATTTGCCAGTGACCAGGATGTGCTGAACGGGGTTTTAAAGGGGGAGATCAAGGCTTTGGACCCCCAGTATAATTTTTTTACCAATTACCGATATTTTTCTTATGGAGATCTGGTGAGGCACAGCGCTTCTTATGGGGAAGTGGGCGAGGACAGGTTTGTAAAGGCCAAAAAGCATCCGGCAATTATCCACTATATGGGGGATGAGAGGCCCTGGATCCGGGGAAATCTAAATCATTACCGCAGGGCCTATGACAACTATTTAGCTCAGACTCCGTGGGCGGGAACGCCCAAGGAGCGGGGGAAGGAGATCTATATGGCGGTTTACCACGGGCTGGATTACGCGACGGTTCTGTGGCCGGAGATTCGGTGGCTTATCAGCAGGAAGCTGGGGATGAGAATGGTGGAAGCCAGAGCGGCAAGGATGAGGAAGGAGCGATGATATGAGGGTTACGGTTCTTTTGGCGGCTTATGAGGGAGAGCGGTATATCGAACAGCAGCTGGATTCGATCTTGGCCCAGACTGTGCCGGATATACAGATCGTGATATCGGATGATGGGTCTAAGGACAAAACCAGAAGGATCCTGGAACAGTATGCCAGGTGGTATCCGGGGCAGATCGTTTTGAGGCATCGGGTGAAAGAGGGGATGTACATGGACAGGGAAGGCCAGGTGCCTCCTATGGCTATGAATTTTTTCTGGCTTCTTGGCCAGGCTGACGGGGATTATCTCTTGCTGTGCGATCAGGATGACGTGTGGAAGAATCACAAGGTAAGGACATTGCTTCGGCGGACGCGGGAACTGGAGGGGAAGTTTGGAAGGGAATATCCGATTCTGGTACACTCGGATATGGAGGTGACGGATGAGGATCTGAATGTGATCTCCCCCAGCTTTTTCCGGTATCAGCGCAGCAACCCTGATCGGACGGCGTTTTCCCAGGTTCTGGCGGAAAATCCGGTGACAGGAGGGGCGGTTATGATGAACAGGGCTTTGGCCGGGCTGGTCAGGAGGGTGCCTGGGCGGTGTTTGATGCATGACTGGTGGATTGCCCTTGGGGCCTCCTGTTTCGGGACGATTTCTTGTATCAGGGAACCTCTTTACCAGTATCGGCAGCATGGTGGCAATACGCTGGGGGCCAGCAGGACAGGCAGTGTGGAAGATCTGAAAGCGCGCATGGGGAGACAGACGGCTGTGGAGGAAAACTACCGGAGGATGTTTGGACAGGCGGCTTCTTTCGGAGCGATGTACGGGGAGAAGATGACCGGGGAGCAGAGGAGAACATTAAAGGCGTTTTTGGCCCTTCCTCTCCAGTCGCGGGAAGAACGGCTTCGCAGTATTGTGAGGAACAGATTTTTTAAAAGCTCGCCGATACAGACGCTGGCTCAGTGCGTGACCATACCCCGGCTTTCCCGAAAGAGAGGGGAGAACGGATGAAGGTCTGTTGTGTGATCGTTAATTATAATGACGGGGACACGGTGATGAACCTGGTGGACAGGATCACCGGGTTTAAGGTCCTGGAGGGGATCGTGGTGGTGGACAATCGCTCCACAGATGATTCCCTGGAGAAACTGCGGTCCCTGGAAGGGGATAAGGTGACCGTGATCAGAGGGGAGAGAAACGGGGGGTATGGCTATGGCAATAATCTGGGTGTTCAGTATGCCGTGAAAGTGATGGGAGCCACCCATGTGGTCATAGCCAACCCGGATGTGGAGTTTACGGAGAGAACCATTCTTGCCCTGGGGCGTCTGTTTCAGAAGCATCCCGATCTGGGGGCGGCGGCTCCTGTGATGGAGGATATGCAGTACGGCGGGCTGGGACGGGGCTGGCGGCTTCACGGCTTTTTGGGGGAACTGCTTGTAATGGGGCCTGTGAGCAGGCGGCTGTTTCGCCGGTTTTTGAATTATCCGGAACAGTATTACCGGGGGAAACGGGTTGTAGGCGTGGGCGCGGTCCACGGTTCTATGCTTATGGTTGACGGGAAAGCGTTTTTGGAGTGCGGCGGATATGATGAGGGGATATTTTTGTATCAGGAGGAGTCGGTGCTGGGCTGGCGGATGAGGACCGGCGGGTACCGCACGGCGGTTCTGATGACAGAGACGTATGTGCATCGCCATGGGACTTCGATCATAAAGTCGTGTGAGAGTCAGATGAGGCGTCAGATGATACGCCATGAAAGCGTTTTGTATTATATGAAACATTATCTGTATATTAACCGGTTTCAGCAGCTGGCCGCAAAAGTTTGGTTTGGCGGGATTTTGGCAGAGATCTGGCTGGCCGATGCGGGAAAGGCGGTTATTGGGGGTGTCAGGAAAGGCCCGGGCAGAGTTTTGCGGGGCAGACAGGAGACGGGACGCCCCGTTTGAGAGGAAGTGGTGTAGGGATGGCGTATTTTCCCATGTTTGTACAGCTTGAGGGAAGGCCCTGCCTGGTGGTGGGAGGCGGCCGGGTCGCCCTGCGCAAGGCACGGGCGCTGCGGGATTTTGGGGCTTTGGTTACAGTGGTGGCGGATAAGATCCTGGAGGATATAAAACGCATGGAAGGCGTGGTTTGGCGGGAAGGGCATTTTTGTCCCGCGGATCTTAAGGGGCAGGCTTTGGTGGTGGCTGCTATGGACGACAAGGAGGAGAATCACCGGGTCAGTGTTCTGTGCCGGGAAAGAAGGATACCTGTCAACGCGGTGGACCAGATTGAGGATTGCGGTTTTATTTTCCCGGCTTATGTGAAACAGGGGGAAGTGGTGGCTGCTTTTTCCAGCGGCGGACAGAGTCCGGCTGTGGCTCAGTATTTAAAGGGGCGCATAGAGCCGGAGATGACAGAGACTTTAGGGGAACTGGCCGCACAGCTGGGAAAGGCGCGGGAGAGGGTGAAGAGGATGGAACCGGCAGAGGTGAGGAAAGGGGTTTATGAGGAGATTTTGCGGCGGGGACTGGAGTTTGGAAGGCCGCTTTCCCGGGAGGAGCTGGAGGAGATTCTGATCTGTCCCGGCGGGGAGGAGGAGATGTTGGCCTGTTCCGGTGGGGAGGAGACGGAAATTTTGACGGATTAAGAGGAGAATGGAAACCATGAAATATATCATCGGCACAAGAGGTTCGAAGCTTGCCATGACTCAGGCGGATTCTGTGCGTGTCAGGCTGGCAGAGGCGTACCCGGACCATGAGTTTGAGATTCGGGTGATCCGAACCACAGGTGACCAGATTTTAAATAAACCGCTTCATGAGATCGGGGAGAAGGGAGTCTTTGTCAGAGAGATCGAGGAGGAGCTCCTGAACCATAAGGCGGATATCGGCGTACACAGCATGAAGGATATGCCCTCCTGCCCCGGGCCTGGGCTTGTGTTTGCCAGGGCGTGGAAGCGGGAGGATCCAAGGGACACGCTGGTACTGCGGGAGAAAATGTCCCTGGAAGAACTGCCAGAAGGGGCTGTCATAGGAACCGGCAGCAGGCGGAGGGAGTTTCAGCTGAAACGGCTGCGCCCGGATATCCAGGTGGCAATGATCAGAGGCAATGTGGATACCAGGCTTCGGAAGATGGAGGAGCAGCGGCTGGACGGCCTGATTCTGGCAGCGGCAGGATTAAAGCGTCTGGGGCTGGAGCGCAGGATCACCCGGTATTTCAGCGGGGAGGAGATGATCCCGGCTCCTGCCCAGGGGGTTTTGGCCCTAGAGGTCCGCCGGGAGGATAAGGAGCTTTTGGCTATGCTGGACGGGCTGTGTGATGAGGAGACAGCCCGGGCCGTGGAGGGTGAGCGGGGATTTCTTCGGGAGATGGGAGGCGACTGCCATGTGCCTGTGGGAGCGTATTGCCGGAAAATGGAGGACGGGAGATTTTTCCTTCGGGCTATGTTTGGCAATGAGACAGGCAGCAGGCAGGGATATGCCGCTGTCTGGGGCCATGACCCGAAGGCGCTGGCCAAGGAGGCGGCTGTGAATATCCGGCGTCAGATGGCGGGGACGGTCTATCTGGTAGGCGCGGGTCCCGGGGATCCCAAGCTTATTACGGTAAAAGGGTTAAGAACCGTAAGGGAGGCGGACTGTATTGTATATGACCGGCTGATTGCCGCCGAACTTTTGGAGGAGGCAAAGCCGGGGTGTGAGTTTATCTATGTGGGGAAGGAAAGCAGCAATCACACCATGGCACAGGAGCAGATCAACGCTCTGCTGGCGCGAAAGAGTATGGAATACAGGAAGGTGGCGCGGCTGAAAGGCGGGGATGTGTATGTGTTTGGCCGGGGCGGCGAGGAGGGACTGTATCTGGCAGAGCGGGGAATAAGCTTTGAGGTTATTCCGGGGGTTACGTCAGCTGTGGCGGGTCCTGCTTTTGCGGGGATTCCGGTGACTCACCGGGGAATGGCAGGGGGATTTCATGTGGTAACCGCCCACAACCAGAGGGACAAGCTGGCAGAGATCGATTTTCAGGCGATGGCAAAGGGGAAGGATACGTGTATTTTTCTGATGGGCCTTAGCAAGGTGAAAGAGATCGCCGCAGGCCTGATGGATGCCGGAATGCCGGGGAACACGGAGACTGCCGTGATCTCCTGGGCTACTACGAAAAAGCAGAAGGTGTGTACATCGGATCTGGAACACATTGGGGAGGCGGTGGCAGAGGCACGGCTGGTCTCTCCGGCTATGATCGTGGTGGGGCAGGTGGTGTCGCTGCGGGATAAACTGGGATTTTTTGACAGGAAACCTTTGTTTGGAAGGAGCTATCTGATCCCGAAGATCGGCAGGAATCGCACCAGGCTTTGTGAGCTTTTGGAGGAGAAGGGCGCTGATGTGGACGAGATCCAGGTGGGAGAGATCAACTACCGGACAGGATGGCTGGATATAGAGAAACTGGGGAAGGCGGACTGGATCCTGTTTACCAGCAAAAACGGGGTGGAGGCGTTTTTCAGAGAGGCTGAGAGGAGCAGGCTGGATCTGAGGGCTCTGGCCGGGTGTAAGATCGGGGTTATCGGAAAAAAGACGGCAGAGGAGCTGGGGAGCCATGGCCTGTACGCGGATCTGACGCCAAAGGAATTTCACAGTGAGGGGCTGGGGAGAGAACTTAGGAAGCATCTGACCGGCGGGGAGCGGGTGTGGTATCTGAAGGCCGGGAATGGCGGAGAACAGTTGAGAGAGGAGCTGGGGGATGCGTGCAGGTTTGAGGAAACGGTGGTGTACGAGAACCGGGAAGCGGCGGCGGACCTGGGCAAGGTGAGGCCGCTGGGAGAGTATGACGGGATCCTGATGACCTGCGCATCCTCGGCGGAACGGTTTCTGGATGCGGCGGGGGAACAGTGGGGGGAGTGGAAGCGTATCTACAGCATTGGGCCTAAGACTACGGCGTGTTTAAGGAGACGGGGGATAGAGCGGAGTGTGGAAGCGGGGGAGTGTACGTATGAAGGGGTGGTGGAGGCGGTTTTGAGGGGGAAGGAAGGTGATCCGTGATGGCACAGACGATAGGAATAGGGAATCAGGATTTTGAAGCGATACGGAGAGAAAATTATTTTTATATTGACAAGACGCTGTTTATAAAGGAATGGTGGGAGGGCGGGGACACAGTAACGCTGATAACCCGACCCAGGCGTTTTGGAAAAACTCTGACAATGAATATGACAGAAAAGTTCTTTTCGGTTAGATACGCGGAAAGAGGAGATTTGTTTGAAGGACTGAAACTATGGGACAGCGGGAAATTCAGAACCTTACAGGGAACGTATCCGGTGATCAGTTTGTCTTTTGCGAATGTAAAGGAACATAGTTATGAAATGGCGCGGAGAAAAATATGCCAGATATTGTCAAATTTATATTTGGAATATGAATTCTTGCTGGATCGTGATATGATCAGCCCAAGGGGGAGAAGATTCTTTGAATCCGTGTCGGAGAATATGGATGATATGACAGCGACCATGGCGATTCATCAGCTTTCTCTTTTCTTGTCAAAATATTATGGAAAACATGTGATCATTCTTTTGGACGAGTATGACACTCCTATGCAGGAAGCTTATGTAAATGGATATTGGGAAGAGCTGATGTCTTTTATCAGGAGTATGTTCAATGCCGCGTTTAAAACCAATCCCTACCTGGAACGAGCCATAATGACAGGGATCACGAGAGTAAGTAAAGAATCGATCTTTTCGGATTTGAACAACCTGGAGGTGGTGACGACAACCTCGGAGAAATACGCGGATTGTTTTGGATTTACGGAAAAAGAAGTGTTTCAGGCTCTGGATGAATATGGTATGTCAGATGGGAAAGAGGATGTAAAGAAATGGTATGATGGATTTACATTTGGAAGCCAAAAGGATATCTATAATCCATGGTCGATCTTGAACTATCTGGATAAAGGAAAGGTGGCGCCTTACTGGGCGAATTCCAGTTCCAACAGTCTGATCGGAAGATTGATCCGTGAAGGGAATAAGGCTGTGAAGCAGGCATTTGAGGAGTTGATGTGTGGAAGGAATCTGGAGGCAGAAGAGATAGATGAACAGATTGTCTATGACCAGCTGTCAAAGAAGCGCAACGCGATCTGGAGCCTGTTGCTTGCAAGCGGATATTTGAAAGTTGTTGAGTGTCAATTTGTGGAGAGGACAGGGCGGTGGCATTATACACTGGCGCTGACAAACAGGGAAGTGTACCTTATGTTTGAAAATATGGTTCATGACTGGTTTGTGGAGTCTGACGGCGCTTATAATGATTTTATCAAGGCGCTGCTGACGGGAGATGTTAAAGCGATGAATGCTTACATGAATAAAGTTGCTTTGGCCACATTCAGCTATTTTGATACCGGGAAAAATCCTTCCAGGGAGGAACCAGAGCGTTTTTACCACGGATTTGTGCTGGGGCTGATGGTGGAACTTTCTGACAGATATATCCTGACATCCAACAGGGAGAGTGGATTTGGGCGATATGATGTGGTGTTAGAGCCAAGGAGGCCGGATGATGACGGGATGATTCTGGAGTTTAAGGTTCAGGATGTGGATGACGAAAAGGAGTTGGCTGACACAGTGAGAGAGGCATTGGCTCAGATTGACAGGCAAAAGTATGAGGTGATGCTTGTGGAAAAAGGAGTTTCCAAAGAGCGGATACGAAAATATGGATTCGCGTTTTCTGGGAAACGAGTGTTGATTGGAGGTAGGTAGGATATTAATATGTATGGACAAAAGTGATACTTTTCAGAGCAGAATAAGAATTTAAGGGATGGTAAATGTGGTTTTGAGGAATGAGATGTTTTGTATTAGAGAAAACTAGGTAAAGACAAAGACAAAAAGACTATATTTTGAGGACAGCCGATATTTGGGGAAAGAAATGATGTATAATAAACCCAATGCGCATTAAATTACTATAATGGTTAATTCAAGGAGGTACAATATGAGAAAACTAAAAAAAGGTATTGCGGTGCTGTCCCTGGTGGTTGGAGTGCTGGCAATCAATGTTTATCCAACATTTGCGGCAGTAGACCCAACGGTTTCTGACGCTGTAGGTGGATGGGACGAAGATACAGGATACTTTATTAATGCCGAAGCGTATAGTAAAGCTATGAATGAAGATTTTTTATTGCGTGCTTCATCACCTGTCCACAAAGGTAAAAGAGAACGGTCGGATTATGATGGATTCACTCATTACCGCGCACATGGATGGACCACGTGGCAAGGAAAGTATCATTATACCAGAGCGAGGATGGAGGATTCCGACGGTGACGTTTTGAAAGACTCGGGGCGTGTCTGGGGACAGGATAATACAGAGGCAATTTCTCCATATTATAAGTATAATCCAGATGTTGCAGATAAGGCTCGTACCTATTATGGTTCAGAAGAGTGATGTAATGATCGCCCAGTTTTTGTTTGATTAAATTTAATAGCCAAAATCCGAATGTTATATAATATATTTGGATTTTGGTTATTATCATTTGTTTTCTTGATAGATAAGCAATTATATAGTTAGTTATTAATTTGGGAGACAATATAAACATATGAAAGAAAGAATTGGCGTTTTTGTCAAAGAAAATAGAGGCGATATTATATGTGTGTTTCTGCTTTCTGTATTTTTGTTTTTTGTTAGATTAGTATCCACACTTTTTTGCGTATTCAAATTTACAAATACAAATAGCATTTCAATTGGAGAACAGCGATATTCATTAATTGACAACTTGTTTGATGACGACTCATTTAAAGCGTTTAGACATGATGAACAGCGTCTAAATAATTTGGGAGAGTTTTATAACAGTATCACTAAAATGGAAAATGCAAAATTATTATCTTTGTATACGCAACCTGTAAATATAGACGATTTTAAGGGAGAAAGGAAGTTTTATTATAATAGTGACGCGTTTTTAGAAGAATTTAAAACTGCTACTCCGTCAATAAAAGCGTTACAAATAAATAATATTGCTTTTGAATATTATGGGCTGAAAGTGAAAAAAGGGAAAACTTTTAATTGGGAAGAGATTAGTTATGAAAACCAGACGTTACCTGTAGTGCTTGGTTCAAATTATGAAGGGATATATGATATTGGAGATATTATTATTGGGAGTTATTTGATAAAGGATTTTAAATTTGAGGTAGTTGGAATACTGGAAGATATGTCATTTATATACTATAAAACGGATCCGAAGTTTGATATATCAAATTATATAATAATACCATATCCTATCCAAACTTGGAAGGTGTCGCAAGATGATTTTCGATTTGAAGGAATGCTCTATTTTAATATGATTAACTCCGACATAGTTACGGAATCTAATACAAAAGATTTTCTGAGTGAGATTCGTGATATAGCTAATTCGACAGGTTTTATTGAGTTTTCAATTGTAGGCATAGATGAATTGTTGGTTAAAAATCTTGATTTAATTTATAAAGTAAGAGAGAATAAACTGTCGATAGTTATAGTGATATTTATTTGCTTTGTCTTACTGATTGCGGTGATAAAAAGATATATGAAGGCGGAGATACGTTGTTTTTTACATGCAGAAAAGCTATATGATATAAAAGCGGTATGGAATTATGGAAAGATATATATATTAAGTTTTCTTATTTCGCAGACTTTGCAGGTTATATTTATTCATCGTATTTACAGAGATGTAGTATTGATGAATATGTTTATTTTGTTTTGTGTTTTCATAATAGTAAATTTTACATCCATTAAAACAAGATTTGTGTCAATGATCTAAAAATTATAATGTTTTTTAGGAGGTTATTATAATGCAGGTATCTTTTAATATGCCCAGAAACAATCAGGTAAGATCCACTGCCCGGTCACAGAAATCTGTCTATGGTCAGAAAGCGGAATCTCTTTTGGATAAGAGTATCATGGCCGCGGAAGAAAATAAACAGAATTCTAAAAATCAATCCGATGGAATTGATGCGTGGATTGAAAAGAATCGGGATAAGGATTTTGGTATCCTGATGGGTGGGGGAGTCTCTACAGATAAACCTTTAAATTGGGACGCGGATGGAACCTCAAAACTGACCGGGGAGCAGATTGATTACCTGCGATCCACCTATGACCTTTCTGATATGAGTAAACAGGATTATTACGACCTTATGGCTGACCTGACAAATATGAATGCTATTTCTATAAAAGATGTGATTTCACAACATGTAAAACCAATGGTTCCCGGCGTGGTTAGGACATCTGTAAGTCAGGGTGATACAGAAAGAGGATTTGGACACTTTAATATGTATGGAAATGTTCAGGGAAACCTGCTGCAGTATATAAGGGATTTGAATTACATGAGTGAGCAGCTGACAAATGGTCATTCCACTATGGACAGTTTGACATTCTTCGCGTTTAAAGAGTATTTGAATGATGAAAAGGCGATGGCAGGAAGATTGGAATCCATTTTTAACCTGATTGCCAGATAGAGTTGCAAGTAATAAGGGGCGTCCGCATTGAAAAGCGCGGCAGCCCCTTATAAAATAGCTGTTCTTATGAAGATAACGCAAGAAGCATGCGTTTAAGCTGTTCGATATGCGGTTTACTGGTAGTGAGCATAATATTATTATGCAGTTCTATATCGCAGCCATTGATGGCTTTTACGTAATGGATATTCAATATGATACCTCTGTCCAGAAGGATCATATTTTTTCGGTTTAAATTCTGGTATACATTTCTTAAAGGTTTGCGTTCGGTTTCCTTCTGACCGTTTTGTAAAATAAAAACTGCGTTTTTGTTATCTTTATAGATATATACGATATCATCCAGGTAAAGTTTTACATACTTTTTTTGATTGGAGATGATATATACACGGTCGTCTTTTAGACAGTCGGCATGGGAAAATACGTCGTCCAAAATTTTTTCCCAGTTCTGTTCTGTGTCATCTTTCAGAACATAGCGAAAGACGTCAAGGCCATATCCGTCAACGGCATATCCGGTGTGGTTGGATAAAAAAATAATGGCCGCTGTGTTGGAATGTTATCTGATCTTTTTGGTTATCTCAATTCCGGAATAGCAGGGCATATCAAGCTCCAGGATATAGATATCAAACATGTTTTTTTCTTCTATATGGTCCATAACAATATCGCTGTCTGTAAAGGACTGGAGATAAATAGGGATACCTCTTTCTTGACAATAGCTTTTTATTTTGGATTCCAGATGCTGCATGTAGTTTATATTATTATCACATAATGCTATTTTGTACATAAATATGGTTCCTTTCTGTAGAAATACAGGTATCCTTCTTAAATATATAGTCGGCATGATTCCACAGATCTTAATAGACTTATTAGAAAAAATTGATAATCATTAGGTGTAATGAAAGACGTTGACAAATGCTTGAAAGGGCGTTATAATTTAACAGGGAGGAGAGGATGATGTGTAGAAACCTTCTTTTTATGATGTCAATATCAGGAAGCATGGTTTTTCTTCTTTATGTTCTGGTATATCCGGTCATAAAGAGGTGGTGTTCTTTGAGATTGAGATACCGGTTCTTGAAGATAACGGCGGTT
The DNA here is from genome assembly GCA_910588505.1 of uncultured Hungatella sp. Taxonomy (GTDB): domain Bacteria; phylum Bacillota; class Clostridia; order Lachnospirales; family Lachnospiraceae; genus UBA3402. The sequence goes on along the minus strand of CAJUPQ010000012.1, from coordinate 49,557 downwards.
TTCTATTTGGTGCCATTTTCAGAATATAAGTATCAGGTAGTAGGAATGCTGCATAGGATGGGTCCCCATGTGTGGAAAAACATTTGGCACTTATCAGATATGATTGATACAGAATACATGGTCATTACCCGCGCAAGCCACATAGAGGTCTCACCCAAGCTGGAATATTTGAGACTGTTTATATTTTTGTCAGGATGTTTTACGCTCTATATCATATGGAAACAGGTTGTTCAGTATTTGAGAGTCAGGAAGGTTTGCTTTTGCCGGAATGAGAATACGTTAAGTCAATCACATCAGGAAATGTTTTTAAAAATAAAAGAAGAAATGCATGTGAAGCAGAAGGTAAAGCTCATCCGTTCCGAATATTTTGACAGCCCGCTGACAGGTGGGATCTTATCTCCGGTGATCGTTCTTCCGGCGTGGGACGAGGAACGAATCGACAAAGATTCCTATGAATATATAATAAAGCATGAGTTGACGCATATAAAGAATCATGATGTGGTGACAAAATTTTTGGGAGTGTTGGTAATGGCGCTCCACTGGTTTAATCCTATTAGCTATTTTTTCTTTAGAGAACTGTCATGCATATGTGAGATGTGCTGTGACAGCGAGGTGATTGCTGGGAAAGGCGAAGAGGACCGCGATGCGTATGGGGATCTGCTCTTGGAATTGTCCTCGGCGAATAATATTTTCAGTGAGAAAAGATTTGGAGTGGGAATGGCATCAAGCAGAAGTAAAAAAATTTTTAAAAGGAGAATTTTAGAGATGAGAAGAGAAACAAAACACAAGAGGATTCTGGCTGTGGTGATGTCGGGGATTTTTTGTATAGTAGGAGGGATAACAGCTTTTGCGTATATTCCTCCTGCGACGATAACAGTAAATGATGAGGTTTCGGTGAGTGGCGAGATTAGGTTTTCTATGGAAGACGAGATGACGGATGTGCTGTTATACAATAATTTCTTTACAGATACAGAAGGAAATATATATGAATTAATTGATAATAACATGGATGAAAAAGCAGGATGTAGTCATAGTTATGTATCTGGCACAGTTTCACAGCATGAGAGAAATAGCAATGGAGGATGTACGATGTCTACATACTATGCAGAAGGATGTGTTAGATGTGGAGATTTAATTTGGGGGGCATTGAAAAATATTGAAACCAATTTGGTTTGTCCACATTAAAAAGGAGATTTTTATATGTCAGCAAAATACGGCCTGACTATCACAGAATGGCAGATTATGGAGTTGTTATGGTCAAGGGAGGAGCCTATGACTTTTCAAGAGATCATGGAATATGCCAACACCGAGTGGAATAAGTCATGGAAGGCTCAGACACTGAATACGTTTCTTTTAGGACTAAAGAAGATGGGTATAGTGAGGGCAGAGAAAATGCTGCCTTCCTGTAATGGATATTCTGCGTTATGTACAAAAGAGCAGCTTATACATAGATGGGCGAGGAAAGTGATAGAGGAGTATTTTAATAATTCCTTTTCCGGTTTTGTAACTGCTTTTATCGGAGAAGAGAAATTATCAGACAAAGAAAAGGAAGAGATACGAGAAGAATTAAAGAAGCTGTTGTAAACAGTCGGAGCAGAGCTACGGTTTATGTATTTCTGCCGAACAGTGGGGATGAAAGCAGGCAGGCCTATGGTCTAGCCTGCTTTTTATGATTGGCTTTAGATCTTTTCGCGCCTCCAGTTTTGTGAGAAACTTTCCTGGGAGCATCCACGCGAGAGAAAGCTGCGCGTTTGTGGCTCCTTTTTTTTCGGGCGCAGTCAGACAGGACGTCAAGAATCGGCTGATTGGCCAGGATGTTTTCTTTTGACAGCTGCGGCACCCATCTGCGCACATCGTCGCCTTCAAATTTTGTTTCCGCGGAGACCTGCGACATTCCCCACCCCCGTATCAGGCCCTGTGAGATCAATCTGCCCATGACATCCGCAACTGTATCTACAGGGACACCTTCAAGGCTGTGGCGGACTGCGGAAGTTTCAGCAAGGCGTCCGAACGGCTTTTTATCACACATACGGCGGTCATCAAACAGATCAGCGGGTTGGAATCACGGCTGGGTGTAAAGTTGTTTATACGTTCCAGCCGGGGCGTGGCGATGACTCCGGCCGGTCAGTGCCTTTACGGGGAACTGCTTATGATCATGGAAAAAGGCAACAGTCCTGTCAATGATGAGATCCGAAGGACGATTTTGGAAACCTGTGGGGAGATCCGGCTTACGGATACCCCTCCCCATTACAACATAAAGACATTTAACAGCTGCGCGGAAAAGGGGTGTCTGCTTTTTTCCCTTGAATGCTGGAAAGATATTCACCCGTCGCTTGTGTCTGTTCCCCTTGAAGAGCCTTTCTTTCTGCCTTACGGAATTGTGGCGTCCGCAAAGCCCTCTGAAACAGTGCGGGGATTTTTGGAGGAGATGCGCAATATTTTGCTTACGGTTCACGGGGCGGGGAAAATCGGATGAAAACAGTCTTACAATATTCCTATGCCAGGCAGATCCCTGCCATCAACCGCTTTTTTGGTTTACTTTTATCGCCTGATATTGTAGAATGGAAGATATTGCAAATCGGCGGGAAAGGGGGAAACGATGATGAAAAAACCGGACAAGCCGGTGTTGGTGACACGATCGTCATTGCCGCCTCTGGAAGAATATGTGGAGATGCTAAAGCCTATTTGGGACAGCGCGTGGCTGACTAACATGGGGGCTTATCATGAGGAATTTAAAGAACAGCTGAAACGATATCTGAAAGTGGGCTCCCTGGAATTGTTTGTCAATGGTCATATGGCCCTGGAGCTGGCTATTCAGGCTATGGAACTTCAAGGGGAAGTGATCACCACGCCGTTTACATTTGCCTCCACCACCCACGCTATTGTGAGAAACGGGCTGACCCCGGTGTTTTGTGATATCAATGAAACGGATTATACCATGGATGTGGATCTGATCGAGGGGCTGATCACAGAGAGGACCTGCGCCATTGTGCCGGTTCATGTCTACGGGAATCTGTGCGATGTGGAGCGGACCCAGGAGATTGCAGACAGGCATCATCTGAAAGTCATCTACGACGCGGCCCACACCTTTGGGGAGGAACTGGACGGAGAGGGCGTGGGATCGTGGGGGGATGCGTCTATGTTCAGCTTTCACGCCACAAAGGTGTTTCACAGCATAGAGGGCGGGGCGGTGGCTTTTAAAGAGAAGGCCTTGGAACGGCGGCTGTATCAGCTGAAGAACTTCGGGATCATGGACAGCGAGACTGTGGAGTATGTGGGGGCTAACGGCAAGATGAACGAGTTTCAGGCAGCCATGGGCCTGTGCAATCTGCGCCACGTAGAGGAAGAGATCGGGAAGAGAAGAGAGCTGGCTATGCGCTACCGACAGAGGCTGGAAGGTATAGAGGGTATCCGGCTGTGCAGGGAGAATCCCAGGGTGAAATACAATTACGCCTATATGCCGGTGGTGTTTGACGGGTATAAGGCGGAAAGAGATGAAATATTTCAGGCCTTAAAGGAGAAGAATATCTATACGAGGAAGTATTTTTATCCCTGTGTAAACAGCTATGAGTGTTACAGGGAGCGTTTTCGGGCAGAGGATACTCCTGTGGCGGACAGGATATCAAAACAGGTATTGACACTTCCGCTGTATGCGGATCTGCCGGTGGAGATTGTGGATCTGGTGTGTGATACGATTCTGGAGGCAGGGGAATGATCCGTCGGTTCTGACGATTCAGGGCGCAGAGGGTTGATTTTTCGGCCAGATGAAGTGGTACAGGAGATGACGCGGCGGGCGTAATCGGCGCAGAGCTTGGAAATCGGAAGCAGGAGAACAGATGGAAAGACGCGTCGTGTCAGATTAAGACAGAAAGTGAGAGCTGCACAGGTGGAGTTAACAGATAAGGTGCTGGTGGTGATTCCGGCTTATAATGAAGAGGCCAATATTGAGACTGTGGTGGAGGAGCTGGTGAGCAAATGCCCGGACCTTGATTACATTGTGGTCAACGACGGGTCCAGGGACCAGACGGCAAAGATCTGCAGGGAAAAGGGATATAATCTGCTGGATCTTCCGGTGAATCTGGGGCTTGCAGGGTGTTTTCAGGCCGGAATGAAGTATGCCTGGAATAAAGGGTATGGCTACGCGATTCAGTTTGACGGAGACGGACAGCACCGCCCGGAGTTTATCAGGGCTATGAAGGAAAAGATGGACGAAGGGTATGAGATCGTCATTGGAAGCCGGTTTATTCATGGCAAGAAGGATTATTCCATGCGGATGATCGGGAGCAGGCTTATTGGGGCGGCGATTTTTCTTACTACTGGGGTAAAGGTGACGGACCCTACTTCCGGAATGAGGATGTTTAACCGGAAGATGATCGGGGAGTTTGCCCTGAACCTTAACTATGGGCCTGAGCCGGATACGGTCTCCTACCTGCTAAAGCAGGGAGCCGGTATCGGGGAAGTGCCTGTGGAGATCATGGAGAGGGCTGGCGGGGAGAGTTACTTAAAGCCTGTGGTGGCTGCGAAATATATGATTCGAATGTTGATATCTATTTTATTAATACAGAATTTTAGGAAGCGGAGCTGATGGCAGTGGTCTGTGCGTTTGGACGGATTTGTGTGATTTTCTAAATTTTCTCATTTATAGTAAATAAACTGAAGAATACACAAAATGAACCATAAGAATAAGTCTTGGAGCAGAAAATACGAAAGTAGAGGTAGATGTTATTGTAACCCAGCTAATACAAATTGTGGAAGGCATGAATGGAAGCGGGCAACGAGAATTATGAACATGCAGGAAGTAAAACAGTTAATTTATAAGGGCGAGAAAGTAGACATAGAGTGCAAGGAAGCAGAGAGCAATGTGCCACGCTCTGCCTATGAGTCGTATTCTGCTTTTGCTAATACAAAAGGCGGCTATATCATTCTTGGTGTGAAAGAGGATAAAAAGAAGGCACTTCCAGAAGAGAGATTTATTATACAGGGAATCCAAAATTCAAAGAAGCAGGTAGAGGATTTTTGGAACACCATTAACAGCATTAAGGTTAATCGTAATCTTCTGAAAGATGAGGATGTATTTATTGTGGAAGAGTCTGGCGTTAGCTTGATTGTGATTAAAGTGCCGAGAGCTGATTATAAAATGCGTCCGATTTATGTTGGTGAAAATCCATACAAAGGAACATTTAAGAGAAATAACGAAGGTGATTACCACGCAACGGAACATGAAATCAGAGGAATGATTCGTGACCAGAATCCGGATGGTAATGATGGAATGATTTTAGAATATTATACAATGGATGATATTGATAAGGAGACATTGCGGAAATACCGGCAGATTTTTGAAATAAGGAATGATGGGCATGTCTGGAATGCCCTTGACGACAGATTATTTCTGGAAAAACTTGGAGGGTACAGAAAAGACAGAAGAGAGGGCAAGGAGGGACTGACACTTGCAGGTCTAATGATGTTTGGAGATGGACTTGCTATACGGGATGAGTTTGATAATATTTTTATGGATTATCGCAACGAAAGTGAAATTACAATGGATATTCGCTGGAATGACAGGATTACCTACGATGGAACATGGGAGAATAATCTGTTTAATTTTTTTACCAAAGTTACGCCTAAATTGACAGAGGATTTGAAGAAACCATTTAGACTTGAGGGAATACAGCGGATAGATGAAACTCCGGTACACAAAGCAGTGAGGGAAGCATTTGTAAATCTTATAATACATGCTGACTATTTGATGGATGCAGGTGTTTTGAAAGTGATAAAAAGGTCAAATGGATTTGAATTTACGAATCCGGGTATTCTGAAGCTTCCGCTGGAGGATATTTACCGGGGAGGAAATTCAAAATCAAGAAACCCTCATATGCAGACTATGCTTAGAATGGTTGGATTTGGGGACAATGCCGGTTCCGGATTTCCCTCCATATTGGCAACTTGGGAAGAAGAGGGCTGGGTGCAACCGGAACTGATAGAAGATACTGCTCTTAATCAAGTAACTCTTTACCTTAAAATGATTCCGGAACATGGAGAACAATCAACAAAAAAATCAGCAGAATCAGCAGAAAAATCAGCAGAAACGCAAGAGGCATTGCTATCTGAAAGGCAGAAGCAGATACTTGCATGCATGGAGTTAGAAGTATTGTATAAGACAGAAGAAATTGCTGAAAAAATAGGATTAAAAGGACCAAGGACAAGGCAGCTGCTGAATGAACTGGTGGCAATGGGCAGATTAACTTGCACAGCAGCTACCAAAAACAGAAGGTATATAAGGATTGAATAAGGTAGGGAATGATATGAAATACGCCAATAGTGCGGTAGCATTGATTTATTGGAATCTGAGGTTGCAAAAATGATAGGCAGGAAAGACAGATGGCAGCTATGACCAACCGATGGACAGCCCTCCTCATGAGGACAGGCCCTGATAAGGAAAAACAGAATATTCTCTGGAACATGGCGGGAAGCTTCTGCTACGCCTTTGCCAGTATGGTGCTTTCGTTTTTGGTGATGAGACTGGCTGGGGAGGACGACGGAGGGATCTTTGCTTTCGGCTACAGCACGTTTGGGCAGCAGATGTTTATTCTGGCCTATTTTGGCATACGGCCTTTTCAGATCACGGATGGGGATCAGGAGTATAGGTTTGGGGATTATCTCCACCACAGGTATCTGACCTGCGCCGCGGCCCTGGCGGTGGGGCTTGTGTATCTGCTGGCATCCGGGTACACGGCCAGAAAGGCGGCGGTGATCTTTCTGCTGGTGTGTTACAAGGTGGCGGACGGGTTCGCGGATGTATATGAGTCGGAATTCCAGAGAAACGGAAACCTCCATCTCACAGGCAAATCCAACACCTTTCGGACCCTTCTGTCTGTGGGGACATTTCTTGGGGCGCTGCTTGCGGGCGGTGATCTGCTTGGGGCCTGCGGCGCGGCGGTGGCAGCTCAGATCGGGGGGATCTTCCTTTTTGATGTGGTTGTCTTAAGACGGCTGGAAGGCGTTGACTATACTTGGGACAAGGGCAGGATGGGAGCGCTGACTGGTGGGACATTTCTGCTGTTTGTGTCCGTGTTTTTGGATTTCTATATATTTTCCGCGGCAAAGTACAGTATTGACGCCCATTTAAATGACGCGGCGTCAGGGTATTTTAATATTATTTTTATGCCCACATCGGTGATCAATCTGGCGGCGGGATTTGTGATCCGTCCTGTGCTGACAGCGTTGACGGATATGTGGAACGGGAGGCGGTTTGACGCATTCGCAAAAAAGCTTCTGGGGATCTCCAGGATCATCGGGGCTCTCAGTATCTTGGCGGTGGCGCTGACGGCTGGCCTTGGCAGGCCGGTTTTGTGGGTGTTGGAACAGATTCTGGGCAGCGGGTATGAAGGAAAGCTGACGCAGAATCATATACCGTTTATTCTGATCGTTATGGGGGGAGCGTGCTATGCGTTTTTGAACCTCCATTATTATGCCCTGGTGATCATGAGAAGGCAGAAGGTCATATTTGGGATCTATTTGGTTTTAACGGGAGCGGCGGCGGTGCTGGCTCCGATGTTTGTGAAAAAGGGCGGGATCTTTGGAGCGGCTGTGGCATACCTGATTTTAATGGTTTTGATGGCAGCCGGGTTCGGATTGTGGACCTGGGCGGGGATTTACAAGAAGCAAAAAAGCGGCAGAAATCCAGAGAACAGGAAAGGTGGAAGCCTATGAAATGGAAGTATGAGCCTAAGGTGGATGTATTGATACCAGTGTACAGACCGGACAGACGGTTCAGCCGTCTTTTGCAGATGCTTGGACGGCAGACGTATCAGGTACACCGGATCATTGTGATAAATACGGAAAAGCGGTACTGGAATGAGAAGGGATATAAGGACGTGCCGGGGCTGGAGGTCCATCATATATCAAAACAGGAATTTGACCACGGAGCTACCAGGAATCTGGCAGCCGGATATTCCCGGGCGGATGTGATGATCTTTATGACAGACGACGCGGTTCCCCGTGACAGGTATCTGGTGGAGCGATTGGTGGAGGCTCTGGGAAAAGAGGGGCCGGATGGAGAGACCATTGCCATGGCTTACGCCAGACAGCTTCCGGATAAAGGATGCCGGGCCATTGAGCGGTATACAAGATCCTTCAATTATCCCCAGGAAAACAGGATAAAGACTCTGACGGATCTGCCCGGGCTGGGGATCAAGACGTATTTTGCCTCCAATGTATGTTGCGCTTACCGGAAGGATATTTTTGAGAAAAACGGCGGGTTTGTGGGCCGGGCGATTTTTAATGAGGATATGGTTTACGCGGCAGGGGTGGTTAAGGCCGGGTACGGTATCGCTTACGCGGCAGACGCCAGGGTGATACATTCCCACAATCTGACGCTTAAGGGACAGTTTCAGAGGAACTTTGACCTTGCGGTGTCCCAGGCAGATCATCCGGAGGTGTTTGGAGGATTGGCCTCCGAGGGCGAGGGGATCCGGCTGGTGAAGGATACGGCCCTGTGGCTTCTTCGGACCGGGCGGTTTTGGCTGATCCCGATGTTGGTTCTAAGCAGCGGGTGTAAGTATATGGGATATTGCATGGGAAAACAGTACAGGAAACTTCCCAGGCCTGTGATCCTGCGGTGTACCATGAATCGGGAATACTGGGGATAAAGGGTGTACGGGGACAGTGCAGCCGATGAGGCGATCTGTCCGGAAGACGGCGTTTCGGGGATGAGGCGGCTGGCAGCCGGAAGGATCACTCCCGGAAGAAGAAATGGAGGACGGAGAACATGATGACAATAACCCTGCGGATTGCCCTGATCCTGGTGTCGGTGGGAACATTTTTCCTGATGATGCGCAAGGTGAGGCAGTCCAAGGTGCAGATTGAGAGCGTGATATTCTGGATCATGCTGGCTTTGGTGCTGGTGGTGTACAGTATCTTTCCGTCGTCGGCGGATTTTTGCGCCAGGGTCCTGGGGATCTACTCCACGGCCAATTTTTTGTTTTTGGTTGCAATCTTTCTTTTGATTGTAAAGGTGTTTGATATGACCATTCAGATCTCCCAGCTGGAGACCAGGATTAAGGAACTGGTACAGCAGATGGCCCTTGAGGAGAAAAAACGCGAGGAAGAAAAGACATGAGGAAGAAAAACAGGGCATGGCTGTGGGGAAGTCTGACTGTGGCGGCTTTGGGGCTGTGGCATCTTCTGGATGTGAGAGCCGGAGCCGCCGAGAGCGGCGACCGGTGGCTGGTTAGGTGGTATGCAGGGCTTTTTGTGGTTGTTGTGGGATTTGCGGCGGTAATGGGGCGGCTTTTTTTTGCCGACCGGCTTGCGGGAGCGGATGAGGCCGGATCGGAGGAAGGAACAGTCAGAAGAGCCATGGGTCTGGAGAGAATATACCTGATAGCCGGGACGATCCTTGGGATCCTGTATCTGCTGGTTCTTCCGCCCCTGTCCGCGCCGGACGAGATCAGCCATTATATGGGGGCCTATCAGCTGTCCAGCCGCCTGCTGGGACAGCCTTCCAACGCGGTTACAGGCCATGTGCTCATACGTCCCCAGGATATCTGGCTGGAGGATGTGGAGGACTGCTGGGAGTATGAGGAGAGCGAGGACGGCTATGTGCAGCCCGTGGCGGACACCACAGAGGAGTCCGTATTTCTGGGGGAGACTCTTTGGAAAAAGACCTATAAGACCATAAAAGACCAGGGGATCCTTGGACAAAGGTATCCCCTGGCGGCTGAGGCTCAGGATAAGATCAGACAGTCTCTGATCCTATCCCCCTATCCCCCTGTCGTTACCACGCCTGTGGCTTACATTCCCCAGGCTCTGGGAATCTCTTTTGCAAGGCTCTTTCATATGAACACCGTTATGCTGGCGTATCTGGGGCGGCTGTGCAATCTTCTGTTTTTTGTGGGAATGACCTTTCTTGCCATGAAACGTCTGCCTTTTGGGAAAGATGTGCTTTTTGGGGTGGCGCTTCTCCCCATGACCCTGCATCTGTCTGCGTCCTTTTCTTATGATGTGATGATCTTGGGATGTATGTTCTATCTGACGGCGGTGTGCCTGGATCTGGCCTATGAAAAGGAGCGGGTGGGCATAAAGGATGTGGCGGTGATCGGGGTTCTCATGGCGGCGGCAGGGCCATGTAAACTGATCTACGGCGTCTTAATGGGACTTTGCCTTTTGATCCCTGTGAGGAAGTTCGGAGGGTGGAAGCCGTGGGCGACAGCGGCACTGTGCGTGTTTGCCGCGTGGGGACTTTCCATGCTGCTGATCAACGGGCAGACCATTGTGTCCTACGCCACAGAGACAGAAAGCGTGGTTCCCTGGGCCCAGGAGGCAGGCTACAGTCTGACCCTTTTGCTCCACCGGCCTTTGCAGGCGCTGCGCATGTTCTATCAGACCGTTTTGTGGCAGGCAGAATACTATCACATGACCATGATCGGGGCCTATCTGGGCAATCTGGACACGGTGCTGGATGTGCCTTACCTTGTGGTGGTGATGTTTACAGTGGGCCTTCTGTGCCTGGCGGCGAAGAAGCCGGGGGAAAAGCAGATGATGACCGCGAAAGACCGGGTCTGGGTGGCAGCGCTGTGTACCCTGTGTACCCTTGCGGCCATGGGGTCTATGCTCATTGCCTGGACGCCTTTAAGCTCTCCGGTAATAAGCGGCGTCCAGGGGAGATACTTCCTGCCGTTTCTGCCGGTGCTTTTGATGGCATTTAAAAATGATCTCATAGTTTTGACAAAGAATGGAAACCGTAGTATATTGTATCTGATGTGCTGTGCCAATGGGTATGTGGCGCTGCGGCTGTTTTCTGTAGTGAGTATGCGACTGTAAGAAAAGGAGAATTAGGCGATGGGAAAAATAACCGTGACTCCCTGTGAGATTGAAGGGCTTTATGTCATCGAACCAACGGTGTTTCAGGATGAGAGAGGATATTTTGTGGAAACTTATAATCAAAATGATTTCCGGGAGGCCGGGCTGGATATGATATTTGTACAGGACAACCAGTCCATGTCCGTGAAAGGCGTGCTGAGGGGACTTCATTTTCAGAAACAGTTTCCCCAGGGGAAACTGGTGCGGGTGGTCCGGGGCGCTGTGTTTGACGTGGCTGTGGATCTGCGGGCTGATTCCAAAACTTACGGCAGATGGTTTGGCGTGGAGCTGACGGCGGAGAACAAGAAACAGTTTTACATTTCCCAGGGATTTGCCCACGGATTTTTGGTGGTGTCGGACGAGGCGGAGTTTGCTTACAAGTGTACGGATTTTTACCATCCGGGGGATGAAGGCGGATTGGCATGGAACGACCCGGAGATCGGGGTTTCGTGGCCCATTGAGGAGGGGATGGAGCTGATCATTTCCGAGAAGGACCAGAAGTGGGGCGGATTAAGTCAGACGTTTAAATTCCGGAAAGTGTAAGGAAGGGATAGTATGGAGTATATTATATCCATGGGAAAGGATATCATAAAAAAGCGGAGGCTTATAGGGGACCTGGCAAAGGCTGATTTTCGGAAGCGGTTTGTAGGGTCCTACTTTGGCGTGGTGTGGATGTTTGTGCAGCCCATTGTCACGGTGCTGATTTATTATTTTGTCTTTGGCGTGGGACTTCGCAGCGGCAGCCCGGTGGAGGGAGTTCCCTATGTGCTGTGGCTGGTATCGGGGATTGTGCCCTGGTTTTATTTCAGCGAAGTGTTAAACGCGGGGACCAACTGTCTATCAGAGTACAGTTATCTGGTGAAAAAGGTGGTATTTCGGGTGGAAATTCTGCCAATCATAAAAATATTGTCCTGCCTTATTATCCACGCCATTTTTATCCTTATTATGGTAGGGCTGCACCTGTGCTTTGGGTGGGCGCCGCGTATTAGCTGGTTTCAGATGATCTACTATTCCTTTGCCGAGACCATGTTTGCTATGGGGATCGTGTATTTTACCAGCGCCATACAGGTGTTTTTTAAAGATATGGCTCAGATCGTAGGGATCTGCCTGCAGTTTGGCATGTGGCTGATCCCCATTATGTGGCAGGAGGAGCAGTTTGCGGGCAGAAGCTATTACCCGGTGGTTCAGGCGGTGGTGAAGCTGAATCCCATGTACTATGTTATGACTGGGTACCGGGACAGTATGCTTTTGGGCAATGGATTCTGGGAGAAACCCAGGCAGACACTGTATTTCTGGGCAGTGACCCTGTGCGTAGGTTTCGTGGGGCTGAAAGTGTTTAAAAGGCTGAGGCCGCACTTTTCCGATGTGCTGTAGGCGGTGTTTTTGTAAATGAGAGGAAGACCATGGAGAACGCGATTACCGTAACAGATGTTACAAAAATATATAAGATGTACGACAAGCCCATAGACCGGCTGAAAGAGTCTCTGCACCCAGGCCATAAGGAGTACCACAAGAAATTTTACGCCCTGAACCATTTGTCTTTTCAGGTGAAGAAAGGGGAGACGGTGGGGATCATCGGGACCAACGGGTCGGGCAAGTCCACGATCCTTAAGATCATTACCGGCGTGCTGTCCCCTACCACGGGAGAGGTAAAGGTGAAGGGCAATATTTCCGCGCTTCTGGAGCTGGGCGCAGGCTTTAATTCGGATTATACAGGGATCGAAAATATTTATATGAACGGCACCATGATGGGGTTCTCCAAAAAGGAGATGGACAGAAAGCTTCAGGATATTCTGGATTTCGCGGATATCGGGGATTTTGTGTACCAGCCGGTGAAAACGTATTCCAGCGGCATGTTCGTGCGGCTGGCGTTTGCGCTGGCTATTAATGTGGAGCCGGAGATTTTGATCGTGGATGAGGCCCTGTCTGTGGGGGACGTGTTTTTCCAGTCAAAATGCTACAGGCGGATGGAGGAGATTCGCCAGAGGGGGACTACCATTCTCATGGTGACCCATGATATGGGGAGTATCATCAAGTATTGCGACAGGGTGGTTTTGCTGAATAAAGGCAATTTTGTGGCCGAGGGAGCGCCTGGCCATATGGTGGATCTGTATAAGAAGATCCTGGCCAATCAGATGGATGCCCTTAAGGATGAGCTGGAGGAGATGAATGATTTTTCCGGGGAAAAATCCGGGAAGCCTAAGAAAGCAGAAGGGCTGATGAAGGAGAAGCTGACCATCAATGGGAACCGGACAGAGTACGGGGACGGACGGGCAGAGATTTATGATCTGGGATTGTTGGATGCGAGGGGAAATGTTACGAATCTTCTGCTGAAAGGTGAGAATTTTACCATCAGGGAGAGGATTCGTTTTTATGCGTCGATACAGGCTCCGATTTTTACGTACACGATCAAAGATAAGAAGGGGACCGAGCTTAGCGGGACCAATACCATGTTTGAGGGGACGGACATCCGGCCTGTCAAGGACGGGGATGAGTATGAGGTTTCCTTTACCCAGAAGATGACCTTGCAGGGCGGAGAGTATCTGCTGTCAATGAGCTGCACCGGGTTTGAGATGGGGGAACATGTGGTTTATCACAGATTGTATGATGTGGCCAATATTACGGTTATCTCCAATAAGAATACAGTAGGGGTGTATGATATGGAGTCCGTGGTGGAGGCAAAGAGAATCGAATGCGGAAGTTGATTGGAGAAAAGGGAGAATTGCGGCTCGGTATGGAGGAGATATGAACGAGAATAGCAGAGAGAGTCGAAATGATAAGGACATCAGCAGGGAGCTGATACGGATCTTGAGGACCTATAAGGGGGACAGGAAGCAGGCCTTGAAGGAACATGTAAGGCTTGATTATCTGTATGCCCTTTCGGACCAGAGGGAAAATCTGGTGGAGTGGTACCCTTTTCGGGGGGATGGGTGTCTTCTGGAGGCAGGGTCCGGGTATGGGGCATTGACCGGGGTTTACAGTCGGAAGGTGGCCCATGTGGATGTGCTGGACGAATCGGAGGAGAATCTGGAGGTGAACCGCCTGCGCCATGTGGAGTTAGGCGGGCGGGAGAATATCCGTTATGTGAAGGGGAATATCCGCGGGCAGAGAGAGGACGGCCCCAAGTATGATTATATTGTGTTTGCGGGGAGCCTTGGGGAGAACGCGGCGGAGGAGATCCGGGCGGCGAAGGCTCTGCTTAAGCCGGGCGGGGAGATTCTGGCGGCGGCATGTAATCCTTTTGGGTTAAAATACTGGGCCGGGGCCGAGAAGGATCCTTACAGCTTTTCCAAGGAGGCCCTTATCCGGCTTTTGTCGGAGACAGGGGATGGCGGGGATATGGAGTTTTACTATCCTATGCCGGATTACCGGATCCCGGTGACCATTTTCTCGGACAATTATCTTCCGGGTAAAGGGGATCTGACGGATACGGTGACAGCCTATGATTACCCCGAGTATCTAAGTCTTGATATTGGGGCGGCTTTTGACGCTGTGTGTGAGGACGGACAGTTTGACCGGTATGCCAACGCGTATCTGGCTATTTGGAGACAGGGAGCCACGGCGGCAGGGGCAGAGCGGGGGGCCGGGGACCATACGAACGGATGCAGGGCTGAGTATATCAAGTATAACCGCACCCGGAAAGAGGAGTTCCAGATCAGGACCGCGATCTTGGGGAAACCGAGAAGGGTGGAGAAGACGGCCTTAGTCAGGGCCGGGATGGAACACATCGCCTCTTTTGAGGAAAAGTGCAGAGAGCTGAACAGGCAGCACAGGAATCTGAGATTTGCCCGGCCGGGGATAAAAGAAGGCCAGGCGGGTTTTCCGTATATTGAGGGAGAAACCCTGGCTCAGCGGCTGGGACAGGTCATAGGCGACGGAAAAGCTCCGGTGGATACGGTGGGGGAGGCCCTGGAAATGATCCTTGAGGTGGATGCGTCCTGTTACTGTCTGTTTGAGGTGACTTCGGAGTTTACGTCGGTTTTCGGGGAACTTCCGGACGGAGCCAGGGTGGGCAGCGACAGCCTGATGGTGTCCAACATTGATATGCTGTTTGAGAATATTCTTTTGGGGGATGGGAGATATTGTCTTGATTATGAGTGGGTATTTTTCTTCCCTGTTCCTGTGGAATATATCAAGTACCGGATCCTTTTTTATTTTTTCAGGCAGTACCGCAGTCTTTTGACAGCTTACAGGCAGGCGGAGGACTGGCTGAAAGAGTTTGGCATAGAGGAAGAGACCGCTAAGGTTTATGAGGCCATGGAGGGGAACTTCCAGGCTTATGTTCATGGGGAGAACCAGAAGATCTATCTGGAAAATTATTATGTGAGGACGAAGACGTTTCGGGAGCTGACAAGAGTGGACCAGGAGCTGGAGAGGACAAAGGAGAGGCTTGATCAGCTTCGGAGCCAGTCCAGGCTGCAGCTAAAGGAAAAGGATGCGAATATCCGCAAGATGACCGAGGTTCAGCGCCTGACCCAGAACCATGTGACCAATCTGGAGACCATGATCGGGGATCTGCGCCATGAGATCGGGGAGATGGCAAAGACTCTTGATTACCTGAACCGCCATGAAGCCCTGATCTTTAAGATACGGCGGAAGCTGGGGGAGAAGTTTAACGCGAGATTTCCAAAGGGAACCGTTAAGAGGAAAAAGCTGGCCCTTGCCAAGGAGTATGTGTTTCATCCTCTGCGTTCGTTTCGGCTGTACGGGTCGGAGGAAGGGAAGAACCTGCTGGAAGGGGATTTTGCCATCGGAAGTGAGTACCGGGAACATGGAAAGCTTCATTTTGTTCGGGAAGAGAATCCGGTGGTGTCCATCATCATTCCGGTGTATAATCAGATCCACTATACCTATGCCTGTCTGGTGTCCATCCTGGAGCATACAAAGGATGTGCCTTACGAGGTGATCATCGCGGATGATGTGTCCACGGACGCCACGGAGCGTCTGGAGCGGTACGCCCAGGGGCTGGTGATCCGCAGGAATAAGGAAAACCAGGGATTTTTGCGCAACTGCAATCAGGGGGCAGAGGCGGCCAGAGGCAAGTATGTGATGTTTCTTAACAATGATACCCAGGTTACAGAAGGGTGGCTGAGTTCTCTGGTAAATCTGATCGAGTCGGATGATTCCATCGGCATGGTGGGATCTAAGCTGGTGTATCCGGACGGACGGCTTCAGGAGGCGGGAGGCATTATCTGGAGCGACGGTTCCGGGTGGAATTACGGGCGTCTGGATGACCCGGATAAGCCGGAGTACAATTATGTAAAAGATGTGGATTATATTTCCGGCGCGGCTATCTTGCTGTCTCGGGAGCTGTGGCAGCGGATCGGCGGATTTGACGAGCGGTTTGCTCCGGCTTACTGCGAGGATTCGGACCTGGCTTTCGCGGTGAGAGCCGCAGGGTACCGGGTAGTGTATCAGCCTCTTTCAAAAGTGATCCATTTTGAGGGGATTTCCAATGGCACCGATGTCCAGGGCAGCGGGCTTAAGCGGTACCAGGCGGTAAACAGTGAGAAGCTGAAGGAAAAGTGGGCGGACGAATTTGCCGGACAGTGTGAGAATAACGGGAATCCGGACCCCTTTCGGGCCAGGGAGCGGAGTATGGGCAAGCCCATGATTCTGGTGGTGGACCATTATGTGCCCACCTATGACCGGGACGCCGGTTCCAAGACTACGTTCCAGTATCTGAAAATGTTCTTGAAGAAGGGATATGTGGTGAAGTTCCTGGGGGATAATTTTTTCCATGAGGAGCCGTATTCCACGGTTTTGCAGCAGATGGGTATTGAGATCCTCTATGGGCAGGATTATCAGGCGGGAATCTGGGACTGGTTAAGGGCTCACGGCAGCGACATCCAGTTTGCCTATTTAAACAGGCCCCACATCGCTTCTAAATATATTGACTATATTAAGGAAAATACGGATATTAAGGTAATCTATTACGGCCATGACCTGCATTTTCTGCGGGAGGGACGGGAGTATGAACTGACCGGCAATCCAGAACGGAAAGAAGCGTCCGAGTATTGGAGATCTGTGGAACTGTCCTTAATGTACAAGGCGGAAATGTCGTATTATCCGTCCTATGTGGAGCGGGACGCCATCAAGGCCATTGACGACGGAATTCCGGTGAAGGATATTGTGGCTTATGTGTATGAACAGTTTCGGGATGATATCCCCGGGGATTTTGCCAGGAGGGAGGGCATCTTGTTTGTTGGAGGCTTTGCCCATCCGCCTAACGGGGACGCGGTTTTGTGGTTTGTGAGGGAGGTTTATCCTCTGATCCGGACGCAGATGGAGAAGGCCGGGAAACAGCCGCCGGACTTTTATGTGGTTGGCTCCAAGGTGACGAAAGAGATCCAGGAGCTGGAACAGCCTGGCAATGGGGTTATTATCAAGGGCTTTGTCAGTGATGAGGAATTAAGGCAGCTGTATGATACGGTCAGGATCGTGGTGGTGCCTTTGCGGTACGGCGCGGGGGTAAAAGGAAAGGTGGTTGAGGCGCTGTACCATGGGGCGGCCATTGTGACCACTTCCGTAGGAGCCGAGGGCATCGCGGACGCAAAGCAGGTGATGACTGTGGAGGATGAGGCGGCGTCATTGGCGGCAGGTGTCTTGTGGCTTTACAGTAATCCTAAGGAGTGCGAGGAATTGAGCCGCAAAGCCCAGGCTTATGTGAGGGAGCGTTACAGCGTGGACGCGGCGTGGAGCGTGGTGGGAGAGGATTTTGTGTAGAAATCGGGATTTTTAAAAGCTGCCCACAGGGAGCAGGATTTCGGATGGCAGATGATCCGCAGGAAAATGAGGAGGACTAGGATATGCTGATTGATTTGGTAAAGAAAAACCGCAGCTATCGGGGCTACAATGAGAATAGGAAGATTACGAAGGAAGAACTGCTGGAATTGGTGGACTGCGCCCGGCTTTGCCCGTCCTCGGTCAATGCCCAGCCCCTAAAATATTACCTTGCCTGGGAAGAGGAGGAGACTCGTCGGATCCAGGCCCATACCAACTGGGCCAGGGCCCTTCCCCAGCTGGAACTGCCTCATAAGGGGATGTATCCTACCGCGTTTATCATTATATTGCAGGATACCGCTATAGACGGGAATCTTTCCAGGTATCAGAAGGATGTGGGAATCGTGGCCCAGACTATGCTGCTGGCGGCAGCGGAGATGGGGCTTGGCGGGTGTATGATCGGGAATTTTGGGGCGGGGAGTTTGAAGACAGAACTAAATTTGCCGGATGATCTTGCGCCCCTTCTAGTGGTGGCTGTGGGGGAGCCGGCAGAGACGGTGAGGCTGGTGGAAGTTGGGCCGGGGGAGAGTACGAAGTATTACCGGGATGAAAGGGACGTTCATTATGTGCCCAAGAGGCGGCTTGAGGATGTGGTGATGGCGAGAGGGGAGACGTGAGATATGGCGCCGATCATAGGGATCGGGAGACAGGATTTTGAAAAGCTCAGAGCAGGGAGAAACTTTTATATTGATAAAACCCGGTTTATTATGGAATGGTGGGAGGCAGAGGACGACGTGACTTTGATCACCCGCCCCAGGAGATTTGGCAAGACTCTGAATATGAGTATGGTAGAGAAATTCTTTTCTGTGGACTACGCAGGCCGGGGAGATCTGTTTGAAGGGCTTCAGGTGTGGGAACATGAAAAGTTTCGCAGGCTGCAGGGAACGTATCCAGTGATCTTTATCAGCTTTGCCGATGTGAAAGAAAACACATATCCCCAGGCCCGCAAGAAATTGTGCAGTATTATTCGGGATGCTTTTCGTCAGTACCGCTTTCTTTTGGATGGGGATCTGTTAAGTAAGGAAGAAAGGCAGGAGTTTAAGAGCATTTCCGCGGATATGGAGGACTATATGGCGTCCGGCTCCATAAAGGCGCTGTCCGGATATTTGTTTCGGTATTTTGGCAGGCGGGTGGTCCTTCTTTTGGATGAGTATGATACTCCTATGCAGGAAGCTTATGTAAACGGATACGGGAGAGAGATGGTAGCCTTCATGAGAAGTCTGTTCAATTCCACGTTCAAAACCAATCCGTATTTGGAGCGGGCGATTATGACCGGGATCACAAGAGTAAGTAAGGAGTCTATATTCTCTGATATGAATAATCTGGAAGCGGTGACCACCACCTCTTCCAAATATGGAGATAGTTTTGGATTTACAGAGAGAGAAGTTTTTCAGGCGCTGGACGCTCATGGTCTGTCGGATCGGAAACGGGAAGTGAAAGACTGGTATGACGGATTTACCTTTGGAAAATGGAAGGATATTTATAACCCATGGTCAATCCTTAATTACATGGATAAAAGAACGTTGGCGCTTTACTGGGCCAACTCCAGTTCCAATAACCTGGTGACAAAACTGATCCGGGAAGGAGACCAGAGGCTGAAAGCTTCCTTTGAACAGCTGCTTCGGGGAGAGACCATCATTACAGAGATGGATGAACAGATCGTCTATGAACAGTTGGATCAAGAAGAACAAGCGGTGTGGAGCCTTCTGGTAGCCGGCGGGTATCTGAAGGTGAAGGAGATGAAACTCTATACCACAGACTATGGGGAGTGGAGACAGGAGTATGAGCTGGAGATCACTAATTTAGAAGTGAGAATGATGTTCAGAAATATGGTGCGAAAGTGGTTTGCCAAGGCCAAAACGGTTTACAATGATTTCATCAAGGCTCTTCTGGCGGATGATATCCGGGCCATGAATGTCTATATGAATAAGGTAGCTCTGACTACATTCAGTTATTTTGATACGGGAAACCGGCCTTCCGGAGCAGAACCGGAGCGATTCTACCATGGCTTTGTGCTGGGGCTGATGGTGGAGATGGCGGACAGGTATATTTTGACGTCCAACCGGGAAAGCGGGTTTGGGCGGTACGATGTGATGCTGGAACCAAGAGATCTTAAGGATGATGGGATCATCCTGGAGTTCAAAGTGCGGGATCCGGACAATGAGAAAGAGCTAACGGATACGGTGAAGGCAGCTTTGGATCAGATTCATCAGAAGAAGTATGAGACGATGCTGGAAGAAAAGGGAGTTCCCAGGGAGAAGATACGGAAATATGGGTTTGGGTTTTGTGGAAGGCAGGTTTTGATTGGGACAGCCGGCTGAGGTGAAGCGGAGAGAAGATGGAAGGCAGGCTGTGGGAAAAATGAAAAGAAAGAGACGATGTTCTGTGATAAAACAGAGCGCGTCTCTTTTTTGATGGGGAAAGGCGGTTGGCGTCCGTCCAGATGGTTGGTTGTTTCCTGATTCTAGGCGGGTAGGTTTTTGAAGGAAAGATTTTGCTTGACAACTTGCGGGGGGGTATATACTATCTTTAATTATTTTGTGTCAGCAGATAAAAGAACAGACATCAATGGAGAAACATGGATTTTGGGGAAAACGAAAGAATGGAGAATCGAATATGTTTTTGAAAAAGCATGGAGAAAATCTGGAAAGTGATCCAAAGGCGAAAAAAAGAAATAAGTGGTTATTGCGGATCGGAATAGGGGCGGCTGTGCTTGGAGCCTGTTTTACGGTTCTTGACAAGGGGACTGCGCTGAGACTTATGATGAATCCGAATGTTAAGAAGATTATATGGATGCCTGGTTGGGAGTTTGGTGCGGATCAGGATAATGAGTGGGTAACATCATCTTGTTATGGATTGGGGGAAATTATATTTGGAGATAGGACTTATGGAAAGGATGGTAAAAAAATAGACGGGGATATAACAAGAAGATGTATGGACACAGATATGACGGCAGTTTTTAATGAAAGAAAACAGACAGTTACCTTTTATAATCGAGATGGAAAAGAGCAGGAAACTATTCATATGGATGGGGAGAATATATCCTGGATTGGATGGAATATTTATTTTGAGAGCGGGCTGATACAGGTCGCTATGAAGAATAATGAAGAAAAAATTTTAAATTTCCGCACAAATCAAGTATATGATTATAATCCTTATGAGCCTATTGAATATCAGATAAGTGATGGATACATCAGGGTTAGAAAAAACGGATTATACGGATATCTTGATATAAATGGAAATGAAAGGATTGCACCTAAATATGACAGAGCAGGTCTATTTAAAAATGGACTGGCTAAAGTACAGAAAGCAGATGGATCAAGGGTAATGATTGATAAAAATGATACAGAGATATATTTCGAAGGACTAATGAATGAGTTATATGACTATGACGACCAGCTTATTAGGGTAAAAGACGGATTTGTAGATCACGAGGGAAATTATATAGTTAGACTAGAAGAGTATGGCGAGGATGTGTCTAGTCAGCTTTTGTCTCATTCACGGATATTGGTGGAAGGGGAGGAAATGATCTGCGTTTTGAATGCCGATGGTACAGAAGTGTATCATTCTGGAAAAAATTTGGATGGCGGTTATATCTATGACGGTTTTGAAAAAAACCAAAATGGGAATGTTTTATTAAAATACTACATGGACCCTGATAATCCTGAGGATAGTAACGGCAAATATACGATACTTTCACAAAGCGGTGAACCAATTGTGGAATATGCGAATAGAGCCAGGGGTGGATCTAGTATGAAATATGTTGATGGTAATGAATGGATCGCTGTTTTTGAAGATGACAGATTGGTACCCACTGGGATAGAAGGGGATTTGGATGTACAGGTGAAATTGGCGAATAATGGTACAACGTCAGATTTGCACCCGCTTGTTCTGATGACCCAGGATTCTACGCATATTATTAGTGAATCTGGCGAGAAGTTTGTGATTGAGGGTGCCCATGACGAACTAGAATATTATGAAGGAGAGGGAGGAGAGATTTTTGTTGCTGGCACCTATAGATCCCCAAGCGGCCTTTATAGTTCAAAAAAGGGACAGATTTTACCAGCAGGGTGTAGAGTAGAAATGGCGTCCCCTCAACTTCTTTGTGTAGAAAATACCCTGTTGGGGAAGGGATGGGCGTATGTAGTGGTTTTGAAATAGAAACATCAGGAAAGGAGCAGTATGTTTTGTAGACATTGCGGCGCGCGGATTCCTTCAGGAAGTAACTATTGTCCTGGCTGTGGGGCGAGGAATGATGATTCGGATAAATCTCCAGAATATCATATTCTGATGAAGGCGGCAGAGAGAAGACGGCTGCTGGCAGTAATCGGAGTGGCTATGCTGCTTGGCATATGCGTATTTGGAAGAAGCTGCCTGGCAGAACAAAAAAGCCATACGAACAGTTCCGGTTTTGCAAAGGAAGCTTCAATGGCAGAGCAGGAAGCGCCGTCGATTATAGGAGTCTGGAAATGTGAGCAGGGAGAGGTCACATTTATGGAAAACGGGAATATGATGCTGGGAAAAGACGGGATTGTGCTGGGCGGCGGCTGGGTGCAGTATGAGATTGTGGACGAAGAGACATTGTACATATCAGGAGGCGACCTTCCTGTGGGAATGAACATTGAGTACACACTGTCTGACGGCTATCTGGCGTTAAAAATGAATGGCGGGGCAGTGATGTTCACAAAAGAATAGAGAGGGGACATATATGGAGGATTTTCGTGAAGTAATTGAATTTGTAAAAAAGGTGAGGAGAGAAACCTCTGACAGCGGGTGTGCCTGTGAGACGATACTGCTGAAAGACGGCAGAATGGAGATATTTAAACTAAGTCATGCCGTAACGGTGAATTTTATCTTTACCACAGGCGGTAGGGAATCTATCGTACAGATTGAGGAGAGGGCGGATAACAGAATCGCGGTATATCCTCCCAATGGGGCCGAGAGGTCCGTTGAGGCATGCTATTACAGCGTAAACGATAGTTTGGAGCTTTTGAAGAATCTGAAAGCAGAACAAGAACTGATCGATATGCTGATCGGCAGCTTAAACGCCCTTCATGAAAGATCATAAAGCAATCCTTTGTGGATGGAACGCACTCTGGACATACGATTGTCTGGAGTGTTTTTTATTTGCTTTTGGAAGGAGAGCCGTATGCATCAATAGAAACAAATAAATATAAAAATAATAATTTTGTCCCAAATCTATATTATTTTGTCCCAATATATGATATAATAGGAAGCACACTGATGCGTGTGTAAGTCTGCAGCCTGACGGTTGGAGACAAACTATAATTATAAAAAAGTACATGGAGGTGTACTCTTGTGAAAAAGCAGAATGTATTAAATCTGATAAAGTATCACGTTGAGAGAAATGAAAATGCCTTCAGAAATGAGGCTGTAAGCATAGCAAGATATTTTGATGCCATTGGTGATGATCAGCTGGCTGAATATATAATGGGGCTAATCGCGGAATCAAATTTATATGCTCCCCAGGCCAGTGATTATGAAAGTGAGCTTCTAAAGCAGATAGACACCAGAGAATTACATTCGCTGAATCTTCCCACAGAAATATCCAATGATATAAAGGGGATTATCAATGCGGTTAATCATAATATTGGAATTAATAAATTTCTGTTTGAGGGATTGCCGGGAAGTGGAAAGACCGAGGCCGCAAAACACATAGCAAAACTGCTTGGCCGAACATTGTACTGTGTTGATTTTGACAATTTAATTGACAGTAAACTGGGTCAGACCAATAAAAATATTGCCAGTGTTTTTTCAGAGATAAATATGATCCCGTGTCCCGGCAGAGTCGTTGTCTTGTTTGATGAGATAGACGTGATAGCCCTGGACAGGATAAACAGAAACGATGTGCGCGAGATGGGACGGGTTACCTCAACGATCTTAAGAGAGCTTGACAGACTGACAGACTTGAATAAAGAAATTGTGATCATAGCGACAACCAATCTGTACTCTAACTTTGACAAAGCATTGATCAGACGTTTTGACGCGGTGATTAATTTTGACAGATACAGAAAAGAGGATCTGATGGAGGTTGCCGAACATTACTTTTTATCTTTTATTAAAAACTTTAAAGGCGTTCCAAAAGATACCAGATTATTGAGAAAGATCTTAAAGACGGCAGATGCGTTACCTTATCCGGGAGAATTGAAGAATATCATAAAGACTTCTCTGGCATTCAGCGATGCCAATGTTGAGTATGACTATTTGAGAAGGCTTTATACCAGCCTGATCGGCAATATCGAACAGATGGATATTGAACAGCTTCATGGGCAGGGGTTTACGGTCAGAGAGATAGAGAAACTGAAAGGAGAATCGAAAAGCGCCGTATCCAGGAGATTGAATAAGGAGGAAGAGGATGAATGATGTACTGGAACTAAAGGGAAAGAGGTTTGTTCAGGCTTCAAAGGCCGGCAGTGGCGGGCCTTCCATGAACAGTAAGAAGACCGTGACAAGTGAACAGCTATTTCAACTGCGGGAACAGATAAACCGGATCAGAAAATTCTGGCAGCAGGAGAAAAGAACTTTTGACGGTATCCTGATCAGTGTTTATTATAATAAAATAGTGGCTAAGAGCAATCGGATCGCAGGTCTGTTTAGAGGAAAGGATTCCAACTATGCGGTTGTCGGCGCTAAGTTTAACGGAGAAAAGACGAAACATATTATTACGTATTTTCTTGATATGGAAGATTTAGACAAAAGTATGGAATTGCTTTTAAGAGCCAATGATGTGATCAGGTCAAGATTTCCAAATGGAATTGATAAGACAGCTTTTGATAATAGAGAGATAATGGACAGGATTCCGTTTGAACGATTTTTGATTACAAAGTCTGTGTTCAGGCAGGTAATTGCGGATGTTTCATATATAGACAGTTTTGAAGTGGAGATGGCAATGCGGCAGTTAAGGCAAAGTATCATTACGTTGTACAATACCCGAACAGATACGAAGATGCTGTTTAAAGATTTGGGGATTGATCTTTTAAATAGCAGGATACTGGATAACCAGACCGTATTTTTGGATGAAGACCAGTTACAGATTCTGTTTGAAAAGGCTCCATATCTTGTAGCTATGGCAACGGAAGACTTACTGGAATTGTCGCCTGCGGACTTTATTGAAGAATATCAGCAGGGAACTCTTTATATGCCCTCTCCGACCATAGAGCCTGTAATTGGAGTGATCGATACTTTATTCGATAAACGGGTTTATTTTGGAGAGTGGGTGGAATATCACGATATGGTTGACGACAATCTTCCTAAAACATCTGATGATTACCGTCATGGTACTGCGGTAGATTCCATTATTGTAGATGGAGCAAGGCTGAACCCCTGGCTTGACGACGGATGCGGCAGATTCAGAGTGCGCCATTTCGGAGTTGCCGTAGGCTCAAGATTTTCTTCTTTTACAATTACGAAACAGATAAAAGAAATCGTGGCAGGTAACAGGGATATAAAAGTTTGGAATATTTCTCTTGGCAGTAATCAGGAGATTAATGATAACTTTATTTCCGCGGAAGCTGCCGTATTGGATACGATCCAATATGAAAATGATGTTATTTTTGTTGTGGCAGGGACAAATAAGCCCAGCGCTGATGTGATAAAAATAGGTTCCCCTGCGGATTCCATAAACAGTATGGTAGTGAATGCGGTGACAAAAAGCGGTTTATCAACCAAATACGCCAGGAGAGGATTGGCGTTATCTTTTTTTGCCAAGCCGGATGTCAGTTATTATGGCGGAAGTGAGGAACAGTATATCAGGGTTTGTGAACCACTGGGGGAGGCTAACGTTGCCGGGACATCATTTGCGGCTCCCTGGATTGCGCGAAAGCTGTCCTATCTGATTGATGTTTTGGGGCTGAGCAGAGAAGTGGCAAAAGCCATGGTTATAGATGCCGCAAGGGGATGGAATGAGAGACCGACACCGGAAGAAGTTGCTTTGTACGGCCATGGCATCGTGCCTGTTAAGATTGATGATATTGTCCATACAAGAGAGGATGAGATTAAATTTCTGGTATATGATATCAGTGAGAACTGGAACTCTTATAATTATTATTTCCCGGTTCCAATGAAAGACGATAAATATCCATATATTGCAAGAGCAACCATGTGTTATTTTCCCATGTGTGACAGGGCGCAGGGGGTTGATTACACAAACACGGAGCTTAACCTGCATTTTGGCAGGATCAATAATAAGGGAAAGATTGAGGACATTAAAGGGGATAAGCAGAATCAGGATGACGCGTTGGGCGGAGAACGATATTTCCTTTTGGAGGGGGAGGCAAGAGAGCGGTTCAGAAAATGGGATAACGTAAAATATATTGCGGAAAGGCCCAAAGAAAGAATGAGACCTAAAAGGTCCTATGACAATAAAAACTGGGGAATGGAGGTTAAAACCAATAACCGGTTAGACCCAAGAGACGGTATGGGGATTCGCTTTGGTGTTGTAGTTACTTTAAGGGAGATCAATGGCGTTAACAGGATTGATGAGTTTATTAGAAGCTGTACGTTAAATGGATGGCTGGTAAATAAGATTGACGTTCAGACGAGGATTGACATTAACAGGAAGGTTAATGAGGAGATTGAGTTTGAGTAGTGGGAAAGATTCAATTTTGATTTCGATTCCTATTGTATTTACAGACTCCCCATGATATAATACCCGATAAACAACCTGAGAAATCTTGTTGACACTGTGCTATGGTATTAAGAATATGATAGACTACCGCAAGGGCGTTATAACAGGAGGATGGATATGACAGAGGCGAAGATGGTGATGGATAATTTCATGAAGAAGCTGTCCGCGGATTCGTACAGAAAAGAGAACCAGCCCAACAACGGTCCGGAGATCAATCTGGATTTTATTGACAGGCAGCTGATGTCATATTCCAAACTGTTAAGATCCGGAGTCATCGGGAAGGCGCTGGGGGAGCGGGGGTGATAGGTTTATGTTAAAGACGAAGCAGGAACAGCAGAAGTTTTGCAGGGAATTTAACATATCAGAGGAGCGGTTTCGAGATTCCCGTCTGACATGGGAGGAACTGGAAGAGATTGCGGACGATTTTAAGCCAAAACGGAATGAACACCAGAACACGGTAAAGCGGTATGCGGAGGAGATCCAGAAGTGTTCGGATGTTCATTCTTTAAGTTACAGGGTTAAAAGCACCAGTCATCTGGTAGAGAAGATCATAAGAAAGAACGGGGAGTATCTGGATCGGGGAGAGTCTCTGTCCAGGGAAAACTATGAGAAGTATATAACAGACCTGATGGGAATCCGGATCCTGCTGCTGTTTAAGTCGGACTGGCTTCTGGTACATGACTACCTGATGGAGCGGTACAAAGATATTCTTATGGACCCGCCATTCGCCTATATCCGCAAGGGGGATGACGACAGTTTGTACCGGGGAAAGGTTGAGATCCGGGACAATAAGCAGTACCGGTCGGTCCACTATGTAATCCGCGCGGATAACGGCTTGGGGATCGAGATTCAGGTGCGCACCCTGTATGAGGAGGCGTGGAGTGAGATTGACCACAAGCTGCGCTACCCCTATAATCTGCAGTCGGAGATGTTAAAAAATTATACGGATATTATGAACAGGCTTACAGGCCTGGGCGATGAGATGGGAACCTTTATCAATGACTATATTCACAGTTTCCAGGAGACTCTGTTTTCCGGAGTTTCCGATGACAATGAGGTGTATCAGTTTATCCTTGAGAAGATGGAGGACTGTGACAATGAGGAGATCAAGCAGGCTGTCATTGATAAGATTAAACAGGCGGAGAATTACCGTGAGGTAAAGAAGATGTCAGACCTGGCAGAACAGGTTTTAAAATACAGATAGCAGGAGAGGTACATGGATAAAGAGGAAGCAAGGAGACTTAAGGAAGAGCTGAACGAATCTTTTTCCGACGAATATATAAATAACGCGGGATTGCTGCTTCACAGGCTGGCAGAGGCGTTTTACAGAGAAAATGACCTGGAAGGCCATGTCAACTATGTAAAGTTTATCGCCTATACGGCTTCGTGGTGTCTGAAAAGAAAGCCGTTTCAACTGATAGAGGGGTGTGATGAAAAGTATCTGTATGTAAATGAGACATTTGCCCTGTCTCTGCTTTTGCAGGCCAGCGGATGTTTGGATGAGACTATAAAACGAATTTAGGTCAATAGCCTGAATTTACCTTTCCATCCAGCCGCTCCCATCCATCCCCCGAAGCCTCTCATAAAACTGCGCGTAAAAATCCCCGCTGACATCATAAGGCATCAGAAAGAACCGCCGCAGAATCTCCATATTCACAGCCTTTGCCCATTCCACATCCCCCTCTGTCAGAGGCTTCTGAAGATCCTTCAAAAAATAATGCCAGTCACAGATAAACGTCTCATACCGCTTAAAATCCGGCAGGCCGATCCATTTTTGCACCTTCACCTTGGTTCGGTTCTGTTTTTTGCATTCTTTCGTCTGCAGAAAATAGGAAAAAGAGCGGTTCTCATAAAAACGTCCCAAAGGAAACAGCCTGCAGAAGCCGGGGCGGAAGCTGTGGATGGAACAGCGGCCGCTTTCGTTTAAAAACGGACAGCAGTTCGTGTTCCCGGCCATCTTAATATGGGGCAGTATGACGCCGTCCACTACCCCTAAGTCAATCTGGTGGTACAGAAGGCCGGCAGCAGGGGTTTGAAGTCCCTTTGTCAGGCAGTAGATGTCAAACGGGTCCAGGATAATGGTGTCAGCCATGCTCTCACAGCAGGCGGAGCAGCCCTGGCAGTCGCTGCATCCGGCTTTTACCAGGTCATTGGATGTATATAATTTTCCGTCTGAAACTTCATTCAAATCAATATAGCGGTCCATAAGAAAGCTCCGTTTTCTGCCGAAATTTTCTTATACTATAACAGAAAAAGGAAAAGAGCGCAAGGCCGCAGTCTGGAATTGACACCCCTAACCCGGGTAAACCGGAACCTTAATTTTGCCATTTGGCGCAAGAAATCGTTCTTACCCCCCTAATGTTGAGATACCCGGAAATTTATGATAAAATCAGGATATTACATTCAGGAGAACAAAACATATGGTAAAAAATATGACAGAGGGCAGCATCCCCAGGCACCTGATCACCTACGCCGTCCCATTGATTCTTGGCAACCTGTTCCAGCTGACTTACAATGCGGTGGACTCCATCATTGTGGGCCGATTCATCGGAAAGGAGGCTTTGGCGGCGGTGGGGACGGCCAGCCCGGTGATGAACATTATCATCCTGGGGATTTCCGGGATCTGCATCGGGGCATCGGTTCTTATGAGCAATTTTTTCGGGGCCGGGCAGGAGGAGAAGGTAAAGCAGGAGATGGCCACTACGGCGGTGTTTGGGGTGTATTTTTCCATTGTAATAGTCGTTTTGGGCATTGGCTTGACAAAGCCGCTTCTGCGTGCCCTGTACGTTCCGGAGGCGATTCTTGGCATAGCGTCCCTGTACCTTAAGATTATCTTTCTGGGGGCGCCTTTCACATTCTTTTACAATGCCATTGCCTCTGCTTTAAAAAGCGTGGGAGATTCCAAAACACCTTTAAAATTCCTGGCATTCTGCTCCGTGCTCAACGGTGCTCTGGATGTGATCTTTATCGGAGGTTTTCATTTTGGGATTATCTGCTCTGCCGTCACCACGGTGATCGCGGAAGCCCTGTCTGCGGCGCTGTGCATTATCTATGTGTACCGCCGTATCCCTCTGCTCCAGCTAAAGCCGCAGGAATTTAAGGTGGACAGGGAGCTGTTAAAACAGACGCTTCAGTACGGAAGCGTCACGGCGCTGCAGCAGTCCTGCCAGCCTGTGGGAAAGCTGCTGATTCAGGGGGCCGTAAACCCTATGGGGGTTGACGTGATGGCTGCCTTCAACGCCGTGAATAAGATAGACGCCTACGCCTTTACGCCGGAGCAGAGTATCTCCCACGCCATGACCACCTTTGTGGCTCAGAACTGCGGCGCAGGGAAGGAGGAGCGGATCCGGAAAGGGTTCCGGGCAGGCATGGCGCTGGAGTTTTGCTACTGGGTTATGATCTGCACGGCAGTGCTTCTTTTGCGGGAACCCCTTATGAGGCTTTTTGTCACCGGGGAGGCAGCGGATATTGTGGCCCTGGGCAGTGGTTATCTGGGGATCATGGCATTTTTCTATGTATTCCCCGGGTTCACCAACGGGATGCAGGGATATTTCCGGGGAAGAAAGCACATGAAAATGACGCTGCTGGGAACTTTTATCCAGACAAGCCTGCGTGTGATCTTTGTGTACATCCTGGTTCCGAAAATGGGGCTGAAAGGCGTGGCCTTTGCCTGCGCTATCGGGTGGACCATGATGCTGGCAGTTGAGATCCCCTGCTATTTCCACAGCCTGAAAGCAGATTCCGGCACGGCCGTCAGGCAGCGCCCAGACAGAGCGCAATGACGTTGACCCCAATGCAGAGGAAGACTCCCAAAACCGTGGGAAGCAGAAACCCAACAGCCGTCCATTTCAGGCTTCCGGTTTCCTTTTTTATGGTCAGGCAGGTGGTGGAGCAGGGCCAGTGGAAGAGACAGAAGATCAGCATGCATAGGGCAGTCTTCCAGGTCCATCCGTTGGCAGTCAGCAGGGTTAGGAGGGCGGCGGAGTCTGTCATTTCCACCAGCATGCCGCTTTGAAGGTAGGTCATGAGCATGATGGGAACCACGATCTCATTGGCGGGAAACCCCAAAAGAAAGGCCATGAGGATAACCCCGTCCAGCCCCATAAGCCGTCCCAGCGGATCAAAGAATCCGGTCAGATGAAGGAGCAGGCTCTGCCCGCCCACGGCAGTGTTGGCCAGGATCCAGATGACCAGACCGGCAGGCGCCGCGATAGCCGCCGCCCGGCCAAGGACGAAAAGGGTGCGGTCCAGAATGGAGCGGACCAAGATCTTGCCGATCTGGGGGCGGCGGTAGGGGGGAAGTTCCAGGGTGAAGGCGGAGGGGATTCCTTTTAAAAACGTGTGGGACAACACCCAGGAACAGCCAAGGGTGGCGCAGATCCCAGCAAGGATAGCTGTGGTCAGAAGCAGGGCAGCCACAAGAGAACCGGAGAATGTTCCCTGGATTCCTGTGAGAAAAAATAAAGTGATCAAGGTGATCAGAGTCGGAAAGCGGCCGTTGCACGGAACCAGAGAGTTAGTCAGGATGGCGATAAGACGTTCCCTGGGAGAATCAATGATACGGCACCCGATCACTCCCGCGGCATTGCACCCAAAACCCATAGCCATGGTCAGGCACTGCTTTCCGCAGGCGCGGCACCGCTTGAAAGAGCGGTCCATGTGAAAAGCGATCCTTGGCAGATAACCCAGATCTTCAAGCAGGGTAAACAGAGGGAAAAAGATCGCCATAGGCGGCAGCATGACAGAGACCACCCAGGCCAGCACCCGGTAGACACCGTAGACCAGGGCCTGGATCAGCAGATCAGGGGCTCTTAACGCTGTCAGGAAGGAGGCCAGTTTCCCCTCCAGAGAGAACAGCAGGTTCCAGAGCAGACCGGAGGGGTAGTTGGCTCCGGCCATAGTCAGCCAGAAGACGCCCAGCAGCAGAAGGACCATGATCCCGGTTCCCGTAAACCGGCCGGTGACGATCCTGTCAATGGCTTCTTCCCGTTTTCGGTAATTGGTCCTGGTGTAGCGGACGGTCTCCGCAGCCAGACGTTTTGGGGAGAAATCCAGACAGTCGTAGCATCCTTTTGTGCCATTGCATTGGAAGATGGTCTGTTTCAGCGAGGTCAGATCCCCGGCACATCTTGCGCAGCAGGAGATAACCGGGATCTGAAGCACATCCTTTAAAAGGTCAAAGTCGATCTCAATCCCTTTTTTTCTGGCCTCATCACAGAGATTGACGCACAAGACAAGAGGGATTCCATGGTCTTTTATGGTCTCCAGGGACAAGATCTGTTTTAACAGATGAAGCCCCCGCTCTACGCAGGTGGCATCGCAGACCACCACCACGGCGTCCGCCTCCCCGGAACACAGGTATTGTCTGGCAACCTCCTCCTCCTTAGAGTGTGTGTTAAGGGAATACGTGCCGGGAAGATCCACCAGTATACAGGTTTTGCCATCAAGGGTAAATTCCCCGCTGGCGGATTCCACAGTTACGCCGGGCCAGTTGGCAGTGTGCTGTTTCAAACCTGTGATGCCGTTGAAGATAGTGCTTTTTCCTACGTTGGGATTGCCGGCCAGAGCAACGACCATGTGGTAATTATCCATGAATCCCTCCATATATCGATCATAATTCAGCCTTAAGATTACCATATGAAAAATAAAAATGAAGAGTGCATAAGTATTTCTTTTTTCTGGCAAATGTGGTATACTACACAGTAATGGTATCAGCCGCAAAGAATGCGGCAGGAGGAAGGAGTAATCGTAAAACTATGTGGAAGCTTTTGAAAAGAACTCTGATGACGTTTGTGATGTGCCTGTGCATGTATTCCGTGGCAGCCCCTGTTATGACAGCTCATGCCCAGACTGTGCAGCAGGAAGCGGAGACTGTGGCGGAAGCAGTGACAGCGGACAGCAAAGACTCGGAGGAGAGCGCGTTTTTGCTGATTCTTATGGGAGGAGCGCTTCTCATTATTTTGTTTGCCGTGATATCAGCCATGGCCACCGTGTCCGGAGCCATCAGCATCGCTGTGAATATGGATGTGGACAGAGAGTGATCGCGCGGCGCTCCGTTATGGGATTGCAGGCCGGATCGGTGCAGGCGCGGATAAAGTGAGATAAAAAGGCAGCCCTGTGAAAAGGCTGCTCTTTTTATGCGCGCATGTACTTCAGGGAAGATTGTCAGCCAAGCCAACGTGTACACGGCGCGCAAGCAGGGTGGAGAAGCCTTCCCTACTCAGTTGCGGATCCGGTCTGCACAAAGATCTCATTGATATTTTCTTCCCGCAGACCTATTACGGCGTTTCTCACCAGATAAGCCCTCATGCCGCCTTTTCGGCCTTTTAAAACGCAGGAGACCTCTTCGTCAGGGATAAAGCCAAGGTCCGCGAGACGGTCCGCCATGGACTTTTCGCTGGCCACCCAGACTACCTTGACTGTTTCTCCCAAATTTATTTGACTCAATGGAAGTACCATAGAAACATTTACCAGAAAAGAATGTACTTATAATTACCGTATGCAGGATAGAAGTGGAAGGTGACATATGCGCTACACACATATCGAAAAAGGAATATTCAAAGAAAGACTGAACCGCTTTGTGGCCAGGGTGGAGATACATGGAAAAGAACACCTGATTCATGTAAAAAACACAGGCAGATGCCGGGAACTGCTGATACCCGGCGCGAGGGTCCTGATGGAATATCACCCTGACGCAAAGGCCCAGGGCAGGAAGACAGAGTATTCTCTGGCAGCTGTCTACAAAGGAAAACTCCTCATCAATATGGATTCCCAGGCCCCAAACGCGGCGGCAAAAGAGTGGCTGGACAACGGCGGTTTTTGGAGCGCGGTGGGGCAGAAGCCGGAGAATATCCGGCGGGAGGTGATCTACGGACAGTCCCGGTTTGACCTGGCGTTTACCTTGGGCGGGAAGCCGGCATTTATGGAGGTGAAAGGTGTCACTCTGGAAAAAGAGGGCGTGGCTATGTTTCCGGACGCGCCTACAGAGCGGGGGGTAAAGCACTTGGAGGAACTTGCAGGGGCTGTAAAAGACGGGTTTGAGGCCTTTGTGCTGTTTGTGATCCAGATGAAAGGAGTCCGGGTATTCAGGCCAAATGAGGAGATGCACAAAGCTTTTGCGGACGCCTTGAGAAAGGCGGAGGATGCGGGGGTGAAGGTGCTGGCTTATGACTGCGATGTGAGGGAAGACGGGTTTGTTATTGACAAGGCCGTGGCGCGCAGATTGAGATGAGCTTTGCGGAGACAGGGGCTTTTCATTTACCGCAATCTCCGCAAAGCAGTTTTATGGAAAAGATCAATCTTTAACTTTGAGAACTTTGTCAACGATCATGATCAGGATCGTACCCAGCACAAGGGTAGTACCCAGACAGATGCCCAGACGGATCAGCTGGACCATCATGCTGTGGGACTGGTTCCACTGGTCGTTGATACAGTAAAATACGCCTTCGGTGTTGACATTGTACTCATCACACAGATCCTGAATATTGGCCAGGACCTGGCGGTGCACGCCGTCCTTCTTACCCACAGGGAGAGTGACCTCTTTTCCGGCCTTTACTTTCCTTGCCACATCTTTTGGCAGCTGAGCCAAAATGTAGGACTGATCCGGAAGCTGGAGGATAAAATACTCTCCGTACTCGCCCATAAAGTCAAGGGACGTGCGGGTGACATCCGCCTTTCTTCTGGCTCCGCCCCGCCTGCTGGCATTGGTGTAGGCCCCCACCCAGGAATAGCGGGCTCCGATCCCGGTGGGAATGACGGATAATGGCTCTATGGTCACGCAGGAACTGGCCCAGGTGTCGTCCCACTCCTGGATGTCTGTGATCCGGGGAATGTCGTCACCGGCAGGCCGCCCCACAAAATCCTCCTGAAGCCCGTCCTCTGTCATGGCCAGAGTCACAGGTTCCTCCTTGCCACGAAGTATGGACTCCACGCCGATGGTATTCATCAGGAAAACCCCCACAATAAGAGCAACAATCACCGAAGCTCCCTCTAATGTTTTTACAACCAGTTTTTTCATAATATCTCAATACTCCTTTTTCATAATCATTCTGATTCCGTGTTAAACATGGATTCCGGTTACAGCCATAGATTCCCATCGGTCGATCAGTCTCTGAAATGGTTCATAGGGCAGAAGATACGTGCCTTTTACATCCTCAACCCCCCGGACTAAGAGGAAATCCGTAACCGTCACCTGTTCTTTGCCGCATCGGCCGCACCGGTACAGTTCCACCCAGCAGGCCCGCCTTCCGGTAGGGATGTGATCGGTTCCCATGATCGGCATCAGGTGAGAGGGAAGATAATGCTCCGCGTCCTCATAAGTGGTCCCAAAGGAAATGGGAAGCAGAAACAGGTATTTTTTAGGGGAATCCTTGAAAGTCGTTTTTTTGCAGTACACACAGGTGGTCTTTCCCTTGGAAAAGAGGAACATTTCCCGGACAAAACAGACTCCCCAGATGAGCGCCACCACCACGATAAGGCCAAAGATGATCTCCGGCAGATAGTAGGTGAGGTCCATTCCTATCTTCCTCCCGCCTGAAGTTTGGCTGCCTGCAGAAGCTCCACAAAGGTATCTGCCTTGGACACGGCCTCAGCGCCGATGCCGCTTTTGGTGCTGACCACTTTGTTGGTAAGCAGGGTGGGCATGGAGATCTTCTTTCCGTCTATATAAAACACGAAACGGATCCCCGTCCATACAGATGGAATGGTCTTCATCTTGCTTAAACGGGAGGCGCTGAAGATCTGGATCTTAAGAGGGTTGTAAGCGGAAATGAATCCAATGACGCCATGTTCCACATCTATGTACAGAATGCCGCCACGGCCTTTAAATGAACTGTTAAATTCGTAGGGAAGCTGTGGCACTTTCTTGGCGGTGCGTTTTACAAAGGGCGCGGTAAGTCCGCCGTACCCGATAAGCATAGCCAGGGTCATCCAGGCAATAAACATAAACACCAGTCCGATGCCTAAAAATACGTCGGCTCTAAAGGGGGGATTGGCAAGGCATGCGAGCAGGGATAAGACCAGAGGAAGCCCGATGCCAATACCCAGCAAAAGCAGGAAAAAGAGGCTTCCAAATCGTTCAAATTTTGCGGTTTCATTCACTTTCATACTCCGAATTTACTCCTTCCTATGTTTCAAAAAATAATGGATGCGTACCTGTCAGGACGCATCCATCATTATACCATTTTCCATTTATGGTATCAATATGAAATCGAATTTTTACCGCGGATTACCAAGATCACTGGTAACAGTTCACCCGTTACGGTTCATTGGCCCGGCGGACGGTAACGATCACTCTGCCATCACGCAGCCAAGCCCGGTGAGCTCTTTTGCTTCCCGAAGGAAGCGCTGGCAGATCTCCTGGGAAGGCACAGAGCAGGCGCGAATCTGGACGGTTCTGTTCTGGGGCATGTAGGAAGGGTTTTTTTGCAGGGAAATCTCGTATTTGCCGCACAGCATATGGATGATCTCAAATACTTCCTTCTGGTTGACAGAATCAGCGATACGGATACGCCACTGTGTCTGGCAGGCCAGCTGTGTCAGAAGTTCCCTGTAACCGTTCCCCGCTTCCGGGGAGAGGAAGGCCAATTCCAGATACTTCCCCTGGGCATCGGATCTGACGCTTTTTTTGTATACTTTGTGTTTTTCATGTTCAAATGCCTGGTCAATACAGTATTGCACCATATTCTGTTCCATAGGCTCTGCCTGAAGTTTGCCGGGGAGAAACATCATATTGTCCGCGGCTTTGGGGCGGGAGTCTGACTCTCCGAAGCCAGGATCAGGCGTTGAAGCAGAGGCAGCCCCATATATCCCCAGCTGCCAGCCGGTAACTTCCCGGAATTTGACGCATTTTTCAGAATCTTCGGTCTCCTTCGGGGAGATCTGGATCTCGTAGGCCTTCTGCTCCACAAAATAAGAAGTTTTCCTGATACGCTGCCCAAACAGCCGGGACAGGAGCAGGGACGCGGCCGCGTGATTCATGGAAGGAGCAATGGAAATCTGCCATCCGCTTTTTTCCGAAAAGGCGGCGGCGCAGGCGTCGAAATCCGTGTACGCCACAGCGTCCGGGAAATCAAAATTCAGAAGGACTTCCCGTTTTTCCCTGTAGAAACTGATCTTTTTATAGGGAAAGCCGGAAAACAGCTGTCGGATCAGCTCTTCAAGCTGTTGGACAGTGATTTCCTTGGGAGCCTGAAGTTCTGCCACCTCATCCTCGGTATTGGCGTGGAAAAGAAACAGCCGCCTGGGATTAGGAGAAAAGCAGACGCTGTTTAACAGCCGCTGTCCAAGGGTTTCCAGACAGTCCTTAAGGGCCTGGGAAAGGGAAGATGTGGTCTGTTTTCCTGACCAGATAAAGAAAAGCTGTTCCCGGGTCAGTTCCTTTTCCGGGTAATGTTCCCGCACATAATTCCAAAGCAGCTTCTCGCCGCTGTCATCAATCGCGCCGTCCCGCTCCATGGACCAGGCCAGAGTCTGATGGAGCTGTTTGCGCTTGGCGCGGTAGTTCAGCTCATAGGTAGAGCCACATTCCGGCAGATAGACTCTGCGCCGGTAATCCTGGCCCAGCTCATTGCCAAATTCCTCAATGACCTGTTTATCCCCATGGACCAGAAATAAGTCTCTGGGGGAAATGCGATCCAGAAGTCCATGGATCTCATCCTTATCTCCGTGGGCAGAAAGCCCTGCCCGGTGGATCCGGCAGCGGACAGGGATCGTGGACCCGTCCAGGGTTAGGGTAGGGATCTGGGAGTCGGGAGACACTCCTTCCCCACCGGCAGATTCCAGCAGGTCGGTCAGCTTCCGCCCGGGAGATTCCTCGTCCTGATACCCGGTTATAATGATGCATCCATGTTCCATGGAGGCGATCTTTTTGGCGTACTGAACGCTGGGGCCGCCGTTTAACATTCCGGAACTGGACACAAAGACGGCGGGTCCCTCTTTTGCCAGCAGCTCCTCCCGGTTCTGGGTGGGAGGGACAGGGACGATTTCCTTTGTGTAGAAGGGGATATTGCCCTTTAAGATGGTCCTGGCCAGAGCGCTTTTCAGGTAGGTGGGGTTGCGCTCATACATGGCGTTGATGTCCCGCACCATCCCGTCCACATACACAGGGACAGGCGGGATCTGGCCGTTTTGGATGGCTGCTTTGAGAAGGAGTATGACCTCCTGGGAACGGCCCAGGGCAAAGGCAGGGATCAGAACCTTGTCCCCCCGGCGGACACATTCTCCCACCAGAGAGATCAGATTCCCCTCCTCCACCTGACGGTTGGCGTGAAGCCTGTCCCCGTAGGTAGTCTCCACAATGGCCACATCAGGCCGTAACTTGGGGATGTGGATTCCCTCAATGGTCTTTTGGGGGAAAGAGCAGAAATCTCCGGAGTAGAACAGGGTTCCCTCGCCGGTTTCCAGATAGACGCAGGCCGCTCCGGCAATATGGCCCGCCGGATACAGGGTGACAAACATCTGGTCAAATATGGGAAAACGGACCCGGAAATTTAGGGGATACACGCGGCCCAACATGGCGGTAACATCCTGCTGGGCGTAGTGGGGGATCTCCCCCTCCCTCCGGTCCATGATCTTTAGGCTGTCTGATAAAAGAACCCTCACCAGGTCCGCGGTCATGGCGGTCATGTAGATCCGGGCCTGGGGGTAGGCTTTGCTGATGATGGGAAGCGTCCCGGTGTGGTCCATGTGGGCGTGGCTCACCAGAATCGCGTCAACTCCGCCCATCTGCTGGATCAGGCGGAAGTCGGGGATCGGATCTTTGGAGCCGCCCTGGCGGATCCCGGCGTCTAATAGGATGCCTCTGCCGGCTGCTCTTAAGTAGATGCAGCTGCCGCCGATCTCCATGGCTCCGCCGGAGAATGATAATTGCATAGTGGGTTGTCTCCTTTTAAATAACCTCCGCGTCGTCAAATTCATCATAATACATATCCCACACGGAGTCATAGGGTCTCACATTTTCAGCATCTTTTCGGATGTCTTCCATAGAGATGATAATATTTTCGTTATCATTAGGCTGCAAACCTTTTCGAGAATTTTTCCGGGACAGTTCGTCGTGAGAGATCCGGCTTAATTTCCATGATGCTAATGCGCCATATTGTAATATAATGTTTTTGGCAATATAAGCGTTTTCAAGCGAGATTTTTCTGATATCTTGCATATTCATGCCGTCTTCAGTGTAGTTGACCCGCACTTCCCTGCATACCGGGCCATATTTCCAACCTTCAAAGTGTTCTGGAAACATGGGCTCATTGGTTAGGGCAATGGATTCTCGCTGGGTGAGATAAAGCAGTTTGTGCAGCTTCATTTCATCTATAGATTCTCCAGATTGCCTCTTATATTCCTCATAGATGTATTGGGCGACATCAACAATCCTTTCCATGCATACACCTCCCTCGTATGGTAACAATATGCCCTATTGTATTCTCTATGATACCATAGTTCAAGGAAATTACAAGAAAAAATTTTTTGTGATTTTAGCACTCGCCCCTTGACAGTGCTAACAATATATGTTATATTTCTGCTAGAACAAACAAAACAAATATATTTCATCAGATCCCAAAGGAGGAGCGGTTATGAATATTAATAAATTTACCCAGAAATCCATAGAAGCTGTGCAGAACTGCGAAAAGCTGGCATATGAACATGGCAACCAGCAGCTGGAGCAGGAGCATCTGCTCTGCAGCCTTCTGACGCTGGAAGACAGCCTGATCCTGAAGCTGATCACCAAGATGAACATCTCCCCGGAGATGTTTACCAACGAGGCGCAGCAGGCGCTGGACCGCCTTACCAAGGTCAGCGGCGGCGGACAGCTGTATGTGAGCAATGATCTGAATAAAGTCCTGATCCACGCGGAAGATGAGGCCAAGGCCATGGGAGACGAGTACGTTTCCGTGGAGCATTTGTTTCTTTCCTTAATAAAGCAGCCTGACAAGACCATCAAGGAGATGTTCCGCCAGTACGGCATTAACCGGGAATCGTTTTTAAAGGCCCTCACCACGGTCCGGGGTAATCAGCGGGTGGTCAGCGATAATCCGGAAGCTACCTATGACACTCTGGAAAAGTACGGCTATGATCTGGTAGAGCGGGCCAGGAACCAAAAGCTGGACCCGGTGATCGGCAGGGACAGCGAGATCCGCAATGTGGTCCGCATCCTGTCCAGGAAGACTAAGAATAACCCGGTCCTTATCGGCGAACCAGGCGTGGGCAAGACCGCTGTGGTAGAGGGGCTGGCCCAGCGTATTGTCCGGGGAGACGTGCCGGAAGGGCTGAAAGATAAAAAGCTGTTTGCCCTTGACATGGGCGCTCTGGTGGCCGGAGCCAAGTACCGTGGAGAATTTGAAGAGCGGTTAAAAGCCGTGCTGGAAGAAGTGAAGAAGAGCGACGGCCAGATTATCCTGTTTATCGACGAGCTGCACACCATCGTGGGAGCGGGAAAGACGGAAGGGTCCATGGACGCGGGCAACATGTTAAAGCCTATGCTGGCCCGGGGCGAGCTCCACTGTATCGGCGCCACCACCCTGGATGAGTACAGGAAATATATTGAAAAAGACGCAGCCCTTGAGCGGCGGTTCCAGCCGGTTATGGTGGAGGAGCCTACGGTGGAGGACACCATCTCCATCTTAAGAGGATTAAAAGAGCGGTACGAGGTGTTCCACGGCGTCAAGATCACGGACTCGGCTCTGGTTTCGGCGGCTATGCTCTCGGACCGGTATATTTCCGACCGTTTCCTGCCGGACAAAGCCATTGATCTGGTAGACGAGGCCTGCGCCATGATCAAGACCGAGCTGGATTCTATGCCCACCGAGCTGGATGAACTGTCCAGAAAGATCATGCAGATGGAGATCGAGGAGGCGGCTCTGAAAAAGGAGACGGACCGTTTAAGCCAGGACCGGCTGGCAGATCTGCAGAGGGAGCTGGCAGAGCTCCACGACGAATTTACGGCCCAAAAGGCCCAGTGGGAGAATGAGAAGTCTTCCGTGGAGAAGCTTTCTTCCCTGCGTGAGGAGATTGAGAACACTAACCGCAAGATCGCCCAGGCCCAGCAGGAGTACGACCTGAATAAGGCGGCTCAGCTGCAGTACGGAAAACTTCCGGAGCTGCAGAAGCAGCTGGCCGAAGAGGAGGAGAAGGTGCGCAGCCAGGATTTAAGCCTGGTTCACGAGAACGTGACAGACGACGAGATCGCCCGCATCATCTCCCGATGGACCGGGATCCCGGTGGCAAAGCTGACTGAGAGCGAGAGAAGCAAGACCCTGCACCTGGACGAAGTGCTGCACCGCCGGGTGGTGGGGCAGGATGAAGGCGTGGAGAAAGTGACGGAAGCCATCATCCGCTCCAAGGCAGGCATCAAAGACCCCACCAAGCCCATTGGCTCCTTCCTGTTCTTAGGGCCTACAGGCGTGGGAAAGACGGAACTGGCCAAGGCCCTTGCGGAAAGCCTGTTTGACGATGAGGGCAACATGGTGCGTATCGACATGAGCGAATACATGGAGAAACACTCTGTGGCCCGCCTGATCGGGGCTCCTCCAGGATATGTGGGATACGACGAGGGCGGACAGCTGACCGAGGCGGTACGGCGCAAGCCCTACTGTGTGGTGCTGTTTGACGAGGTGGAGAAGGCCCACCCAGACGTATTTAACGTGCTTTTGCAGGTGCTGGACGACGGACGGATCACGGATTCCACCGGGAAAACCGTTGACTTTAAGAATACCATCATCATTATGACCTCCAATATCGGTTCCCAGTATCTGCTGGACGGCATCGACGCGGGAGGCAATATTACCAAAGAAGCGGAAGACATGGCTATGGGCGATCTGAGGGCTCATTTCAGACCGGAGTTTTTGAATCGTCTGGACGAGATCATCCTGTTTAAGCCTTTAACCAGAGACAACATCGGCAATATCGTGTCCCTGATGATGGCGGATACCAACAAGCGTCTGGCTGACAGGGAGATACGGGTGGATCTGACAGACAGGGCAAAGCTGTTCGTATCCCAGCACGGGTACGACCCGGTCTACGGGGCAAGGCCGCTGAAGCGGTATCTCCAGAAATACGTGGAGACCCTGGCAGCAAAGATCATCCTCCAGGACCAGGTGCGGGCCGGGGATACCATTGTGATCGACGAGGAGACGGATAGAGACCAGCTGACGGCTTATGTTCAGAGTGTGGTTTGATATGATATAGGAGCATGTCAGATGAGATAGATTTAGGATCCTCCGGGAAGCAGAGAGGAAGGAGGCTGATTCCCGGGGGATTTTTATGTGCGTGGGCAGGACATGATTCCTATCAGGCCGGTCACAACCTTTAGCTAATGACATTGTCCATGTATATTACATCCCCAGCTTACATAAATATAGAAATGATCAAGTATAAAGAGGTTTTGGCATGAACAGGAGTATGCGTGGAATATCCCCATGGCTTCGGATCATTCTGGCGGCAGGGCTGACGGCGGCGCTGGCGCTTTGCGGTGGCTGCAAGGTCAGCAAGGAGGACGGCAAAAAAGTGAGGGATCTGGAATTTAGCGTGGTGGGGGATGGGGATGTGCCGGCGGAGCTAAAGCAGATCATCTCGGAAAAGACCCTGCAGCCCTTTAAATTGACATTCAGCGACGAGCAGAATCTGTACATCGTGGTGGGATACGGCCCTCAGTCCACAGGCGGGTACAGCATTGCGGTGAAGGAATTGTATCTCACCGAAAACTCCATTGTCATTGACACGGAGCTTTTGGGACCGGAGAAGGGGGAGAACCCAGCGCCGGAGACATCCTACCCTTACGTGGTGGTTAAAACCGAAAATCTGGAAAATCCTGTTATCTTTCAGTAACTTATCCCTTTTTATTTGTCAGCGCATATGATATACTATCCAAGCAGGTCCGGAAATAGAGGGCCTGCAGCGGTAGAAAGGAAATAGATGTTCATAAAGGATATATGGTTTGACGTGAAGGCGGTTCAGTCCCGAGACCCGGCGGCCAGAAACGGTCTGGAGGTCCTTCTTCTGTATCAGGGGATCCACGCCCTGATCTGGCATCGGGCCGCCCACTGGTTTTATGAACGCCATATGTATTTTATCGCCAGACTGATCTCCCAGACAGCCCGGTTTTTTACCCAGATCGAGATCCACCCAGGGGCAAAGCTGGGCCGCGGTGTGCTAATAGACCATGGCAGCGGCGTGGTTATCGGGGAGACAGCTGTGGTGGGCGACTTCTGTACCATTTACCAGGGCGTCACATTAGGAGGCGTGGGCAATCAGAAGG
The DNA here is from genome assembly GCA_910588505.1 of uncultured Hungatella sp. Lineage (GTDB taxonomy): Bacteria > Bacillota > Clostridia > Lachnospirales > Lachnospiraceae > UBA3402. The sequence goes on along the minus strand of CAJUPQ010000012.1, from coordinate 7,015 downwards.
GTAAGAGACATCCCACCCTTGGAAACTATGTCACAGTGGGAGCGGGAGCCAAGATCCTGGGGGCCTTTGAGGTGGGAGACCACTGCACCATCGCCGCCAACGCGGTGCTGCTAAAGCCGCTGGAGGACAACATCACAGCAGCCGGAGTGCCGGCCAGAGCAGTGAAGAAGGATGGAGTGCCAGTGGCGAAGGCGGAGCAGGCGTGGGCCGACGCCAAAGCGTTTCGAGCAGCACAGCAGCAGATTGAGGAAATGCGGGAAGATGTGGAAAGACTGAAAGAGCGGCTGTGAGAGAAGCAGATTGATCAGAGTGAGAGACGGATCGTTTTGTGAACAAAGAAAGCGATGTGGGGAAAGCAGACGCAGGAGTCCGTTGGATACAGACAAATCGAAAAACGGGTCATGCTGTGGGCATGCGCCGGAACACAGAGCGTCAGGGAAGATGCGGCGAAGAACCAACCGTGAACAACCGACAGGAGAGCAGATCATAATGGCAATACAGCAGAGAGAACAAAGGCAGACAGCAGAAGGGCAATGGGAGAAAGAAGCGCAGCCCATGTCCGCATCCCTGCCAGAGACAGCGGACATCGAACGCAGCATCATAAAAAAGTTTCGCAAATCCATCTGGCGTCCATTTATCAGGGCGCTTAACGATTATGATATGATCCAGCCAGAGGACAATATCGCCGTCTGCATCTCAGGGGGCAAGGATTCGTTTCTTCTGGCCAAATGTATGCAGGAGATCCTGCGTCACGGGAAAATGCGGTTCGGACTGCATTTTCTTGTGATGGATCCGGGGTATCATGCGGACAACCGCCGCCTTATCGAGGAGAATGCCCGCCGTATGGGGATTCCGGTCCAGATCTTTGATTCGGATATCTTCGATGTGGTGGTGGATATAAAAGAATCGCCCTGCTACCTCTGCGCCCGCATGCGCCGGGGATGGCTGTACGCCAAAGCTAAGGAGCTGGGGTGCAATAAGATCGCCCTGGGCCACCATTTTGATGACGTGATCGAGACGATCCTTATGAGTATGCTCTACGGCGCCCAGGTCAACACTATGATGCCTAAGCTCCACAGCACCAATTTCCCCGGGATGGAACTGATCCGCCCTCTTTACCTGGTGAAAGAGAGAGATATCCTGGAGTGGAAGGACTTTAACCGCCTGCGGTTTCTCCAGTGTGCCTGCCGCTTTACAGAGAAGATCGCCAGGGAGAGGGCCATGGAGGAAGAGGTACATTCCTCCAAGAGGCAGGAGATCAAGGAACTGATCCGGGAGCTGGAGAAAGTAAATCCCTGTGTGGGGAAAAATATTTTCCGGAGTGTGGAGAATGTGAATCTGGATGCTTGTATCGGATATGTGAAAGATGGGGAGAGGCATCATTTTATGGAGTTGTACTAAATTATGGAGGAATCATGAAGAATAACATGACTATAAAAGGATGGAAAGTTTCTGAACTGCTCATGGGACTTTATATAGCAGCTGTTTTGGTGGGGATGCCGCTTTTTGTCACCAATGCTTACTATAACATCAATGTGGACAAGTACTACTATTACTGCGGGGCCTGCGCGCTGCTGATCCCGGTTTTGATCCTTAAGGTGGTGGAAAAGCCTTCTGTAAAAGAATTTTTAAAAGGGTTAAGTCTGGCGGAGAAAGCTTTGGTGGTATATTGGGCCATAGCAGGTGTGTCAACGCTGTTGTCGGATTATCTCTATGAGTCGTTTTGGGGCAATGAAGGGCGGTTCAGCGGGCTGTTTCTCATGACGATCTACATGATCGCGTATTTCGTCATCTCCAGATGCTACAGACCTTATCCCATCTGTATCTATGTCGGCGTGCTGACAGGCTGCGTAACGTTCCTGTTTGGTGTGACCGATTTTTTGAGCATGGATATTTTTGGCTTTAAGGAAGAGATAATACAAGAGCAGATCCACAAGTTTATGTCCACTTTGGGAAATATTAATTTTTACGCAAGCTATGCGGGGCTCATCGCGGGGGCAGCTGCGGCCATCTATACTACCTGCCAAAAAAGGCTGGAATCTGTGGTATGGTTCATTCTGATGACCATTTCCTTTTTAGGTGTTGTGGTTGGAAACAGCGACAGCGCTTATCTGGGGCTGGGGGTTCTGCTGGGATTTTTGCCGCTGTATCTGTTTAAAGACCGTCAGGGACTTCGAAGATATCTGATGATGGTCTCCTCATTGCTGCTGGCATTTTCTTTTTATAAGGCTTTGGCTGTCAGGTATGCGGATACGGTCATGAGTCCGTCAGGATTTAACCGGGCAGTTGTAAATATGGGCAGTTTTTATAAGATATGCGTTGCTTTTTGGGGTATAACAGCCATAGTTTACGGGGCTGACTACAAGCTTCACAGGGAGAAAGGGGAACTTGGAAAGAAGGCGAAATGGGCCTGGGGTATCCTTTTGCTTGTGGGTGCGGCTGGAATAGCGGGTATTTTGATCGACGCCAACCTTTTAGGCCATGGTGACAGATACGGCGGCTTGCGAGACATGGTGGTATTTAATGACAACTGGGGGACCAACCGCGGATTTGCGTGGAGGAAAGCCATTGAAAACTACAGAGAGTTTCCCTTTATAAGGAAAGTATTTGGATACGGGCCGGAGACATTTGGGATCATTTCGTTTTTCCGCGATTTGGCGGAGAGCGCCGCGTTTTCCGGGGAATTGTTTGATAATGTCCACAACGAGTATTTGCAGTTTTTGATCACGATAGGCCCGATTGCTACGGGCGCCTATATTATGTTTATGGTTCTGTCCGTGCGGGACATGGTTAAGTGCCACTGCAGCCCATATATTATAGGGATGGGTTTTGCCGTGTTCAGCTATGGCGTCCAGGCGCTGGTCAATATCAACCAGCCCACCTCAACACCGATTATGTGGACATTTTTAGGAATGGGGATCGCGGAGTACCGGAGACATCGAATATTGTTGCAAAAAGAGGAGGAATTAGATCGGATTGACAAAGAGGAGTAAACATTGTTCTAAACATGAGTTTTTGCCATGTCTGCTGGCGGTGTATGTTGTAGCCGTGACAGCAGGTATGCTTTTGGTATATCATGATTTTTATTATGATATCCTGGAAACAAAATGTATTTACTATTGTATATGTACCGTTTTGGCCATATTAGGGACAGGCGGCTGGCTGTTTTTAGCAGGGCGCCCAAAAGAAACGGTTAACGATAAAAGAAACCTTATGGATCTGGCGGTGGTGGTGTGGGGAGTTGCGATCATGATCTCAACCATCGTGTCGCCTGTAAGGTTTTACGCGTTTGTGGGAAATGGAGGGCGGTACGCAGGCTGTTTTCTGCTGATGCTGTATGTTGGAGCATATTTCTGCATAACCAGATACTATCAGGCAAAAGAATGGCATCTGGTGATCTTTGTGGCAGCAGGGCTCTTTATGTGCGTGTTTGGCATCTCGGATTTTTTTGATATGGATCTGCTGGGGTTCAAGGCGGAGATCATGGAAACCCAGCGCTATAAATTCACCTCCACCATAGGAAATATCAATACCTATACTTCCTGTGTGGCTATGGTGATGGCATACGCCGGGGTGATGTTTGCAGCGGCCCGGGAGAAGAAAAAGGCGGCAGGATATGGGCTCTGTACCGTGGTCGCGTTTTTTGCGCTGATCCTTGGGGAAAGCGATAACGGGTACCTTTCACTGGCAGCGTTTTTCGGTCTGCTTCCGCTGTACGCTTTTCGGTCCGGAAGGGGGATCTGGCGGTATGTTCTGCTGGCAGCTGCCTTTTTTACGGCTGTGGCTCTGGTGGGTGTGATCTTAAGAGTAATGGAGGGGCAGGTGGTCCCTATCACAGGACTGTTCCAGGTGATCGCCGGAAGCAGATTTCTGCCTGGGATGGTGGCGGTTTTGTGGCTGGCCACAGGTGGCTGCTATCTGATGGAGCGCGCGGGGGTTTTTGAGAGACCGTCTGTGACCTCCATGCTCATAAAGGCCTGGCTGGTCTTGCTGGCAGCTATGACTTTGGCGGTACTCTTCATGCTCTATGATGTGAATGTGGCGGGGCATGGCCAGCGGTATAAAGGCCTGCAGAGCTACCTTTTGTTTAATGATGAATGGGGGACTCACAGAGGCTATGTGTGGAGGATCGCGGTGGAGGACTATAAAAGATTCCCTCTGATACAGAAGCTTTTCGGCTATGGGCCGGACACCTTTGGGTTTGTCACAAGGATGAACAATTACCCGGAGATGGTGGAGCGGTATCAGGAGTTGTTCGACAGCGCCCACAACGAGTATCTGCAGTATCTGGTGACGATCGGGCCGGTGGGACTTCTGGCTTACTGCGGAGTCCATATTGCCGCCGCGATTCAGGTTGTGAAGAAGCAAAAGGGGAATCCCATGGCAGTGGCGGCGCTTCTGGCGGTGGCCTGCTATGATCTCCAGGCAGCAGTTAATATAAACCAGCCTATCGCAACTCCGGTGATGTGGACACTTTTGGCAGTCAGCGCGGCGGGGGTGGCGAGAGACGCAAGTTAAGGACCGGAGGGGCAGAGGCCCATCACCGGGAATATGGGATACGGCCCGGCTGCTTTGAACAGTAAGGATTTCATGTTCACGGGGGGATCTTCTTGTCCGGCTTCGCCGAACAAGAAGCATCGGGCGTTCGCCCGATGTGGAAAATCGGATAAAAACAGTCTTACAAGCAAGCTTGACGCCTGTTTTCATCCGATTTTCCCCGCCCCGTAAACGGTTACGATTTAATAAAATATTAAAAGTTTTACAAATTGTTACAGTTGAGTTATGAGTCGAGAGATGATATACTATCATAAGGTTTGCGCGGAATTATAAAAAAGGGGAAAGGCTTTGTAAAAAGCATAGGGAAACGGGTAGATAAAATGATTGACAAATTAGTTCCAAAGGGAAAAAGAATACGAATGCTCTTACTGTTGATGGTAGATATTGTGTTGATCCAGTTCAGCAGTTTTCTGGGATTGTGGATCCGGTTTGATATGCAGTTGTCCAACATCCCAACCAATTATATTCAGGCAGTAAAGGACTATGCTCCTTTCTATATATTGTTTACCATTATTATCTTCTTTTTGCTGCGGCTCTATTCCTTTATGTGGAGTGTGGCAGGGATGAAGGAAGAGACGCACATTGTTGTGGCCTGTGTTCTGGCGTCGCTGTGTCAGATATCAGGGATGACCATGCTGGAACTGCGGGTCCCCAGAAGTTATTTTGGCATCTGTTTCGCGTCCTTAGCTACATGCGTGACCTTGGTGCGTCTCTCTTACCGGATCGGGCGCTCCCTGCGCTCCGGTTACGGACGTCATAAGGGCAAGCGCGTCATGATCGTGGGAGCAGGCACGTCAGGTTCCATGATCCTGAAAGAGATGCTGACAAGTACATATGCGGATGGCCATGTGGTATGCTTTGTTGATGATGATAAGAACAAACAGGGGAAATACCTGAATGGGGTCCTGATCGCCGGGGACAGGAACGACATCCCGGTTCTGGTGCAGAAGTATAATGTAGAAGAGATCTATGTGGCCATGCCGTCAGCCCCGGGAAGCGAGACGAAGAAGATCCTGGAGATCTGCCGGGAGACAGACTGTGAACTGCGGATTCTTCCAGGCATCTACCAGCTGCTCAATGGCGATGTCAGTATTTCGAAGCTGCGGAAGGTTGAGATTGAGGATCTTCTGGGCAGGGAGCCGATCCGGGTGGATCTTAACCAGATCATGGGTTATGTGAGCAATAAAGTAGTATTGGTCACAGGGGGAGGCGGTTCCATAGGAAGCGAGCTGTGCCGCCAGATCGCCAGCCATAATCCGAAACAGCTCATTGTCTTTGATGTGTATGAGAATAATGCCTATGATCTGCAGCAGGAATTAATAAGGAGCTATCCGGATCTGAATCTGGTGGTCCTTATCGGCTCGGTGCGCAATACCCACAGGATGGAGTCTGTGTTTGAAAAATACAGGCCTAATATCGTCTATCACGCGGCAGCGCACAAGCATGTCCCCCTTATGGAGGACAGCCCCAATGAAGCCATCAAGAATAATGTATTCGGAACCTATAAGACTGCCAAAGCGGCGGATAAGTATGGGGCGGACCGCTTTGTGCTGATCTCCACAGACAAGGCTGTGAACCCCACCAATATCATGGGCGCCTCCAAGCGCATGTGTGAGATGGTGGTCCAGATGATGAACCGTCATTCCAAAACAGAGTTTGTGGCTGTGCGCTTTGGCAATGTGCTGGGCAGCAACGGTTCGGTGATCCCTCTGTTTAAGAAGCAGATCGAGGAAGGCGGACCTGTAACTGTCACGCACAAGGATATCATCCGGTACTTCATGACCATTCCCGAGGCAGTATCCCTGGTGCTGCAGGCCGGAGCTTATGCCAAAGGCGGCGAGATCTTCATCCTGAATATGGGCGAACCGGTGCGTATCCTGGATCTGGCGGAGAACCTGATCCGGCTGTCAGGGTATGTTCCATATGAGGACATTAACATCGAGTTCACAGGACTCCGCCCTGGGGAAAAACTTTTTGAGGAAATGCTGATGGATGAGGAGGGGCTGCAGGAGACCCCCAACCGCCTGATCCATATCGGAAAGCCCATAGACTTTGACGAGGAGCTGTTTAGGCGGCAGCTAGACGAACTCTACAAGATCGCCAACAGCGACTCAGGGCAGATCAAGGAAGCGGTGCGAAATATCGTGCCAACTTATGTTATTTCTGGGAAATAAATTTTTTGATTTACATTTTGGGGAAATATGATATAATCAAGGAAGCGCGCAGATATGCGCAGGTCAGCAGTCTGATGACTGCTGGCACAAGGATCATTCAGGTAATTTCAAGTAATTTATAAAATCAATCAAAGTTAAATCGTCGCGTGGCCGCGTTTAACTGTGTTTGAGGTTATATTGTTTTGCTTATCGTGACAGTTTTCTGTGACGAATGGCGAAGCATACCCATTTTTCAGACACAGTTCCCGGTTTGAGGACTGGAGGAACGTTATGTGGTATGTTAT